>CAZJUA010000092.1:0-4093 GCA_964549045.1 uncultured bacterium | reverse complement strand
CTCAGCCCTTGACGCCGCCGGCCGTCAGGCCGCCGACGAGGTACTTCTCGAACCAGAAGAACAGGATCATGATCGGCAGCGTGATGATCATCGCGCCGGCCATGAGGTACTGCCGCGGCACCTCCTGGCTGTTGAGCATGACCATCCCGCGCGGCAGCGTGAAGATCCCCGGGTCGTCGAGGAACATGAACGCGAACAGGAACTCGTTCCACGCGATCATGAAGACGTAGAGGCCGACCGACGCGATCGCCGGCATCGCCAACGGCAGGGTGATGCGCCAGATCACCTGCGCGCGGGTGCAACCGTCGATCAGCCCGGCCTCCTCCAGGTCCTTCGGCAGCGTCAGGAAGTAGCTGCGCAGCATGTACAGCGCGACCGGGATGGTCGTCGCCGGGTAGACGATCAGCAGGCCCGGCAGGGTGTTGCGCAGCCCGAGCTGGGTGAAGACGGCGTAGAGCGGGATGACCAGCACGATCGCCGGGAACATGTAGATCAGCAGGATGGCGCGCGACAGCACGGTGCGCCCCGGGAAGGCCAGGCGGGTGACGGCGTAGGCGCCGAGCACCGCCATGACCAGCGTCACGACCATCGTGACGAAGGCGACCAGGGCGCTGTTGCCGATGAAGTTCAGGAAGTCGAAGGTGAACAGCACCTCGGTGTAGCCGCGCAGCAACTCGGCCACGCCACGCCCGAACTCGATCGACAGGCTGGCCGGATCGCGCAGGATCTCGGAGCGGTCCTTGAGGCTCGCCGCCAGCATGTACCAGAAGGGGAAGAGGATGATCGTGAGGAAGAAGGCGAAGCCGGCGCCGCGCAGCAGGCGCACCAGCACGCGCTCCACGGTGTCGCGGTAGAGCCGGCCGAGGTCGATGCCGCGCAGCGCGTAGCGGACCAGCTGCCCGGCGAGGCCGAACGAGAGCAGGGCGAGTGCGACGCCCCACAGAGGACGCACCTCGGCAAGACCCAGCGGACGGAAGCCGGTCAGCAGCAGCCAGGCGAGGCCCAGCGCCAGCCCGGCGCCGACGGCCACGGCGGGCGCGGTGTCGGTGCGTCCGCGGAAGAGCCCGACGGCGGCGCCCAACAGCAGGCCGAGGAGCAGCGCCGGGCCGACGGGGAGGGTGGTCACGAGGCCGCCGACCAGGGTGGCGACGAGCGCCCAGGCGACGACGAGGAGCGCGACGGTCGGCGCGCCGACCAGGGCGGCCAGCAGCAGGCCGCCGGCCGAGCGGGCGGGGCGCGGGCGGGCGGCGACGGCGCTCATCGCTCGCTCTCCGGGGCGAAGCGGTAGTAGAGGAACATGAACGCGAGCAGCACCACGAACAGGATCATCGCCACCGCCGAGCCGGAGCCGATGTCGGCGCGGGCGAAGGCCTCGTCGTAGACGAGCACCGGCAGGTTCTTGGTGCCCGCGGCGCCGCCGGTGAGCAGGAAGATGTCCTCGAACTTGTTGATCAGGAACATGAAGCGCAGCAGGAACAGGACCGCCAGGATGCCGGCGAGGTTGGGCAGCGTGATGTACCAGAACTTGGCGAAGGGCCCGGCGCCGTCGACGTCGGCGGCCTCGTACATGTCCATGGGGACGGCCTGCAGCCGCGCCAGGATGAACAGGAACGCGAACGGGAAGTAGTTCCACGAGCTGAACACGATGACCGTGGTCAGCGCCAGCGGGAAGGCGAACGTGAAGCCCAGCAGGCTGACGTCGATCGCCCGCTGCCCCAGGAAGTTGACGGGCCCGGCGAGCAGGTCCCAGCGCTGGCCGAGCGCGTTGACCGTGCCGCTGAAGGGGTCGAGGAAGAACGCCCACACGAACGCGACCGCGATGACCGGGGCGACGTAGGGGAAGAGGAACAGCCCGCGCAGCAGCCCCTGCCCGCGGAACTGACCGTTGAGCAGCATCGCCGCGAAGAGGCCGAGCAGGATCGAGCCGATGGAGCTGAAGATGGTGTAGCCGAGGGTGATGCGCAGCGTCGGCCAGAACTCCGATCCGGTCAGGATGCGGCGGTAGTTGTCCAGCGTGAACACGAAGCTGGTCAGCACGTTCTCGGCGCGCGCGCGCATGTCGGTCGGCGCCTCGCGAATCTCGGGGGCGCCCGCGTCGAGGTAGGCGGCGTCGGCGCGGAAGGCGAGCTCGAGCGTTTCGCGGTAACCGGGTTCCCAGGTGCCGAAGGCGCAGCGCACGACGCCGTCGGCCTGCGTGCAGCGCGGTTCGTCCGTGGCGAGGGTCAGCCCGGCGGGCAGCGCCTTCTCCCAGGTGACCGCACGGAGCGCCACGCGCTGGCTGCCGTTGCGCATCGTCAGACGCAGTACGAGCTCCTCGCCGGGCTGCTGCGGCTGCTCGAGGACGCGTTCGTTGGCGACGGGCGCGGGCGCGCGCAGGTCGGCGAGGGTGACGGGCTTGAAGCTGAGCCATACGGTGAGCAGGACCGGGACGAGGACGATGAGCAGGATGACGGCGAAGGTCGGCGCCAGCATCCAGTAGGCGAGCCGCGCCTCGCGGGCGGCCAGGGTCGAGCGGCGTACCGCCATGCGGGTCCTCCTCGGGTGCAAGATAGGGCGTTCTGGGCGGGCTCGGACGCGCGGCCCGGAGGCGTGGTGCGGGTGGTGGGGCCGGCACCGCCGGTCCCACCACCCGAAGGCCGGATCAGCGCAGCGCGTTGACCCGCTGCTGCAGCGTCTCGGCGGTCTCGTCGACCGTGCGGCCGCCGTCGAGGAAGTCGCGGACGATCTCGCTCATGATGCGCGTGCCGTAGAGGCGCCCGACCAGCGCGCCCTCGCCCTGGGCGAAGCCCCAGCGGCTGCCGGTCTCGAGGCCCTCGACCATCGCGTCGATGACGTCGGCGGAGAAGAAGTCGGTCATCGGCTGGAAGCGGTCGATGCCGATCTCGAGCTGCGACCAGCCCTCGGTGTAGAGGTTCGGCTGCTCCGGGGTGCCGCGCCGCACCGGGAACTTCGCGTGCGCGGCCATCGACAGCCAGTCGAGGTAGCCGTCGGAGACGAGGTACTTCACGAACTCCTGGGCGGCGTCGATGTCGGCGTCCACGGTGATGCCCGCGTAGCTGATCTGCGCCCAGCCGGCGCCTTCGGGGTTGCTCGGGCCGGCGATGTTGGTGACGAAACCGGTGTTCTCGGCGAGCCAGCCGCTGTAGTAGTCCGCGTCGACCGGAACGGGCACCGAGTCGCGCAGGCCGACCAGCGACGTCAGGATGAAGGGCGACCACACGATCATCGCCGCGCTGCCGTCCTGGTAGATCTCGCGCGACTGCAGCCAGTAGAGGTTGCCGGGCGGGCTGGCGTCGGCGAGGGCCTGGTAGAACTCCAAGGTCTCGCGCATGGCCGGCGTGTCGAGCGTGATGTCGCCCGCGTCGTCGACCAGCTGCACGCCGTTCGCCAGGGCGAAGTGCTCGAACACCTGCATGAAGTAGTCCTGGCTCGGGTCGGTCGCAGAGACGAAGCCGTACATGTTGGGCGGGTCGTGCAGCGCGTCGATGGCCGCCAAGATCGCCTCGTAGCTCGTCGGCGGCTCCAGGCCCTGTGCCTCGAAGAGGTCGGCGCGGTAGAGCAGCAGCTGGGTCCAGCCGTCCATCGGGACCGCGGCGGTCTCGTCGCCGAAGGCCACGAGCTCGAGGGCGCCCGAACCGAAGGTCGCGCGTCCGAGGTCGGCGATGACCTCGGTCGCGGCGGCGGTGTCGAGGATGCCGGCCTCGGCCCAGCCCAGCGAGTAGTTGACGGGGTGGAAGACGACGTCGGGCAGGTCGCCCGCGGCGAAGGCGGCGGTCATGCGTTCGGAGAGCTGGCTCTCGGTGACGGGCACGACGTCGACCGAGATGCCGGTCGCGGCCTCGAAGTCGGCGGCGATCTCCTCCTGGACCGCCATGCGTTCGGGCTGCTCCTCGGTCGTCCAGAAGGTGAGGGATTGGGCGCTGGCCAGGCTGAGCACGAGCAGCGCCACGATCAGGCTGAGGGTACGTCGCATGCGGAACTCCTTGTTCGAGCGGAATCGATGGGGGCGTCGGTCACGGCGGGGGCAGGATGTCCGGGGCGATCACCTCCTCGGGGGTGGGCCCCCGCCGTCGGCGCGGCGGGGCGGCGGGGT
>CAZJUA010000091.1:0-6608 GCA_964549045.1 uncultured bacterium | reverse complement strand
GGTCGGCAACTACGACTACGACCCCGAGAGGGCGAGGGCGTTGCTGGCCGAGGCCGGCTACCCGGACGGCTTCAGCACCACGCTGTACAGCCCCAACGGCCGCTACCTGCAGGACATCCAGATCTCCGAGGCCATCCAGAGCCAGCTTGCCGAGGTCGGCATCGACGCCACCATCGAGACGCTCGAGTGGGCCGCTTACCTCGAGAAGACCAACGTGGCGGCGGAGGAGAACGAGGTACCCCTCGCCATGCTCGGCTGGGGCACCGTGACCGGCGATGCCGACTACGGCCTGTATGCGCTGTTCCACACCAGCCAGCACGTGCCGAACGGCTCGAACCGCTCCTTCTACAGCAACAGCGTCGTCGACGCCCTGCTCGACGAGGCGCGCTCCAACCCCGATCCTGCCCTGCGCGAGCAGCTCTACGCGGACGCGATGCAGATCATCTGGGACGAGGCCGCCTGGCTGTTCCTGCACAGCGAGACCCAGCTCGTCGCCGTCCGCGACAACGTCGAAGGTCTGGTCATCCACCCGACCGAGCGTTACCTCGCGCACAAGGCCAGCCTGCGCTGACCGATCCGCTGGCGCGCCCCGACAGGGGCGCGCCAGCCCCCATATCTGATCCAGACTATCTCCACGACGTGCGCCGAACGTGCCGGGTGTGCGGCGCGCACGGGCATCCACGGACGAACGAGGTAACGAGTTGCTCCAATACACGCTCCGGCGCGTGCTCATCGCGATCCCCTCGATCCTAGGGGTCATGGTCATCGTGTTCGCGATGGTCCGGCTCGCCCCCGGGGACCCCGCGCAGCTGTTGGCAGGTGAGTTCGCCGACGCCGAGACCATCGAGCTCATCCGCGAGCGCTTCGGCCTCAACGACTCGATTCCGCGGCAGTTCACCCGCTTCGTGACGGGCGTCCTGCAGGGTGACCTCGGTGAGTCGACGAGGACCAAGCGGCTCGTCACGTCCGATCTCGCGACCTTCTTCCCGAACACCCTCGAGCTTGCCCTCGGCGCGATCGTCGTGGCCCTGGTCTTCGGCATACCGGCGGGCATCCTCGCGGCGCTGCGACCCAACAGCCCCATCGACCTGGCGGTGATGCTGGGCGCCTTGATCGGTGTCTCGATGCCAGTCTTCTGGTTCGGTCTGCTCGCCATCTTGATCTTCTCGGTGCAACTCGGCTGGTTTCCGGTCGCCGGTCGCGGGACGCTTCGGCATCTCGTGTTGCCGGCGCTGACCCTCGGGTTGTCCAGCATGGCGATCATCGCCCGCATGACGCGCTCCTCGATGCTCGAGGTCCTCAACCAGGACTTCGTCCGGACGGCGCGCGCCAAGGGGCTCTTCTGGCGAGCCGTCGTGCTCAAGCACGCATTGCGCAATGCGCTGGTCCCCGTCGTCACGGTGATCGGCCTGCAGTTCGGCGCCTTGCTGGCGGGCGCGGTCATCACCGAGACCGTGTTCACCTGGCCCGGCATCGGCGGCCTGCTGGTGGTCTCGATCCTGGCGCGCGATTACCCCGTGGTGCAGGGTGCCGTCCTGTTGATCGCGGTGTCGTTCATCGCGGTGAACCTGATCGTCGATCTCGTGTACGGCTTCATCGATCCGAGGATCCGCTATGACTGATGCAACCGCGACCGTGGCCATCCTTGAAGAAGCGAAGCGTGCGCCGCGTTGGCGCCGGCGCCTGTTCCGCAACCCGCTCGCCGTCTTCGGCATCACCGTGATCGGTTTCTTCCTGGTGGTGGTGGCGCTCGCGCCGTTCCTCGCGCCGTACCCGCCCACCCAACAGAGCCTCCGGGCCACCTACATCCCGCCCGGCGTCGGCGTGTCGTTCCGCGGGCCCGAGGGGCAGTTCGGCATCTGGGTCAACCCGGTGACGCGCAGCCCCGTCGGCGGTGTCCGCGTGGACGACAGCGAGGCGTACCCCGTTCGCCTGCTCGTCCGTGGTGACCCGTGGACCTGGATGTTCGGCCTGGTCGGGAGTGACCTCAGGTTGTTCGGGGTCGACGGCCCGGTTCGCTTCTACGCCCTCGGCACGGACGAGCAGGGCCGCGACCTGCTCTCTCGTCTCATCCACGGTGCCTGGATCTCGCTGTTCATCGGCCTGATCTCCATCGCGATCGGAATCGGCATCGGCGTCCCCGCGGGTGCCATCTCGGGCTTCCTTGGGGGAACGACGGACATGATCGTGCAGCGGATCATCGACACGTTGCTCGCGTTCCCCGGGATCCTCCTGGCGATCGTGCTCGTCGCGACCTTCGGGACGGGCCTCGGCAACGTGATGATTGCCGTCGGGGTGGCGTCCGTCCCGATCTATGCCCGCCTGGTGCGCGGGTCGGTCCTGCAGGTCAAGAACCGCGAGTACGTCGAGGCGGCGGCCGCCCTCGGCAGGCGCCGCCTGCCAACGCTCTTCCACCACGTCATCCCCAACGTGATGGCGCCGATCATCGTGCAGTCGAGCCTGCAGATGGCGACCGCCATCCTGTTCGCCGCCGGCCTCGGTTTCCTCGGGCTGGGTGCCCGCCCGCCGCAGCCCGAGTGGGGCCTGATGCTCGCGCGCGGCCGCGAGTACCTTGCGGTGGCGCCGCACGTGGCGACGTTCCCGGGGCTGGCGATCGTGTTCGTCGTCCTCGGGTTCAACCTGCTAGGGGACGCCCTGCGCGACGCGCTCGATCCGCGCATGTGAGTACGGCGCTCCACGATGGGGCCCCCCTCGCACGACCCGCCAAGGCTGCGCCCGGTCCCGTCAGGGGCCGGGCGGTTCATCGGTGTCGGCGATCCACGCGCGGAGCCGCCCGCGCGTGTCCTCGGCGATCAGGCGCAGCGTCCAGGGACCCGGCGGCAGCTCGAGCCGTGGCCGGCTGCTGGCCACGCCCATGATGGTGCCTGGGCCGAAGCTCGCGAGGACGCGCTCGGAACCGGTCGCGTCCGTGAGCAGGATGCGGAAGGGCCCACCCGCCACGTCCTCGAAGCCGAGCACGAGTCGCAGCGGCGCCGTACCGGCCGCCCCGTGGCCGAGAGCCCCGTCGAACGGGGAACCGTCGAGCGTCACCTCGGCGATCGGCTCGTGGTTGGGTAGGGCCACGCCGACGCCCGGCGCGTCAGCGTCCCGGACCGGAAACGCGGCGACCAGGCCCAGTGCCAGCGAGACGCTCCCGAGCAGCACGGCCGCCGTGACGGCCAGGGTCCGCGTCGGCACGGCGAGCGACCCCATCCGCCGGAACGCACGCAGCTGCGCGAGCCCGCCCGCGCGCCGCCACCAGAGCGCGAAGCCGCCGAGCATGAGGGCCAGTGCGAGGACGGCAATCAGGGCCGCCGGCCAACCGCTCGTCTGGGCGAAGCGCACCACGTCGTCGCGCGGTGCCCACGCGTGCAGCGCCGGCCACGGCAGGACCATCCATGGGAGGAGCCCCGCAAGGAGCCCGATCGACACGAAGAAGCGCACGAGCGTCAGCGTGGGTGGGAGCGTCCTCGGCAGCGCGGCGACCACCGTCGCCCACACCGCCAGCGGGAGCACCGCGCCGGCCGCGGTCACGAAGGCACGCTGGCCGTCGGTCACGCCGGAGAGGTCGTAGGCGGCGTGCGGCCGGGTCGACCACGCGCGGGCGTCGATGGTACGCACGTTCCCGCCAGCGGCCGCGGCCGCCAACGCGTGCCCGCTCTCGTGCAGCACGGCGTACGCCTGCACGAACGCGAGGACCGCGAGCACGGTCCATGCGACGAGGCGCGCGGTCGCGGCTTGGTCGAGGTGGCGGGGCATCGTGCGAGCCTATCCGGGCGCGGCGGACGGGCCAACGGGCGGCGGTCCCCGTGCATCCGGGCGCGGGCCCGCCTACCCCCGCGTCGTCGGGTCCAGCGCGTCGCGGAGCCCGTCGCCCAGCAGGCTCCAGCCGAGCACCGTGACCACGATCGCCAGGCCGGGCGCCAGGGCCGCCCACGGGGAGAGCACCATGAAGCCCTGCGCCTCGCGCAGCATGTTGCCCCAGGACGGCACGTCGGGGGGCGTGCCCAGGCCCAGGAACGACAGCGCCGCCTCGGCCAGCACCGCCACCGCCAGCGACAGCGAAGCCTGCACGACGATGGGCGAGGCGGCGCCGGGCAGCACGTGCACCCGCAGCAGGCGGGCGCTGCGGGCGCCCAGGGCGCGGCCGGCCTCGACGTAGTCGCGCTCGCGCAGGGCCACGACCGACGAACGCATGAGGCGCGCGAAGATCGGTACGGTCGCCAGCCCGATCGCGACCATGGCGGTCGCCGTGCCCGGTTCGAAGACGGCCGCCAGCAGCAGGGCCATGAGGATGGCGGGGAAGGCGTACAGCACGTCGACGAGCCGCATGACGACCTCGTCCGCCCAGCCGCCGGCCCAACCGGCCACGGCGCCCAGCAGGGCGCCCAGCGACAGCGCGATGGCGACGGCGATGGCGCCCACCAGGAGGGTGGAGCGCGCGCCCACCAGGACCCGCGAGAACAGGTCGCGACCGAAGTGGTCGGTGCCGAACCAGTGCGTCGCGCTGGGGCCGGCGAGCTGGGTGGTGAAGTCCAGGCGCTGCGGGTCGTGCGGCAGCCACACGAACGAGACCAACGCCGCCAGCACGACGAGCCCGACCAGCGTGCCGCCGAGGAGCAGGTTCAGCGGGGGTCGCCGACGCCTCATGCGTAGCGGATCCGCGGGTCGAGCCAGCCGTAGGAGAGATCCACGAGGAAGGACATGAGGACGATGGCGGTGGCGTACAGCAGCACCACGCCCTGCACGAGCGGGTAGTCGCGGTTGCCGATCGCCGTGAGCACCAGCCGCCCGATGCCGGGCAGCGCGAACACCTGCTCGATGACGATCGCCCCCACGAACACGTTGACCAGCGTCAGACCCAGCACCGTCACCAGCGTGACCAGGGCGTTGCGCAGCGCGTGCTTGCCGACGACCGAGCGGCGCGCGAGCCCCTTGGCGCGGGCCGTGCGCACGAAGTCCTGGGACAGCACGTCGAGCATGGCGGCGCGCGTCATGCGCGTCATGACGGCCGCCTGACCCAGGCCGAGCGCCAGCACCGGCAGCGCCAGTGCCCGCAGCGAGCGGCCCACGCTGACGTCCCACCCGGGGAAGCCGCCCGACGGCAGCCACCCCAGCCCGACGGCGAACACGAGGATCAGCAGCAGCCCCAGCCAGAACGACGGGATCGCCGCGCCCACCTGCGAGGCCAGGACGAGCAGCGGGTCCCACACGGTGCCGCGCTTGAGCGCCGTGGCGATCCCCACGGGCACGGCGACGAGCGTCGCCAGCAGCGCCGCCGCCAGCGTGAGCGGCACCGACACACCCAGGCGGTCGCCGATGAGGCGCGCGACCGGCCGCTGGTACTGGATCGACTCGCCGAGGTCGCCGCGCAGCACGCCGCCCAGCCAGCGCAGGTAGCGCTCCGGGGCGGGCACGTCGAGCCCCAGCTGCTCGCGCACGGCGGCCAGCGCCTCCGGCGCGGCGTTCATCCCGAGGATGACGGCCGCAGGGTCGCCCGGCACCGCCAAGACGGCGCCGAACACGACCACGCTCGCGAGCACGAGGCTCACGAGCGTGGTGAGGAGGCGGCGGGCGAGGAAGCGGGTCATCTCATCGGCCGGGGCGCTCGCCTCGGTGGCGCCGGCCGGCCGTGCCGTGCGGCGCGTCCCGGGCCGGCGTTCGAGGGCTCATGCCGCCCGCGGGCTCACGGCGCGCGGTACACCCGCGTCAGGTCGAGGGCCGGGGTGGGCTGATCGACCCAGAAGCCGTAGAGGTCGGCGCTGACGGCGACGGTGTTGGCGGGGCTGAACACCCACACGTTGACGGCGTCCTCGGCGATGACGCGGGCGATCTCCTGGTAGGCGGCCGTCTCGGCCTCCGCCGTCGGCGCCGCCTCGGCCTGCGCGAGCAGCTCGGCCACGCGCGGGTTGTCGTACTGGTAGTAGTAGTCCGGGTTGGCGTAGATGTTGATGTCGCGCGGCTCGGAGTGGCCGATGATCGTCATGTCGTAATCGGCCGCCAGGAAGATGCGCTGGATCCAGGTGCCCCACTCCACGACCGACAGGTTGACGTCGATGCCCACCTCGCGCAGCTGCTGGGCGATGATCTCGCCCGTGCGGCGCTCGATGGCGTAGGGCTCGGGCAGCTCGAAGTCGAAGGCGAGGCCGCCGGCGTGGCCGGCCTCCGCGAGCAGCGCGCGGGCGCGCTCGGGGTCGTACGGATAGGTGTCGCTCAGGTCGACGTAGTACGCCTCGGAGGGGCTCATGTGGGTGCCGATCACGGTGCCCAGCCCGAAGAAGGCGCCCTCCACGATGACGTCCTTGTCGATCGCGTGGGTGATCGCCTGGCGCACCCGCGGGTCGTCGAACGGCGCGCGGGCGTTGTTCATCGCCACCGTGATCTCGGCCGTGGCCGTGCCCGAGGCGATCTTGAGCGCGGGGTTCGCCTGCAGCACGCGCACTTGCTCGGGCGGGATGGCGGCGCCGACGTAGTCGACGTCGCCCGCCTGCAGCGCCGCGACGCGCGCGTTGGCGTCGCCGATGATGCGGAAGGTGGCGCCGTCGAGGTAGGGCAGGTCCGGGTTCCAGTAGCCGTCGAAGCGCTCGAGGCGGACCTCGCTGCCCTCG
>CAZJUA010000090.1:0-3911 GCA_964549045.1 uncultured bacterium | reverse complement strand
CTACCTCGCCGCCTTCTGGGACGAGCCCTGCTACGACGCCTGGGAGGAGGGCCGCACGCAGCACCACACCAGCACGCTCGCCTCGGCGGCGGCCGGCCTGCGGGCGGCCGGCGGTCTCCTCGGCGGCGGCTACGCGGCCGAGGGCGAGCGGGCGTGGGCGTTCCTGCGCGATCGCTGCGTCGAGGACGGGCACTTCGTGAAGTCGGCGCGCAACCCGGCGGTCGACGCCTCGCTCGTCTGGCTCGCCACCCCGCTCGGCCTGGTGGGCGACGACGACCCCGTCTTCGCGCGCACCCTGGCGCTCATCGAGCGCGACCTGTGGCGGCCCGACGGCCTGCTCCGCTACCGCAGCGACACCTTCTACGGCGGCGGCGCCTGGCTGCTGCTCACCGCCGGCCTCGCCTGGCACCATGCGCGCGCCGGGCGCCGTGAGCGGGCCGCCGAGTTGCTGGCCATCGTGGAGCGCCACCGCGGCGCCGACGGCGGGCTCCCCGAGCAGGTGCCCACCGAGGGTACCGACCCCTGGTTCCTCGAGTACTGGACGCGCCGCTGGGGCCCGTCCGCATCGCCGCTCCTGTGGTCGCACGCGATGGTGGTGTCGGCGCGTCTGGAACTGGCGGGCGGATAGCGGGCGTCGCGCCGGGCCTCGCGAGCGCCCTCGCCACGGGCGTGCGGCATGTGCCGTCGCATGTCAGCGGGATGACCCGTCGGTCATATGGCCCCTTTAGGGTGGAGGTGGTAGGCGTCGTATCCCGCAGTCGCCGCCCCCTTCATTCGAGGAGGATGCCATGGCGAACCCGACCGACACCCCCACGCTCTTCAGCCTGAACGACGAACCCTACGACGTGAAGGATCCCGCCGAGGACGTCCGCAACCACAAGGTCGTCGACCTCGACGGCGAGGTGATCGGTTCCGTCGACGACCTGCTCATCGACGGCGACGATCACAAGGTGCGGTTCCTGAGGATCAAGGAGGGCGGCTTCCTGGGCCTCGGCGGCCGCCACTTCCTCATCCCCGTGGATGCCGTGACCCGCATCACCAAGGACACCGTCGCCATCGACCAGACCGGCGAGCACGTCGGCAAGGGCCCCGAGTACGACCCGGCGGTCACGGCCGACGAGACCTGGCGCCAAGAGGCCTTCCGGGACGACGGCTACTACCCCAGCGTGTACCGGCACTACGGGTTCCCACCGTTCTGGGCGCCGGGGTATGCCTATCCCGCGTACCCGTTCTACGTGTAGCCGACCGCCGTTCGATCGCTCGTTCGCGGTTCGGCGCCAGCCGTCGGGGTCGGCGCCGAACCGCGGGCCGCCGCGCAGGCACCCGAGGGCGTCATCGCCGTTCGCGCGTATCCCGGCGCCGGCGCGCAGGATCCCGCGCGAGCCGACGGGTGGGCCGCGGCCCAGACACCCGGCGCCCCCCGACAGCCGGTCACCGCGCGTCCGCCGTCAGCCGCCGCCCCGCGACCCGCAGCGCCAGCAGCGAGAAGGCCAGCGCGAACGCGGCCAGGGCCAGGAGCGCGCCTGCGATGTCGGCGACGCCCGCACCGTTGCCGATCACGTCCGCGAGGGCCGACACGGCCCAGGCGTGGGGGGTGGCGTGGCCGATCGCGCGGAGCGTGGGACCGACGGTCTCCAACGGCCACATGCAGCCGCCGAGCATGCCGAGCACGATGCCGATGGGGGGTGCGATCGAGGTGACCTGCTGGGCGCTCGTGGCGACGCTGCCGAGCAAGAGCGCGGCGCCGGTCGCCGCCAGCGTGAACAGCACGATCAGCGCGGCGATGGCCCAGCCGTCGCCCCAGTCGACGCCGAACAACCCCCATCCGACCAGCAGGATGACGGCCGCCTGGAGCAGGCCGACCAGCAGCTGGAAGGCGCCGGTGCCCAGGAGCAGCTGGGCCGGGGTGATCGGCGCCGCGAGCGCGCGCGCGGTGATGCGGGCGACCCGGTCCGCCGGCATCGCCCACGCCGTCACCAGGGTGTTGATGAAGACGAACAGCACCAGGTACGCCGGGGCCGAGTAGGCGAACCCGCCCGGGCGCACGTCGCCCATCGAGCCCACCGGGCGCGCCGCCACCTGGGTGCCGACGTCGGCGGGGAGGGCCGCCTGCACCCCTGCGGGGTCGACCCCGAAGCGATCGCCCAGCACGACGGCGGTGCGCGCTTCGGCCGCGAGCGACGTCACCGCTTGCTCGACGACGGTGCGCGCCGCCAGGGGGGGCGCGCGCCCCGGATCGGTGACGAAGCGGACGGCGGCCGCTTCGCCGCCGGCGAGCGCGTCGAGGTCGGGCGGGACGACCACGCCGGCGACCACGTTGCCGCGTCGGACGGCCGCCGCCAGCGCCGCTTCGTCGGAGTACGCGCGCCACGCGACCAGCGGGACCTCCTCGAGCGCCCGCACCAGGGCCGACGCGGTCGCACCCGCGTCGTCGGGGGCCGGCGCCACGAGGCCGAGCGTGCTCAGCGGTGATTCGCCGGGGGCGGGGATCGTGAGGCCGATCAGCAGGATGAGCAGGAAGGGCACCGCGAACATGAACACCAGGGTGGTGCGGTCGCGCTTGAGGCGCGCCAGCTTGGCGCGCGCGAGCGCGAGCATCACGCGCCCGGTGCTCGGAACGGCGCGGCTCACGACGCCACCTGGCGCTTCAGACCCGGGATGGCCAGGGCGAACGCGGCCACCGCGAAGGCGACGATCGCCGCGAGGGGCAGCAGGACGCTGCCGACGCCGCCGCCGTCGGCCGCCAGCGTGGTGAACCCCCGCAGCGCCCAGCCGTTGGGGGTGACCAGCGCCAGCTGCTGCAGCGCCTCGGGCATCTGCGCGATGGGCACGAAGTTGCCGCCGAGCATCGCCAGCACGAAGGCGACCACCGTGATCAACCCGTCGGCCTGCGACTCGGTCCGGACGTAGGCCGACACCAGCGTGGCGATGGCGAGCGCCGCCAGCAGGAACGCGAGCATCAGGGCCAGCACGGCCAGCGGCGCCCCCCAGCGGGCGCCGAACGCGACCGCGGTGACGCCCCACACCACGCCCATGCTCGTGAGCCCCATGAGCATGACGGCCAGCGCCTTGCCGAGCACGATGGCGCCGAAGGGCACCGGCGCGGCGCGCACGCGGTCGAGGGTGCCGAGGGCGCGTTCCGCCAGCAGGCTTCGGGGCGCGCTGCCCAGCAGGAAGAACACGAACAGGAGCGCCATGCCCGGCCCGAAGTAGCTCGCGGCGGACCGGTCGCTGCTGCCGCTCGACGCGTCGCGGAGCCGCAGCGGCAGCGGGCTGGCCGCCACCTGCTCGGCGAGCTCGCCGATCTCGCCGATCCGGAACGGCACCCGGGCGGCGTCCGGGTCGTTCAGGGCGCGCGGACCGACCACCACGTAGCGGGTGGCGAGCACCACGGCCTGCTGCACCCCGGTCGCCTGGGCGGCGAAGCTCCGGGCGACCCCCTCGATCACCTCGCCGCCGATGGGCGCGCGCGGGTGGCGAAGCACCTCGAGCCGGGCCATCCCGGGGTGCAGCACCAGACCGACGCCCACGTCGAAGTGCTCGAGCGCCGACTCGAGGGCGGCGACGTCGTCGAATGGGACCACGGTGACCAGGTCGGCGAGCCCCTCGCCGCCCAGCACGTCGTCGCGCAGGACGCCGGCGATCGGTCCGCCGTCCAGGTCGGCGAGGCCGAGCACCACCTCGAAACCGCCGCCGTCGCCGCCGATCGCCAGGCTGATGATCACGGCCAGGGCGACTGGCGCCACCACGCCGATCGCGAGCGCGGAGCGGTCGCGCAGGCGGCCGCGCAGGTCGCGCGCGGCGACCAGCAGCAGGGTGCGTCCGAACCCGCCGTTCATCGGTCGCGCAGCGCCTTGCCGGTGCGCTGCAGGAAGACGGTCTCGAGGTCGGGGGCGGTGACCTGCACCCCG
>CAZJUA010000089.1:0-28926 GCA_964549045.1 uncultured bacterium | reverse complement strand
GGCACGCTGCCGCTCGGGCTCGGACCGTCGCAGCCGTGGTGGATGGCCGCGGCCTTCGTGGGATCGTTCATCGTTCCGCTGCTCAACGGCTCGAGCCAGGCGATCTGGCAGGCCAAGGTGCCGCCCGACGTCCAGGGCCGGGTGTTCGCCGCCCGCCGCTTCATCGCCCAGGGGACGGCGCCGCTGGCGATGGTGGCCGTCGGGCCGGTGGCCGACCGGATCATGGAGCCGGCGATGCGGCCGGGCGCCGGGCTCGCCGAGGTCTTCGGCCCGCTGGTGGGCGTCGGCCCCGGCGCCGGGATGGCGCTCATGCTGGTGCTCGCCGGCGCCGCCACCGGTCTGGTCGGCTTGCTCGGCTACCTCAGCCCGCAGGTCCGCGACGTCGAGGCGCGGCTCCCCGACCACGTGGACGCGACCGTCAGCGAGGCCGCCCGGTGATCGTCTCGATCAACGCCGGGACGTCGTCCAGCTCGCGCCGGCCCACCCAGCCCAGCAGTCGGGTGGTGGCGGCGCCGGCGAACGAGCCGGCGGGGGCGCACAGCTGACGCGCCACGCGCAGCGTGGCGTGGTCGATGCGCTCGATGCGGCCGGCGCGCGCCTCGCTCGGGATCGCGCCCAGCCGCACCGCTCGGCGCCAGGCGGTGGCGCGCCAGCGGCGCAGGGTGGCGGTCGCGACCCGCTCGTCCCAGCGCCCACCGGCCCGGTCGGCCCAGGCCATCGCGGGTGACACGGCGTTCAGGTCGTCCTGCACGGCGTCCAACATCTCGCCGAGCACCCGGTTGATGGCGACGAAGTCGGCGCGGCGGGGCGCCAGCGGCCCGTCGCAGGTGTCGTTCGTCGCGACCCCGAGGTCGAGCAGGATGTGGGCGGCCATCCCGAGGAGCAGGTGCTGCAGCACGAGGTGGTCGGGCTCCCGGTCGCGTTCGAACGCGTGCGCCCAGGCGGCGGTGGTGGGCCGGCCGGCGTGGAAGTCGGCGAACGCCTGCAGGTAGCGGTGCGCGAAGACGACGTCGAGCCGCTCGACCCAGGCGGGGTCGTGGAAGGCGCCGGCGCGCAGGGCGCGGCGCACTTCCTCGGTGGTGCGGCGGTAGAGCGCGGCGAACAGGCCGAAGCGCTCCCCGCGCTCGCGCGCCTCGTCGACGATCTCGCTCAGCGCGCCGATGACGTCGTCGATGTCGCGCACGGCGATCGGGTCGAAGGGCGATGGCATCGTGGTCGCCCATGCTATGCCGAGAACGCGCCCGGCATCCGCGCTCCCGCGGGGGTCCGCCTGCCGCGTGGGTCCGGCTGCCGCAGGGGCGCGGCCGCCGCAGGGGCGCGGCTCGCGCAGGGGCCAAGGCTCCCGCAGGCAGCCCCGGCCCCCGCCGGCGACACGCGCGCGGGGCGGGCGCGATCAGCGCGAGGCGGGCTCCGAGGCCGCCTCCGCGGCGGCGATGATCGGCAGCACGCCGAGGATGCTGTCGGGGTTGAGGGCGATCGCGTCGATCCCCTCGGCCACCAGGAACTCCGCGAACTCGGGGTAGTCGGACGGCGCCTGGCCGCAGATCCCGACGCTGCGACCGGCGGCGTGCGCACCCTGGATGAGCAGCCGCACCGCGCGTTTCACGGCCTCGTCGCGCTCGTCGAACATCTCGGAGAGCCGCGTGGAGTCGCGGTCGATGCCGAGCACGAGCTGGGTGAGGTCGTTGGAGCCGATCGAGAAACCGTCGAAGCGCTCGGCGAAGCGATCGACCAGCAGGACGTTGGAGGGCACCTCGGCCATCACCTGCACCTCGAGGCCGTTCTTGCCGCGCTCCAGGCCCTCCTCGGCCATCAGCGCCAGCACCCGATCGGCCTCGTCGACGGTGCGGCAGAAGGGGATCATGACCACCACGTTGTCGAAGCCGAGCTCCTCGCGCACGCGGCGGATGGCCCGGCACTCCAGCGCGAAGGCCGCGCGGTAGCCCTCGGCGTCGTAGCGCGAGGCGCCGCGGAAGCCGAGCATGGGGTTCTCCTCGTGCGGCTCGAACTCGCGACCGCCGATCAGGGCCGCGTACTCGTTGGTCTTGAAGTCGCTGGTGCGCACGATCACGGGCTGCGGGTACTGCGAGGCAGCCATCTTGCCGATGCCGCGCGCGAGGCGGTCGACGAAGAACTCGGGCTTGTCGTCGTAGCCGTGGGTCAGGTCCGCGATGCGGCGCTTCGCCTCCTCGTCGCGCAGGTCGTCGAAGTGCAGCAGCGCCATCGGGTGCACCCGGATGAGGTCGCTGATCATGAACTCCATGCGCGCCAGGCCGATGCCGTGGCACGGCAGGCGCCACCAGCGCAGGGCCGCGGTGGGGCTGGCGATGATCAGCATCACCTGGGTGCGCGTGCGCGGCACGTCGGCGATCTTGGTCGTCGTGGAGCGGAAGGGGATGCTGCCGGCGTACACGAAGCCGTGGTCGCCCTCGGCGCAGCTCAGCGTGACCTCCTGGCCGTCGCGCAGGACGCGGGTGGCGTCGTTGCTGCCGACGATCGTGGGGATCCCGAGCTCGCGGCTGATGACCGCCGCGTGGCAGGTACGACCGCCGTGGTCGGTGATCACGCCGGCGGCGCGCTGCAGGATCGGCATCCAGTCGGGGTCGGTCATGCCGGTCACCAGGATGCGGCCGTCGATGAAGCGGTCGATGTCGTTGACGCTCTCGATCACCTGGACCTGGCCGTGGGTGATCGCCTCGCCGATCGCCTGGCCGCTGACGAGCACCTCGCCGCGCATCTCCAGCGCGTAGCTCGACAGGGTGTCGGTCGCCCGCTGCGACTGCACGGTCTCGGGGCGCGCGGCCACGAAGTACACCTCGCCCGACACCCCGTCCTTGGCCCACTCGAGGTGCATGGGGCAGCCGAAGAGCCGCTCGACGGAGACCGCCCAGCGCGCCAACTGCAGCACCTCGTCGTCGTCGAGCACGCGGGCGCGCCGCTCGACTTGACTGGTGTCCTTGAGCGCGGTCGTGCTGGTGCCGCCCTCGGCGTAGATGAGCTGCTGCTGCTTCTCGCCGACGCGCGCCTCGATGATCGGCCGCAGCTCGGGGTTCTCGAGCAGCGGCTTGAAGACCATGTACTCGTCGGGGTTGACCGAGCCCCGGACGACGGTCTCACCCAGGCCCCAGGCGGCGTTGATCACCACGGCGTCCTCGAAGCCGGTCTCGGGATCGATGCTGAACATCACCCCGGCACCGGCCAGGTCGCTGCGCACCATCTTCATGACGCCGACGGACAGCGCCATGCGCAGGTGGTCGATGCCGTGCGCGATGCGGTAGCTGATCGCGCGGTCGGTGAACAGGGAGGCGTAGCAGGCACGGCAGGCGTCGAGCACGTCGGCGTCGCCGCGCACGTTGAGGAAGGTCTCCTGCTGGCCGGCGAAGCTCGCCTCGGGCAAGTCGGTCACCGTCGCGGACGCGCGGATGGCGACGTCGGCCTCCTCCGTGTCGAAGTGGCGGCCGAGCTCGTGGTAGGCGTCCACGATCGCGGCCGCCACCTCGGGCGGGAACTCGCCCTGCAGGAAGAGCCGCCGGATCGCCTTGCCGACGCGATGGATGGGGCGGTTGCCGGCCGCGAGCGAGGCCAGCTGCGCCTCCATCGCCTCATGGATGCCGTTGGCCGCGACGAACCGTTCGTAGGCCGCGGCCGTGGTGGCGAAGCCCACCGGGACGCGCACCCCCTGCTCACCGAGCGCCGCCGCCATCTCGCCCAAGGCGGCGTGCTTGTCACCCACCTGGGGGGCATCGGAGCGATCGAGTTCGGCAAGCGAACGAACGAGCGTCGGGGCTGACGTCATCTGGGACCTCCTGCCGCCGCGATCGGCCCCTTGTCGGGGTCGCGGTCGGCACACGTACGACCCGAGCGCCGATCCCCTCCCGACGAGGTGCGGCCGTCCGGCGCATGGGTGAGGACAGGCTAGCGCGCACGTGCACTCGTTCACAAGGTAGCAACGTCCTCGTGTGGCACGGGCACGGGCGAGGCGCCCAGGGACTCCGGCCCCTGAAGCGACGGCATCCGCGGGCCTACGATGGGCTCGTCGGAACCGATGCGCCGACCCGGCGCCGCCGTTGGCGGCCTATGGGCGCCGCCGATGGCGGCCTTCGCCGCCGCCCGAGGTGGCCGGTCGGCGGCGTCGTCCGGATGGGAGGTCCCACACATGCGTTACGACGTCGCGGTGATCGGTGGCGGCGTGATCGGCTGCGCCATCGCCCGCGAACTCTCGCGCTACCGCCTGCGGGCCGTCGTCATCGAGCGCGATTGCGAGGTCGGGCTCGGCACCAGCAAGGCGAACAGCGGCATCATCCACGCCGGCCACCACGGCACCGCGGGCACGCTCAAGGGCGAGCTGGAGTGGCGCGGCAACCAGATGTGGGATGCCCTGGCCGACGACCTGCACTTCGGCTTCAAGCGCGTCGGCGACCTGACCTGCGCCTTCGACGAGGACCAGCGCGCCACGCTGCGGCAGATCATGGAACAGGGCAAGCGCCGCGGCGTCCCCGGCCTGGAGCTGTGGGGACCGGAGCGCATCCGGCGCGAGGAGCCCCACCTGTCGCACGACATCCTCGAGGCGCTCTACGCGCCGACCGCCGGGGTGGTCAACCCCTACGAGGCCTGCTTCATGCTCGCCGAGAGCGCGGTGCGCAACGGCGTCGATCTCGCGCTCGAGCGCACCGTGCGGGGCATCCGCCGCAGCGAGAACGGCTTCGAGATCGAGGTCGTCGCGGGCGTCGCCGCCCACGACGCCGGCGGCCTGCGCGACGCGACGCCCGAGATCATCAAGGCGCGCTTCGTCGTCGACGCCGCCGGCCTGCACGCCGACGCGATCGCCGACATGGTCGACGCGGGTGGCTTCACGATCCGCGCCCGCAAGGGTGAGGAGTACCTGCTCGACAAACGCTTGGTCGGCTACGTCAAGCGCATCGTCTTCCCGTGCCCGACGCCGACGTCCAAGGGCATCCTGGTCATCCCCACCTACGACGGCACCCTCATGGTGGGCCCCACCGCCACCTGGGCGGAGAAGGACGACCTGGCCACGACCGCCGAGGGGAGCGCCGAGGTCTTCGAAGGTGCCCGCAAGCTCGCCCCGGGCATCAGCGAGAAGGACTGCATCGCGGAGTTCGCCGGCCTGCGCGCCGTGTCCGACAGCGAGGAGTTCATCCTCGGTCCCTCGCGCGTCGCCGGATTCGTGCTGGCGGCCGGCATGCAGTCGCCGGCCCTGACGGCGGCCCCCGCGGTCGCCACGGTCGTGCTCGACGCGCTGCGCGACGACGGCCTCGAGCTCGTCGCCAAGGACGACTTCGAGCCCGGTGTCCCCGCGCCCGTGCGCTTCGCCGAGCTCTCCTACGCCGAGCAACGCAGCCTGGTCGCCCGCGACCCCGCCTACGCGCGCCTCGTGTGCCGCTGCGAGATCGTCACCGAGGGGGAGGTCCGGGACGCGATCGAGCGCGGCGCCCGCACGCTCGACGGCATCAAGTTCCGCACCCGCGCGGGCATGGGCCGCTGCCAGGGCGGCTTCTGCACCTGGGGCTGCATGGAGTTGCTGCACGAGCGGCTGGGCATCCCGCTGACGGCCGTCACCAAACGCGGGGGCGACTCGTACGTCGCCATCCCGCGCCTGGAGGGGGCGGCATGATCACGCCCAAGCCCGCCCAACTGCAACCGCGCTACGACGTCGTCGTCGTCGGCGGCGGCCCTGCCGGCCTCGCCGCCGCCGTGGGCGCCCGCGAGAGCGGCGCGGAACGCGTGCTGGTCATCGATCGCGAGCCCGAGGCGGGCGGCATCCTGCAGCAGTGCATCCACCCGGGCTTCGGCCTGCACCACTTCGGCGAGGAGCTCACGGGCCCCGAGTACGCCCAACGCGCGATCGAGCAGACGCTCGAGCAGGACGTCGACGTGCTCTCCTCGGCCTACGTGCTCGACGTCGCGGGCGACCGGCGCCTCAAGGTCACCTCCCGCGATCACGGGGTCGTCCTCCTCGACGCCGGCGCCGTCGTGCTGGCGATGGGCGCCCGCGAGCGCACCCGTGGCGCCATCCGCATCCCGGGCGAGCGCCCCGCCGGCGTCATGACGGCCGGCTTCGCGCAGAAGCTGGTCAACCTCGGCGGCATGCTGCCGGGCCGCCGCGCCGTCATCCTCGGTTCCGGCGACATCGGGCTGATCATGGCCCGCCGGCTCGTGCTCGAGGGCGTCGAGGTCGAGGGCGTGTACGAACTCATGCCGCATGCCAACGGCCTCAACCGCAACATCGTGCAGTGCCTGCACGACTACGACATCCCGCTGCACCTGTCGACGACCGTCGTTCGCATCGACGGCCGCGAGCGGGTCGAGAGGGTCACGGTCGCGCCGGTCGACGAGGCGTACCGGCCGAACATGGCGCAGGCGCGCGACATCCCCTGCGACACGCTCCTGGTGTCGATCGGGTTGATCCCCGACAACGAGCTCGCGCACCGGCTCGGCCTGCGCCTCGACCCCGTCACGACCGGCCCCGTCGTCACCAGCACGATGGAGACCACGCGCGACGGGGTGTTCGCCTGCGGCAACGTCGTCCACATCCACGACCTCGTCGACTACGTCAGCCAGGAGTCGATGCTGGCGGGGCGCGGGGCCGGCGCCTACGCGACCGGCACCCCGACGCCGCCGGACAACGTGCGCCTGACGCCGGGCGAGAACGTCCGCTACTGCGTGCCGCCCACGATCACCACCGACCGCGAGCACACCGTCTACATGCGCGTCACCAAGCCGATGGCGCCCTGCACGCTGCGCCTGGGCGACGTCTACCAGCGCCCGCTGCGCTACGTGTTCCCCGGCGAGATGGTGACGCTCAAGGTGCGCCCGCGCTTCCTGGAGGGGTTCCACGGCGGCTCGTTGCCGGTCAGCATCGTCCCGCGGGAGGAGGGGGGCTCGGCATGAGCGACGAACGTAACGACGACGCCCGCGTCGACCTCGACGCCAACGTGTCGCACTACTTGTGCATCGGCTGCCCGCTCGGTTGCCGCCTCGAGGTCGAAGAGGAGGACGGCGAGATCGTCGAGATCCGCGGTCAGTCGTGCAAGAAGGGTGAGGTCTTCGCGCGCCAGGAGCACACGGATCCACGGCGCGTGGTGACGACCACCGTCGCCGTCGAGGGCGGGATGTGGCCGCGGCTGCCGGTGAAGACGGAGGGCGACGTGCCCAAGGACGCGGT
Source organism: uncultured bacterium (assembly GCA_964549045.1). Taxonomy (GTDB): domain Bacteria; phylum Deinococcota; class Deinococci; order Deinococcales; family Trueperaceae; genus JAABTL01. The sequence goes on along the minus strand of CAZJUA010000089.1, from coordinate 21,743 downwards.
CATCGACGTCTGCCGGCTGCTGCACGAGCTGCGGCTCGAGGCGCCGGTGACGATCGGGCAGGTGATCGCCGCCGACGTGCTCGGCACCGGCGTCGACGTCGTCGCCAGCCGCGACCTGCCGCGGGCCTAGCCGCAATACCGTTTAGTTAAGGTTTGGGCGCGAGGATGATGACGGCGTCATCCGTTGTTGGTTGCGGCCAGTCGCGGTGGTGGGGTCGCTTGACGCCGTAGTTGGACATCTTGCGCTTGACGACGCGCGGGTTGGCGCGCAGGCGGCGCGGCGACAGCGGTTCCCAGAGGATCTCCGCGAGGATCTTGCTGCGTGCGGCCTCAAGCGTGTCAGGGGGAAAAACCCGGGTGCGACCCGGTGGTTCGGCGAGCGGCGCGGAGGCTTCGTAAGAACGATAGCCGATCGGGATCGAGATCGGCCGCCAGAGCGGCCTCGTGCATCAGCTTGCGGATGGCGTAGTGGGTGCAGAGGTGACCGTAGGCCTCCTGCAGGACGCCCTCAGGCTGTTTCGAGCGCAGCACCGCGCGAGGGCCACGCTGGTGCGTCTTCAGTTCGCCCAGCGCGCTCTCCACCTCCCACCGCTGCGGGTAGGCGGCGGCGAGTTCATCGGCGCTGACCGCCTCGGGATCGAGAATCGTCGTGAGCAGACGGTAGTGATCCCGACCCGGGCGGCCCGGGTCGTCGAGGCTGTAGTCGATCACCCGGAACAGCCCGTCGTGCCCGGCGCGGCGAGCGTCGCGACCGCCGGCTCTCGCCAGGTACGAGCCGTCCGGGAGGTCCCGCTCACGCTCCAGGGCGACATCGAGCCGGACCCGCCACAAGAGTTCGGCGCCGGTCGCGGCGGCCTCACGCCAGAACGCGTGGGCGTAGAACCCACGATCGGCGAGGACCAGCATCCCCGGGTGAAGCGAGCGCAGCAGCGAGCGCGCCAGCTCCCGCTCCCCGCGAGCGTACGGCCCCAGCGCGGCGTCGACGATGGCGTGCGTGCCGACCTCGCACAGCGCCACCAGGCGCACCTGCGGGAACGCACCACCGCCGCTCTCGCTCCGCGAAGAGCCGGGACGGCCGAACTCGAGCGCGTTCTCCGGCGTGTCCGCGACATCCAAGCAACTGCCGTCCACGCTCATTAACCGCCACTCGCGCAACCAAGCCCCCCTCGTTTCGGGCCCCGCCAACGGCCGCGCCGTTCCCTCGAACAGCGCCTGCAACGGCTCCGGCCCCAACCGCCGACGCGCCTGATAGATCGCCGCCTTCGTCGGAATCCTCCACTCCTGCGTCCACCCCGACTGCCACGCCAGCCCCTCCACCAAGAAGCGCATCACCTCCTCGTACGAGGACTGCGAGAACAACGCCAACGCCAACACGTAGTACGCCGTCACCCGCGCCGGCATCAGCCGCTGCCGCTGCCCCGAACGACCCGCAGCCACCACCACCTCATCGATCAACTCCGGCGGGAACACCCTCGTCAGCACACCCACCGAGATGTGATCCGACAACCGCTGATCCGACACCGGTTTCACCCAGCCAGCCCTCGGCACCCGAGCCTCCCAACGAGACGCAGCATACCACAGGCCTAACGCTAAGTAAACGGTATTGGGCCTAGCCGGCCGCCGCACGGCGGCCCACCCGCGGGCGGCCCACCGTCGGGCGGCAAGACCGCGACGCCGCCAACGGTGCTCGCCGGGAGCCCGCGGTACGCTCCCGCTGCATGGAACGCGTCGTCGCGACACCCGGCCCACGCGCGGCGCCGTCCCGGACCCGCCGCTGGCTGCCGTGGCTGGCCTTCGCCGCCAGCCTGGCCGCGACCGCCGTCCTGGTCGTGGTCCGCGGTGAGGACCTCGCCCTGCTCGAGGCCCTCGACCCCGCCGCCACGCTGCTGCTCGTCGCCCTGCAAGCCGTCTACCTCGTCGTGCAGAGCGGCCGCTTCCACGTGGTGCTCGTCAAGCTGGCCGACGTCCGCGTCGGCTTCGGCGCCTGGCTGCAGCTGTTCGTGATCGGGCGCTTCCTCAACCTCTTCCTGCCGCAGGCCGGCAACGTCTACCGTGCCGTCGAGCTCAAGCGCCGCTTCGGCGTCGGCTACACGCGCTTCGCGGCGGCCTTCGTCAACGCCCCGTGGGTCGCGATGGTCCTCAACTTCGCGCTCGGCGCGGCGGTGGTGGCGGTGGCGCAGCCCGGGGCGCGCGTCGCCGGCGGGTCGCTCGCCGGGTGGCTGGCGCTCGCCGCCGTGGGTACCGCGGCCGCGCCGCTGGTGGCCGCGGCGCTCCTGCCGCTCGTCCCGCGCCGCTTCCGCCTGCTCGCGTGGCTCCACGGGCGACTCGCGGAGATGGTCGCCGTCACCCTCGGCAGCCTTCGGGACGTCGGCTACCTGCTGCGGGTGATCGCCTGGACGCTCGCCGCCTTCGTGCAGGCGACCGCCATGCTGTGGGTCGGCTTCGTCGCGCTCGGCAGCGACGTCGGCCTGGCGGAGGCGGTCGCCTTCTACGTGCTGTTGCAGCTGGCGACCTACCTGCCGCTGACGCCCGGCAACCTCGGCGTGCAGGAGTTGGCCTTCGGCGTGCTGGCGGTCGGCCTCGGCAGCGCCGCGGTCGACGGCGTGGTCGTCTCGGCGCTGGTGCGGGTGACGGGCGTGATCGCGCTGGTCGCCCTGGCGCTCCCGCTCGGCGGGGTGCAGGCGCTGCGGGCGAGCCGCGCGGTCCCGGCGGCGAACGCGTCGTAACCTGGCGCATGGCCCACGACGCCGAACCCGCCGACGCCGCGCTGCCCTTCCACGTCCAGGAGAACCGCCGCTACTGGGACGAGATGGCCCACGAGTGGGTCGGCGGCGGCGAGCGCGCCTGGGCCCGAGACGAGCCCGTGTGGGGGATCTGGGGCGTCCCGGAGCACGCGCTCGACCTGCTGCCGGCCGACATGCGCGGCCTCGACGCCGTGGAACTCGGCTGCGGCACCGGCTACGTCTCGGCCTGGATGGCCCGCCGCGGCGCGCGCGTGACCGGCATCGACAACTCCGCCGAGCAGCTGGCGACCGCGCGCCGGCTCGCCGTCGAGCACGGCATCGACCTCACCCTGGTCCACGGCGACGCCGAGTCGACGCCGTTCGCGGACGCCGCCTTCGACTTCGCCATCAGCGAGTACGGCGCGGCCATCTGGTGCGACCCGGAGCGTTGGCTGCCGGAGGCGCACCGCATCCTGCGGCCCGGCGGGCGCCTGGTCTTCCTCGGGCACCACCCGTGGGCCCAGGTGTGCGCGCCGCTCGACGGCTCGCCGGTCGTCGAGCGGATGGAGCGGCCCTACTTCGGGCTCGGCCGGCTCGACTGGACCGAGGCGACGATCGAGCCCGGCGGCGTCGAGTTCAACCTCGCCGTCTCGGACTGGTTCGCGCTCTTCCGCCGGGTCGGCTTCGCGGTCGAGGACTACCGCGAGCCGCGACCGGGTCCGGGTGACGACGCCGAGGACCGCTTCTTCGTCACGCGCGGCTGGGCGCGGCGCTTCCCCAGCGAGCAGGTGTGGAAGCTGCGCAAGACCTGACGCGCCGGGCGCCGTCCGGTTCGCGTCCGGTGGGCGCCCGCCGGACGCCGTTCAGCCGGTGGCCTTCGGGTCGCGCACCGGGCAGGCGATCTCCCCCACGCCGGGGATGACGCAGCCGATCGTCGCGCCGTGGCGCAGCACCACCGCGCCGGGGGTGCCGGTGGAGATGACGTCGCCGGGCTCGAGCGTCATCACCTGGGAGAAGAACGCGACGAGCTGGGGCGGCGAGAACATCATGGCGTCGACCGTGTTGCGCCGGCGGGCGACGCCGTCGAGCGTGGTGCGCACCTCCAGCGCCGCCAGCTCGCCGACCTCGTCGAGCGTCACCAGGTGAGGCCCGAACGCGAAGAAGGTGTCGAAGCTCTTGGCGCGCGTGAGGAAGCGCGGGTTGCGCTGCAGGATGTCCTCGGCGGTCATGTCGATGATGGGGACGACGGCGGCCATGGCGTCCAGGGCCTCGCTCTCGGTGAGGTCACGGCAGCGGCGCCCGATGACCAGCCCGAGCTCCGCCTCGCCGGTGGTGCGCTGCGACTGCGGCGGCAGCACCACCTCCTCGCCCGGCCCGACGATCGTGGTCGCGGGCTTCATGAAGGTGGCGGGTTCGTCGGGCCGGCGCTCGCCGAGGTCGCCGGCGTGCTCGGCGTAGTTCAGGCCGACGCCGAGGATCTTGCGCGGGTGGCGCAGCGGTGGCCCGATGTGCCACCCGGCGTCGGCCATCGGCAGCGCGGCGACCGCGTCCGGGTTCGCGGACGCCCATTCCCGCAGCGCGTCGAACGCGCCGCCATCGAGCAGTGCATCGATCGTGCCGGGCCAGTCGGCGCCGGCGGCGCGGGCCGCGTCGGCGACCCACGCATGCCCCTGCGCGGTGCGCAGGGCGGCGGCGTCGGGGTGTTCGGGGTGGACGAGGTTGGCGAGGCGCATGCGGCCCGTGGGTCAGGCCTGCGGGGGGGCGGCCGCGCCCGGCGTCGACAGGAAGGCGGTCAGCAGCGCCACCGCGGCCTCGAGGTCGCGCTTGGCGAGCATCTCCACCACCGTGTGCACGTAGCGCGATGGGTTCGACAGCGTCACGCTGGCGACGCCGCCGCGGCTCCGCTGGATGGCGCCGGCGTCGGTGCCGCCGAGCGGCAGCACCTCGAACTGGTGGGCGATGCCCTCGGCGACCGCCAGGTCGGCGAGCGCGTCCACGAGCCAAGGCTGGCTGATCGCCGAGCTGTCGCGCACCTTGATCGCGACGCCCTGACCCAACCTCGTGACGGCCAGGTGCTCGGGCGTGCCGGGGGTGTCGACCGCCAGCGTCGTGTCGAGCGCGACGCCCACGTCGGGCTGAACCGCGAACGCGCTGGTGATGGCGCCGCGCAGGCCGACCTCCTCCTGCGTGCTGAAGACGGCGGCCACCCGCACCGCGGGCGACGTCAGCCGCCGCAGGGTCTCGACGAGCACCCAGCAGCCGCTGCGGTCGTCCATCGCCTTGCCGCTCACGACGTCACCCAGGTCGACGAAGGGGTGCACGAGCGTCACCATGTCGCCGACGCGGACCTCGGCCTTCACCGTCTCGGCCGGCAGCCCGAGGTCGACGACGAACTCGTCGAGTTCGGGGATCTTCTTGCGGTCCTCGGGCGTGGCGATGTGCACCGGCTTCACGCCGGGGTTGAGCACGCCGATGCGCGGGCCGCCGTGGCGGGTGTGGACCCTGACGTGGCGGGCGAAGAGGTTGCGCACGTCGAAGCCGCCGTGGTTCTGCAGCCGCAGGAAGCCCTTGTCGTCGACGTGGCGCACCACGAAGCCGATCTCGTCCATGTGTGCGCTGACCATGACGAGGGGCGCGTCGGCCGGGCCGTCGAGCTCGACGATGAGGTTGCCCATGGCGTCGACGCGGGCGCCCGTTCCGAGGTCGCCCAGGGCCTCGCGGATGAGGGCGCGGACCGCCTCCTCGCGCCCGGGAATGCCGTCGGTCTCGGAGAGCCGCCTCAGCAGGTCGTAGTCGTGGGTCATGCGCGAGGCTACCACCGGGCGGCGGGGGCCTCGCGCGTGACCCGGCCAAGACCTAGTCGCCCGCGGCGGCCGCCAGCCGCGAGATCAGCTCGTCGAGCTCGCGCTGCGCCGCGGCCCGCTCGTCGCGCCGGTCGGCGATGGTCTCGCGCAGCTCGGTGAGCAGGTTCTCCTGCGCCTCGAGGTCGGCGAGGTAGCGGCGGTACAGCGAGGAGTTGCGTTCCAGGGCCGACATGTTGTCGCGGATGCGCGACTGGTCGCGGAACACCTCGTTCACCTGCGCCTCGAGCGCCACCACCTGCCGGTCGAGCTCGGCCATGCTGCGCTGCAACGCCAGGACGGCCTCGAGCGCGGCGCGGTCGGCGTCGGACAGGTCGACGTTCTCGAGGTAGAAGGCGATCTGGTCGCCGCCGACGTTGGCCACCGCCGTGCGCCGGCCGTCGATGCGCTCCATGACGACGGTCAGCACGCAGGCTTCGTCCGCGCAGCTCAGGTGCGAGGGCACGGTCGGGTCGACCGCGGCGCCCGCGCCGATCTCGATGCCGAAGCGCCAGGCGTCGCCGGTCTCGACCGGACCCTCCGGCGACACCACCGCGAAGCCGTCGCGCTGCGGGTGCTCCACGACCACGAAGCGCTCCCCGTCGCCGCGGGGCTCGAGCCGGTAGCGGGTGGTGAGGACGCTGCGCCACGACGTCTCGAGCACGCTGCCGCGCAGGACCGCGGACACCACGCGCTCGGCTTCGCTGGCGCTGGAGAGCGAGACCCGCACGTCGAGGTCGACGGCGTAGGCCAGCATGCGGCTGTCGTCCGGCACGACGTCGGCCATCATGGCCTGGCCGGCGAAGCCGCCCTCGTCGAACACGGTGACGGGTCCGGCCGCCAGGTGCAGCCCGCTGTCGTTCACCAGCCGCACCGCCCGCAGGGGGTGGTCGCGCAGCACGTCGGCGTCGTACCAGCTGACGGCGTGCGCCTCGACGGTGGCCACCACGATGGGGATCATCGCCGACTCGAAGCGGCCCACGGTCACCGGGTCGCTCACGCGGTAGGCGAAGGTGGCGCCGCCGGCGACGCCCTCCGCGGCCGCCTCCACGCCCTCGCCGCCGAAGCTGGGCGCGGCCGACTCCAGCGCGTCCGCCATCATCGCGGGCGACGGCGCCATCATCGCGCGCTCGGCCTCGGCCTCCATCGGCGCGAACTGGCCCTTGTCCGCGACGGGGTCGAGGCCCGGCGCGGTGGCGACGTCGACGCGCGGACGGTCGACGTAGACCGGCGCGTAGAGGCTGGCGACGAAGCTGATCGGCTGACCGGCCACGAACCACACCGACACGTCGTCGAGGTCGAGCGCGGTCGGGTTGTCGAGGATGGCCCACCCCTGCAATTCGGCGCGGCCGGCCTCCGCCAGCGCGAGCCGGTAGCTGGCCTTCCACACGGGCATCTCGCGGACGTAGGCCACGCGCACCTCGCGCTCGCCCTCGCCCACGAAGCGCAGGCGCACGCTCGCGGCGTCGCCGCCGCGGTAGCGCGCGATGGCCGCCAGCGCAGCGTCGAGCTCGGCCTGCAGCGCCTCCCGCTCGAAGGCGACGGCGCGCACCTCGTCGAGGTCGATGCGCTGCAGCCCGTCGTCGGTCGCCAGGGTCAGCAGCGTGCGCGGGGCCTGCTCCGGCACCGCCACGCGCTCCACGTTGACGATCACGCCGCTCAGCGTCTCCGTCGCGTCGATGCGCACGGCCTCGCCGCGCGCCTGCGCGAGCAGTTCCGCCAGCGTCGGGTCGCCGGAGAGGTCGAGGGCGTAGCTGGCCAGCACCCGCCCCAGGGGGTCGCGGGCGCCATAGCGCACCGCCTCCACGCGCCCGCCGCCGAGGTCCTGGACGACCAGGCTCTGCAGCAGGTCGTCCATGTGCTCCGGCGGGACGGGCAGCTCGATCTCCTGGGTGCCGACGACGGTGCCGGCGTGCTCGAAGTAGCCGACGCCGTTGGTGAACAGCACCAGGTGCCGCACCGGCAGCTCGACCGTGGGGGTCCCGGCGGCGGGCTGCGCCCACGCCCAGGCCATCGCCGCGGCGACGACCAGGACCGCGAACCGTGTCCTGCTCCGACCTGCGCCCTTGCTCGTGGTGTCCATGCTCCGATGCTAAGCCCCTTGGATGAGGGGCGCTGGGGCGGATGCCGCGCGGGTGCGGGCGCTAGCATGGGGCCATCCGTGGGAGGTGGAGACCATGGGGTTCGGTTGGGACACGACGCGCGACCCATGCGACGACGCCGTGCGGGCGGCGGCGGGCCAGCTGCGCATCGCGCTGCGCGAGCTGCGCGGTGCGGGGCGCGCGCGGCGCGGCGCAGCCGAGCGCGGTGCGCGCCCTGACGCCGACGCCGCCGTCCACGAGGCGCGCAAGGCGCTGCGCCGCGCCCGGGCGATGGCTGAGCTGCTGCGGCCCCTGGCCGGCGCCGACCTGGCCGGCGACCTCGTCGACGCCGTGCGCGGCGCCCGGCGGCGCCTGTCGACGGCGCGCGACGACGCGGTGCTGCCTGCCGCCCTCGGGGCGGCCTGCGGGGAGCGTGGCGACCCGGGCGACGCCGGCGCGGGCGGCCCGCCGGGCTCCGCGATCGCGCCGCTGCGGGCCCTGCTCGCGCCCGAGGGCGGCGGCGCGCAGGCGGGCGTCGACCCCGAGACCGTCGCTGCGATCGCCGCCGCCCTGGAAGGCGCGCGGCACGACCTCACACGGCTGCACGCCGTGGCCAGGGCCGCCGGCGGCGACCTCGAACCGCTCGGGCGCGGGCTCCGGCGCATGCACCGGCGCGCCCGCGCGGCCGCAGGGGCCGCGCAGGCGGCGGTGGCCGCCGGGTCCGACACGGCCGACGACGCCCTGCACGACGCCCGCAAGCGGTTCAAGGAGCTCGCCTACGCCATGCGCTGGTGGGCGCCGGCCTGGCGGCGTCCGATCGAGGCGTGGCTGTTGGAGGTCGATACCTTGGTCGACCTCATCGGCGTCGACCACGACCAGGTGGTCCTGCGGTCGCGCCTGCGGAGGCTGGGCGACGCGGTCGACGGTGAGGTCCTGGCGCGGGTGTACGCCGGCTCCGAGCGCCGCAGCGCGCGGCTTCGCGGCAAGGCCGCCCGCGCCCTGGTGCGCCTGGCCGCGGAACCGAGCGGCGCGTTCGTCGCCCGCCACGTCGGGTACATGGCGTCCGCGCGGGCGTGGCGCCTGCAGCGGGGGTAGCGCGTGCGGCGCGGGTTCGTGGTGCCCCGGCGGCGCATGATGGGGAGATGCCGAAGCTGGAACTCGACCACCTGATCGTCGCCGGTCCCGACCTCGGCGGCCTCGTCGCGGCGTTCGCGGCGCTGACGGGCGCCCGGGCCGTGCCCGGCGGCCGGCACGCGGGGCAGGGCACCCACAACGCGCTCGTCGGCCTCGGCCGCGGCCGCTACCTCGAGCTGCTCGCACCCGATCCCGAGCAGGCGGACGGCGATTTCCGCGCGGGGATCGCCTACCTGGGGGCGCCGGCCCTGCACACCTGGTGCGCGCGGGCCGGCGCGGCCGACGACGTCGCCTCCCGCATCGCGGCCGCGGGCCTCTCGCCGCGGCGACTGCCGATGGCGCGCCAGCGTCCCGACGGGGTGACGCTGCGCTGGGAGCTGGTGTTCGCCGACGGGCACCCCTACGCTGGCCTGCTCCCGTTCTTCATCGACTGGCGCGGCTCGCCGCACCCGTCCGAGCAACTGGCCCCGCAGCTCGCCTGGGAGGGACTGACCCTGGCCCATCCCGACGCCCGCGGTCTCGGGCGGCTGCTGGCCGCCTTCGGCGGTCCGCCCGCGGGGGTGCGCGTCGAGCCCGCCGACGCGCCGGTCCTGACGGCCACCTGGCGGGGGGCGACGGCCGCGACGTCGACGACCGGTCGCGGCGGCCCGTGCTAGCGTCGGGCCCGTGCCCCTCTCGATCCGGATGCTCACCGTCGGACCCGTCGCCGCCAATGCCTACCTGGTGACCGACGCGGCGACCGGCGCGACCGTCGTCATCGATCCTGGCGACGAGGCGCCCCGCCTGCTCGCCGCCCTCGAGGAGGCGGGCCACCCCCCCATCGAGATCTGGCTGACGCACGCCCACTTCGACCACATCGGCGCGGTCGCCGCCCTGCGCGAGGCGCATCCGGTCCCCGTGCGCCTGCACCCCGCCGACGCGCCGCTGTACGACGATGCCGAGCGGCAGGCGGCCTGGTTCGGCATGACCGTGCGCCCCCCGGGCGTCGCCCCCGTGGACCTCGCCGACGGCGAGCGGCTCGCCCTCGGCGACCACGTCTTCGAGGTGCTCCACACGCCCGGGCACGCCCCCGGCCACGTCGCCTTCTACACGGCCGATGCCGGCGTGCTCTTCAGCGGCGACGCGCTGTTCCGCGGCTCCGTGGGCCGCACGGACCTGCCGCTGTGCGACCCCTTGGCGCTCGAGCGCAGCCTGCGGGAGCGTCTGATGGTGCTGCCGGACGAGACCCGCGTGCTCTCCGGGCACGGTCCGGAGACGACGATCGGGCGCGAGCGACGCAGCAACCCCTTCCTGCTCTGAGCCAGTGCCTGCAAACCGGCCCCCCGCGGTCCTCGGGGGCGTAGCCTGGGTGCGATGCCCGACCTCGTCGAGGCGTTCGTCCGGCTCGCGGGCCCGAACCCGGTCGTCCAGGGTTTGATCGGCGGCCTCGTCATCACCCTCTTCAACCTGCTGGGCGCCCTGGCGATCGTCGTCTGGCGGCGGCCGTCCGAGCGCTCGCTCGACGTGGCGCTCGGCTTCGCCGCTGGCGTCATGCTGACGGCCAGCTTCACCAGCCTCATCCTGCCGGGCATCGAGGTCGGCGGCCTGTGGCCGGTGGTGGTCGGCATGATCCTGGGCGCGTGGGTGCTCGATCGCGCGGACGTCTGGGTCCCCCACATCCACGTCCTGGTGACCGGCCGCCGGCGCGCCGACGCCGCCCCCGGCGGCGCCGGCGACCGACGCGTGGCGGGCGTGATCCTGTTCATCGTCGCGATCACCCTGCACAACATGCCCGAGGGCCTGGCGGTCGGCGTGTCGTTCGGTGGCGGCGCCGTGCGCGAGGCGATCACGCTCATGCTCGCGATCGGGCTTCAGAACGTGCCGGAGGGCCTGGCGGTCGCGGTGGCGGCGCGCAACGCCGGCATGGGCGGCCGCTGGTACGCGGCCTTCACCGGCTTCCGCGCCGGCGTGATCGAGGTGCCGCTGGCGGTCCTCGGCGCCTGGGCCGTCGTGCAGGCCGCACCGCTGCTGCCCTACGCGATGGGCTTCGCCGCAGGCGGCATGCTGTTCGTCATCAGCGACGAGATCATCCCCGAGACCCACGCCCGCGGGCACGAGCGGCTGGCGACGCTCGGCACCATGATCGGGATCCTCGTGATGCTGGTGCTCGACGTCGCCCTGGGGTGAGGCCGGGGTGGGCTCGGCGACGGCGTCGGAGGTGCGGGCCCACGCCGGAGGACCGTCCCCGGCGACCTCGTCCCGCCTCTTGGGGTGGTAGCGTCCTGCCCGTGTCCACCCACGGTTTCTCCCAGATCCGCGAGCGGGAGCTGCCCCTGCTCGGCGTCCACGCGCGACTGCTGCGGCACGAACCGAGCGGCGCCGAACTCCTGCACCTCGCCGGCGACGAGCCCAACCTGACCTTCGCGGTCGGCTTCGCGACGCTGCCCAGCGACGACACCGGCGTGCCCCACATCCTCGAGCACATGGTGCTGGCGGGGTCCCAGAAGTACCCACTCAAGGACCCCTTCTTCGAGCTCGTCAAGGGCTCGGTGGCGGGCTTCATCAACGCCATGACGTGGCCCGACCGCACCGTCTACCCCTTCGCCACCGACCACCCGCGCGACTTCGTCAACCTGCTGCAGGTCTACCTCGACGCCGTGTTCCGGCCGCGCCTCACGCGCGAGACCTTCGACCAGGAGGCGTGGCACCTCGAACCCGGCGACGCCCCCGGCCGCCTGCGCCTGCGCGGCGTCGTGTTCAACGAGATGAAGGGCGCGGGCGGCAGCCCCGACCGGGCGCTGGAGCGCACCGAGACCGGCGCGCTGCTCCCCGACACCGCCTACCGGCACGACTCGGGCGGCGACCCCGCGGCGATCCCCGACCTCACCTACGAGCAACTGCTCGCCTTCCATCGCGACCACTACCACCCGAGCCGCGCACGCTTCGTGCTGCACGGCGACGTGCCGTTGGAGGAGACGCTGGAGGTCATCGCCGGCTACCTCGGCGGCGCCGAGCGCCTGGAGCCGCTCCCGCCACCCTCGGCGCCCGCCCCGTTCGACGCCCCTCGGACGGCCACGGGGGCGTACCCCGCCGACGCCAAGGGCAAGGCCATCGCCACCGTGGCGTGGGCCACCCCCGAACCGCGGTCGCCCGCCGACGGCATGGCGTGGGAGCTGTTGGAGCACGTGCTGGTGGGAACCCCGGCGGCGCCGTTGCGCCGCGCCCTGCTCGACGCCGGCATCGGCGAGGCCTTCATCGGCGGCTTCAGCGACGACCGTCGCACGCCGGTCTTCCGCGTCGGCCTGCGGGGCGTGGCGCCGGAGCGGGTGCCCGAGGTCCACGCCCTCGTGCGCGACGCGCTCGCGCGCATCGCCGAGCGCGGCGTGGCCGACGAGGACGTCGCGGCGGCGCGCAACCGGCTGGAGTTCGCCGCCCGCGAGCTCGACGCCTGGGGCGGGCAGCGCGGGCTCGCGCTCGGCCTGGGCGTGCTCGGGCGCTGGTTCCATGGGCGTGACCCCCTGGAGGAGCTCGACGCCGACCGAACCTTCGCCGAGATCGATGCGCGCATCGCCGCGGCCGGCGGGGGTGGCGCGATGGTCGGTGCGTTGCTGCGGCGCGACCTGCTCGACGGCCGTCACCGGGTCGACGTGACGCTGCTGCCCGACACGGAGCTGAGCCGGCAGCGGCAGGCGAGCGAGGACGCGCGCCTCGCCGCGATGGCCTCCTCCAAGGGCGCCGCGGGCCTGGCGCGGGTGGCGGAGGCGGCGGCGGCGCTCGAGGCGCACCAGCGACGGCCCGATGACGCGGCCGCCCTGGCGGCCCTCCCGCGGCTGAAGCGAGCCGACCTCGCCGAGGCGCGCTCCCGGCCCGTGCCCGCGATGGAGCGCGTCGACGGCGCCGAGCTCGCATGGATCCATCAGCCGACCCGCGGGTTGGCCTACCTCGACCTGACCTTCGACCTGGCGGGCCTGCCGCAGGCGCTGCTGCCCCACGCGGCCGTGCTCGGCCGCGCGCTGCTCGAGACGGGCACCGCACGCAGCAGCCTCGCGGACCTGACACGGCGCATCGATCGCGACACCGGCGGCATCAGCCACGGGCTGGAGCTCCAGCCCGGCGTGGACGGCCGCCGCGGCGTCGCCCGGTTCGTGCTGCACGGCAAGGCGTTGGCTTCCCGCGCCGACGCGCTGGCCGGGCTCATGCTCGAGGTCCTGACCGAGGCCCGGGTCGACGACCGCGACGCGGTGCGGCGCCTGGCGCTCGAGGACCTCGCCCGTCGACGGAACGCCCTGGAGCCCGCCGGCACGCAGTTCGCCCTCCGGCGCCTGGCCGCCCATGGCGCACCCGAGGCGCGCCTCGGCGAGGCGCTCGTGGGCCTCGCGTCGCTCGCGACCCTGGCGACCTTCGTGCGCCGCGTCGACGAGGACTGGGACGCGTTGCGGGCCGAACTGCTCGACCTGCGCGAACGCCTGCTCTCCCGCGCGCGGCTGGTGGCGGGCATCACCGCCGACGACGAGGCCGCGGCGGCGGCCCGGCCGGCGGTCGCCGCGTTGTTGGCGGGGCTGCCCGCCGGCGAGGAGGCGGGTGCGCTCCCCGAGCTCGCCGCGCCCGCCGCGGCCGAGGGCTGGACGCTGCCGGGCCAGGTGCACTACAGCGGCGTCCGCTGGGTGCTGCAGGGCGGCGGCAGGCTCCCCGGCAGCTGGCTCGCGGCCACCCGCCACCTGAGCGCCGACGTGCTGATCCCGCTGCTCCGCTTCCAGGGCGGCGCCTATGGCGCCGGCGCGGTGCTCGACCCGCTGACCGGCTCGCTGGCGGCGCAGGCGTACCGCGACCCGAACCTGGCCGAGACGCTGGCGGCCTTCCGGTCGCTGCCGCAGGCGCTGCGCGAGGCCGCCGACGCGCTCGACGATGCCGCCCTCGACACGCTGATCGTCGGCGCCGTGGGCAAGCTCGATCCCTACGCGCTGCCCGGGGCCAGCGGCTACCGTGCGCTGCTGCGCCGGCTGCGGGGCACCGAGGGCGAGGTGGACCGGCTGCGGGCAGAACTGCTCACGGCCGAGCGGCAGGACTTCCGCGATCTGGCGGACGCGATCGAGGCCGCCGGCGAGCCGACGTCCGTGGTGCTGGGGCCCCGCGACAACCTCGAGGCCGTCGGCGGACCGGCGGGCTGGGTGGTGCGCGAACCCGTCTGAAGGCGGCGGGCCGCAAGGGCCCGCCGCACGGGCTCAGGTGAACAGCGGCGCCATCGCCTTCTCTTCGACGAGTTCGCGCATCTCGTCGTCGGACGGGCGGGCCTCGAAGCGGGCGGCCTGCTCGAGCAGCCGCGGCAGCAGCGTCACGTCGCCGACGGAGTTGAGGAACACGTGCGGGTTGCCCAGCACCCAGTGCACGGCCAGGCCGATGGCCCGCGGGTCCTCCAGCGGCTGGTACCAGGTGGCGCGGTCGGCCGGGCGCTCGCCCCACGGCCGCCGGGTGATGGCCTTGATCGTCTGCATCGCCACGCCGCGCACCTCGCAGGCCGCCTCGAGCGCCTCGAAGTCGGCGGCGTAGCTCGGGTTCTGCATCATGACGAAGCTGTAGGGCAGCAGGACGGCGTCGAAGGGGAAGCGGCGCAGGCTGGCGAGGTGCCGCGCGGCGACCGGGGTGCCGTGGCCGGTGACGCCGATGAAGCGCACCAGGCCCTCGTCGCGCGCCTCGATGGCGGCCTCCAGCGCCCCGCCCGGGCCGAGGGCGACCTCCCACTCCTGCTCGTCGACCAGGTTGTGGAGCTGCCACAGGTCGACGTGGTCGGTGCGCAGGCGCTCCAGCGAGCGGTGCAGCTCGTCGCGGGCCGGCGCGTGCTCGCGCTCGCCCGTCTTGGTGGCCAAGAACCAGAGGCTGCGCTCGCGTTCGATCCATGGGCCGAGCCGAAGCTCCGCGTCGCCGTAGGAGGCGGCCGTGTCGATGTGGTTGACGCCGTAGCGCTCGACGGTCTCGAGGGCGCGATCGGCCTCGTCCTGGGAGACCTTCGAGAGCGCGGCGGCGCCGAAGATCACGCGGCTGCTGAGGTGTCCGGTGCGTCCGAAGGGTGCCTTGGCGATCATGGGTGCCTCCCTACCGGTGCGGCGACGGGGGTGCTGCTCCGTGAACCCATCCTCAACCTTCGCGGGCCGCGACGCAAGCGCGCGCGGGGCCGGCGCCCGGGTGGGCACGCCCGCCCGGGCCCGGGCCGGCGGTGCGCCCGGCCGCGCGTTTCAGTACACGAACTCGTCGATCGGGTAGAGCGCCACGCGCGCCGCCGGCGCCGAGGTCCTGGCCGCCGACCGAAGGTCGACGAGCTGCGCGGCGAGCTCGGCGGGGGAGAGGGGCACCAGCCCCTCCGCCTCCGCGCGGGCGGCGTAGGCGGATCCAGGCTGCACCACGAAGGGCGACAGGTACACGACGTCACGCGCGTCGAGCGGCAGGCGCGCCAGCAGTCGCGCGCTGTCGCGGAGGTGCCCGGCGGCGAAGCGCTGGCCGCCGACGCCGGTCATGAGGATCACCTGCACGGCCAGGCCGGCGGCTTTGAGTTGCGCGAGGAAGGCGGCCGCCTGGTCCGCGCCGCCCGGCTTGTTCAGGTAGGCCAGCAGCGGGTCGTGGCCGGTCTCGACCCCGACGGCGACACGCGTGAGTCCGAGCTCGCGCAGCTCGAGCCAGTCGCTCACCGGCTTGCGCTCGCCGCCGAAGACGTCGACGAAGCCGGCGAACGGTTGGCCCGGGAAGGCCGCGCGCGCGGCGGCGAAGATCGGCCGCAGGCGGGCGTTGGCGAGGACGAGTGCGTTGCCGTCGGCCAGGAAGACCCCGCGGCGGGTGTCGGCGTCGCGCCCGAGCAGCTCGCGGACGGCGGCGACGTGCGCCTCGAAGGCGGCCGCGGGACGCACCTCGAACGCGCGGTCCTGGTAGAAGCTGCAGAAGGTGCAGCGGTTCCAGCTGCAGCCGAAGCTGGCCTGCAGCACCGCCGCACCGTACTGGTCGGGCGGCAGGATGCTGATCGGTGCGTAGGCGGCACGGAAGCGCTCGCGCTCGCCGCGCAGGCGCTCCGGCGTCCAGGATCGGGCGCGCTCCAGGCGGGCGGCGAACTCCGGACGGCGCGCAGCCGGCACGGCGGCGTCCGCCTCCACCCACGCGGTCGCGACGACCTCGGCGGCCCGCGCGATGAGGGACGCCGCCTCGGCCTCGGCCACGCGCCAACGCCGGCGGACGCCGGCCACGGTCCGGCGGCCGAACAGCTCGGAGGCCAGCGACCGCTTGTAGGTGCGGCCGCGGACGAAGAACGTGCGCGGTCGCCCCTCCAGGTCGAGGCTGAGCACCTCGTCGCGCGCGGGGCTCAGCACCGTCGCGCCGGGTTGCAGCGCGACGTGCCACGCACGGGAGGCGGCTCGGGTGCCCATCGGGCCACGATACCGGGAGCGACGGTGCCGCCTCGGCGGCGTGCGTGCCCGCGCGACCGACGGCGACCTGCCGAGGGGGTGAGGGCCCCCGGGTGTCTCCGGGCGTCAGGCCTTCTTGGTCTTGCTCGGGGCCGGGCTCTTGGCGACACGCTTCTTGCGCGGCGCGAGCTCGTTCGCGAGTTCCTCCTCGGCCTGCCGCCAGTCGTCGAAGTCGGCGCCGTGGGCGTGCCCGCGGGCGACGAACTTCTCGTACGCGCGACGCTCGATGGCGTCGGCCGGGATCTCGGGGGCGGCGGCCTTACGGGCCTTGCGGGTGGGCTTCGTGCCGGTTTCGGACATCGTTCGGTTCCTCCTGGGGACGCGCGGCATGTCGCCGGGGAACGCCCATCGCGATCGGCGCGGCGGCCATCAGCCTGCGCGCCTGGCGTCAGGTTCCAGTCAGGTCGAACGCGGTGGCGCCGAGGGAATGCTTCGCACCGACCGTGGGTGACGATAGCACCGGGGCGGTGTGGGATGATGAGGGCTACCGACGTGGTTGGGCGCCGAACGTTCGAGGGTGATACCGCCGGCACGCAGGGCGGTCGGTGCGAGGATGGTGGCGTGGGCAGCGCGGTTCAGGTCGGCACGCGGCCAGGCGCCGCTGGGACGACGCGCCTGTTCCTCGCCGGCGACGTCATGCTGGGCCGGGGCGTCGACCAGGCTCTGCGGCACGCGGTCGAACCGGGCCTGCACGAACGCTTCGTCCGCGATGCACGCGACTACGTGGAGTTGGCGGAGCGAGCCCACGGTCCCGTGGGGGCGCCGCTCGCGCCGACGGAGCCGTGGGGCGCCCTGCGCGAGGCGCTGGCGGGGTGGGCGCCGCACGCCCGCGTCGTCAACCTCGAGACCGCCCTGACCACCCACGGCGCGCCCTGGCCCGGGAAGGGCATCCATTACCGCGCGCACCCCGGCAACGTCGAGGTGCTGACGAGCTTCGGCGTGGACGCTGCCGTCCTCGCCAACAACCACGTGCTCGACTGGGGCCGGCCTGGCCTCGACGAGACGCTGGCGACGCTGCGCCGTGCCGGTGTCGCCGTCGCCGGCGCCGGACGCAACGCCCGCGCGGCCGCCGTCCCTGCCGCGATCGAGACACGCGTCGGCCGCCTGCTGGTGTTCGCGGCCTGTTCCGCCGACGCCGGCGTTCCGGAGGACTGGGGCGCCGACGGCGTTCGCTCCGGCGTGTGGTTGCTGGCGGACCCGTCGCCGCGTGGCGCCGATGCCCTCGCCGCGCACGTGCTCGCCCACCGGCGCCCGGCCGACGTCGTCATCGTGTCGCTGCACTGGGGGTCCAACTGGGGTCACGGGGTACCCGCCTGGCAGCGCGACTTCGCCCAGCGTCTCGTGGGCGCCGGAGCGGCCGACCTGGTGCACGGCCACTCGTCGCATCATCCCAAGTGCATCGAGGTGGTCGACGGCCGCGCCATCCTGTACGGCGCGGGCGATCTGATCAACGACTACGAGGGCATCGAGGGACACGAGCGCTTCCGCGCCGATCTGGCCCTCGGCTACCTGGTGACGCTGGCCGCCGACGGTCGGCTGGCGTCGCTGGTCATGGTGCCGCTGCGGCGGCGTCGCCTCCGGCTGGAGCGGGCGACGCGGGAGGAAGGACGGTGGCTGGCGACGACCCTGTCGCGGGCGGGCGCCTCGCTCGGCACGCGGGTCGAGGTGACGGGCGACGGGGACCTCGAGCTGAGCTGGTGAGGAAACGCGGCGCCGACGAGCATGAGGCCGGCGGCGCGTTGCGATGCAGCACGCCGCCGGCCTCGTTGAGGACGGGTGATCGGAGGTAGCGGTTCCATCACCCTGGTGGGACGTTACGGGGCCTACCGTGAGGTCAGCGTGAGGTGGTGCCGCGGACCGGCCGGTGCCGTGACCGCGGTGGGTGCAACGGACCCGATCTCGCGCGACGTTTCTCCTTCTGGATGAATATGATGCGGTATGCGGCCCGAGGTGCGGCTCCTGGGTCCGGCGACCGTCCGGATCGGTGCGAAGACGTGGGAGCCCGCGCCCGATCGCCGCACCGCGGTGCTCTGCTACCTCGCCTACGTCGGTTCGTGGGTGCCGCGCGACGACCTGCTCTACCTGTTCTGGCCGGATTCGGACGAGCAGAAGGGGCGGGCGAACCTGCGGCAGCTCCTCGTTGCGCTGCGTGCGCTGCCGTTCGCCGCCGGCCTGGAGGCGGAGCGCACCCGGGTGCGTTGGTCGGTGGCGACCGACGTCGCGGCATGGGCCGACGCGCTCGGCCGCCGCGATCTGAGTGCCGCCCGCGACGGCTGGCCGCGACCCCTGCTGGAGGGCTTCAGGCTCACGGCGGCGCCGGAGTTCGAGAGCTGGCTCGAGTTGGAGCGCGCGGCCTGGCAGGAGCGCCTCCGCGGCGCGCTGCTCGAGGCGGCCGCGCGTGGCGGTGAGGACGTCGGCGACGGCGAGTTGGCCGGGCTGCTGGAGGGCTGGCTGGCGATCGAGCCGCTCGACGAGGAGGTCTTGCGGGCGTGGCTCGCGACCTGCGTTCGTGCGGGCCGCCGCACCGCCGCGCTCTCGCGTTTCGCCGCCTTCGAGGCGCGCCTCGCCGCGGAGATGGGGCTGGCGCCGGACCGTGCGACCGTCGCGTTGATCGACGCGTTGCGCGGGGCGTCGGGTGCGCCCGTCGCCGTGGCCTCGCAGCGCGATCCGGTCGCCCCGGCGCGCCATCAGCGCGGCCCCAGTGGTGCGTTCTTCGGCCGAGAGGCCGAACTGGCGCGGCTCGACGACGAGTTGACGCGGGCGGACGCGCCCGTCGTGACGCTCCTGGCCGCCGGCGGCGTCGGCAAGACGCGGCTCGCCGTCGAGGCCGCCGATCGGCTCGGCGCGCACTTCCCCGACGGCGCCGCGGTGGTGTGGCTCGCCGGCGCGCGCGCGCTCAACGAGGTCGCCCCGGCCCTCCTCGACGCCCTGGACCTCGAGCCGGTGCCATACCGCTCGCCGCTCGAGCAGGCAGGGGAGGCGCTCGCCGGGCGGCGGATGCTCGTCGTCCTCGACAACCTCGAGCAGCTGCCGGGCGTCGGCGCGGTCGTCGCCAGGCTCCGGTCGGAGGCGCCCGGCGTGGCGTGGCTGCTGACCTCGCGCGAGCGGCTCGGCCTCGCCGCCGAGACCGTGTTCGAGGTCGACGGGCTGCCCGTGCCCGAGCCCGATGCGAGCGACCTCGAGGCGTTCGGTGCGGTCGCGCTGCTGCTGGCACGGGCGCGGCGCGTCGGTCACCCGCTGGACCTGCCGCGCCAGGCCGAGGCGGTCGTGCGCGTGTGCCGGGCGACGGCGGGTATGCCGCTGGCTCTGGAGCTCGCGGCCGGCTGGCTGCGGGTGCTGCCGCTCGAGGACGTCGCCGACGAACTCGAGCGGGGTCTCGAGGTCTTGGCGGCGACCGATACCGACGTCGACCCGCGCCACGTGAGCATGCGGGTGGTGTTCGACGCCTCGTGGCGCGCGCTCTCCTCGGCCGAGCGGTCCGCGTTGCTGCGCCTGTCGGTCTTCCGCGGTGGCTTCCGCGACGAGGCGGCGCGCGAGGCGGCCGGGGTCGGGCGGCCGCTGCTGCTCGCCCTGCGCAACAAGTCGTTCGTTTCGCTGTCTGCCGACGGGCGCTTCTTCCAGCATCCGCTGCTGGCGGCCTACCTGCGCGAGCGCGCGGCCGAGGACCGGGCCACCGAGGATGCCGCGCAGGAGGCGCACGCGCGCTACTACCTCGACCATCTGCACCGCTGGGAGGACGAGGGGCAGCGCGGAGCGCGACGGGCAGCGGTGCAGGCGTTGTCGTCCGAGCACGCCAACCTCGAGGTGGCGTGGGCCTACGCCATCGAGCGCGGCTGGTGGCGGTCGCTCGAGAAGGGCGGCGCGTTCCACGGCCTGTCGTACCTGTACGCCGGCCGGCCGGATCGCTGGGTCGAGCTGCTGCGCGACGCGCTGGCGCGCGTCCCGCCGGCGTCGATCACCTGGGCGGTGCTCGAGGTCCACGAGTCGTCGACCGACGAGTTCGCGGGCCGCCACCAGGAGGCCTACGCTCGGCGACGCCGCGCCGTGGAGAGCCTGCGGCGTCACGACGATCCCTTCTCGCTGGCCTGGGGGCTCCTGCTCTTCGCCGAGTCCGCCGTCAGCCTCGGGCTCGCCGACGAGGGGCGCGCTTGCCTCGCCGAGTCGGCCCGCCTGTTCGAGGCCGCCGGCGAGCCGCAGCTGTACGGCATGGCGCTGCGGAACCTGCATGCGATCGCCGACGACCCCGGTGAGCGCGAGCGCCTGTTCGACGAGGTGCTGGCCAACCGGCGGGCGACCGGGAACGAGGAGTACCAGGCGCAGGCGGCCCTCGACCACGGGGTCTTCCTGGCGGACACCTACGGCGCCTACCCGGAGGCGCTAGGGTTGATCGACTGGGCCGTGAAGCACGAGCGCGAGGTGGATTGGGTTCGGGTCTACGTCGCCATGTTCCTCGCCGCGGCGGCCGAGGTCCGGCTGGCGGCCGGCGACCTCGACGGGGCCGCGGCGCAGGCCGGCGAGGCCCTCGACATCTGGCTGGCGGGCCGGCCCCTGCACCTCACCGTGGAGCCCGACCTGCGTGCGCTGGCCGCCACGATCGCCTGGCGTCGAGGCGACCCGGCGTCCGCACGCGCCTTCATGCCGCCCGCGGGCGAGGCTGCGGACTGCCTGCGCGGCCTGCTGCTGGCGAGCGAGATGGCCCGGGCCGACGACCCGGTGGCCGCCCGCGCGTACGCCGAGCGCGCGCTGGCGCGGGTGGCGCCGCCATTGGCGGGGCGCGAGGGGCACTTCCGGCGCGTGCGCGCGCTGACGGTGGCGGCCGAGGCCGCCCTCGCAGCGGGCGACGTCGCGGCCGCCCGGCACGAACTCCGGGAGGCCCTCGACCTCGCCAGCGCCTGGCGCTTCCTGCCGGCGCTGGTGGAGGCCTGCGCGGTCGCCGCGGCGTTGCCCGATGGCCCGGTCGCAGACGAGGTCCGCGCGTGGGCGGCCCGCCATCCGGCCGCGGCCTACCGCACGCGACGCCGCTGGGCGTCCGAGGCGGTGAAGGCGGCGGCGGCGGACACGCGCGAAGTGCCCGGCGACCGCGACGCGGCGTGGGCGCAGGCGCTCGACGTCGCGGGGCGGGTGAGCGAGGCACTGGGCGGGTAACGCCGCGGTGCTGCCTGGCGCGACTCAGCCACGCGAGCCGGTACCTTTCGTGTCGCGGTCCACGCCGAGCGCGAGCGTGAGGAACGCGTCATCGGACGGCCGTGGCGCGAACCCGAGGCGCTCCAGCAGCCCGATGGACGCCGCGTTGTCGGCGGCGGTGACGCCGTCGTTCACGGAGATGCCGACGATGTCGGCGACGGCGTCGGGCCGGACGGCGCGGAGCACGACGCGTTCGCCGACCAAGGTGGGTCGCCACCTCACGAGGACATCACGATGGGCTTCGTAGGCTCCGCAGCGTGGGTCCGGTGGGTCCCGCAAGTCCCTTCCTGACGAAGGAGCCCGCATGCGCGCACCGAAGCCGATCGCCCTCCTGCTCGTCCTGACGTCGCTGTGGCT
>CAZJUA010000088.1:0-3030 GCA_964549045.1 uncultured bacterium | reverse complement strand
CCGGAGAGCGCGACCGCGCCGCCCCAGGCGCCGCCGGCGCGGGCGACGTACTCGAGCGCCAGGCAGGCGCCCTGGCTGAAGCCGGCGACGACGATGCGCCCGCGCGGGACACCCGCGGACTCGAGTTCGGCGACGGCGCGCTCGACCACCGCCAGGGCCGAGGTCAGCCAGGGCTCGTTGCGCTCGACGGGTTCGAGGAAGCGCAACGGGTACCACTGCGAGCCGACCGCGTCGGGCGCGAGGACCGTCACGGGGCCGGCCCCGCGGGCCTCGAGCTCGGGCGCGAGGCCGAGGATGCCGGCGGCGGAGTCGCCACGGCCGTGCAGGAGCACGACCGCGACCGGCGCCTCGCCAGGCGCGGGGCCCCACCGGAGGGTCGGCGCGTGCGCGTGAGGGTCGACGCCCGGTCGGCTGGGTCGCAGGTCGATGCCGTTCATCGCGCCACCGCCGCGTCGGCGGCCGCGGTGGGCGCGGCCGTGGTCTCCGGGGCCCCCGACAGGTCGGGCAGCACGGCCTCGATGCGCGGCCGGTAGGGCTCGAGCCAGGGCGGCAGGATGAGCCGCTCGCCGAGGGCAGCGGGGTCCTCGTCGACGGCGAAGCCCGGCCCCTCGGTGGCGAGCTCGAACAGCACGCCGCCGGGTTCCATGAAGTACACGGAGCGGAACCAGAAGCGGTCGATGACCTCGGACGGGCGTCGGCCCGCGCGGGCGACGGCGTCGCGGAGGGCGGCCTGGTGCTCACCGTCGGCGACGGTCCAGGCCAGGTGGTGGACGCTGCCGACGCCCCAGGCGCCGCGGCGGCCCTCCGGATCCTCGCGCACGTCGAGGATGCGCCCGGCGCCGCCCGCGGGCGCGCCCGCGGGCGCGCCCGCGGGGGCGCCGGGCAGGACGAAGCGCACCCAGCCGTCCTCCTCGCCGACGCGTTCGAACCCCAGGGTCTCGGTCAGGAAGCGCTCGCTCGGCGCGACCTCGCGCAGCGGCGCGCGGGCGCCGTGGAGGCCGCGCACCTGCTCGGCGGCGGGCACCGGGCCGTCGTGCCAGGGGGTGAAGGCGAACGGGTCGGGCCCCTCGACGAGCGCCAGCCGCAGGCCGTGGGGATCTGCGAAGGGGAGGGTGCGCTCGCCGAAGCGGCGCGTGATGGGGTCGACGCGCGCGCCGGCGGCGAGGAGCCGAGACGCCCAGGCCTCGAGGGTGCCGGGCGGCACCGTCAGGTAGGTCTCCTGCACCACGCCGACGCCAGGCGTGCCGGGCTTGGCGTGGGCCCAGGGGAAGAAGGTGAGGTCGGTGCCCGGGTGGCCCTCGCCGTCCGCGTAGAACAGGTGGTAGGTGGCGGGGTCGTCCTGGTTGACGCTCTTCTTCACCAGGCGGAGTCCCATGACGCCTTGGTAGAAGCGCAGGTTCTCGACGGGGTCGCCGGCGATGGCGGTGACGTGGTGCAGGCCGGTGGGGGGACGGACGTTCATGCGAGGGCCTCCTCGGGGGTGCTGGGGTGGGCGGTGCCGAGGCGCTTGGCGAGCTCGGCGAGACGGGTGACGTCGGCGGGGGCGAGCGCGGCGAACGCGTCGACGATGCGGCGCACGTGCGCGGGGTACGTACGTTCGATGCAGGCGCGCCCGTCGTCGGTGAGCGTCACGACGACGTTGCGGCGATCGCCCGGGTCGCGCTCGCGGGCGACCAGGCCGTCCCGCTCGAGGTGGTCGACGACGACGGTGACGTTGCCGCTCGACTTGAGGATCTTGCGGCCGAGCTCACGCTGGTTGAGCGGACCGAGGTGCCATAGCGCCTCGAGCACGCCGAAGCGGCTCGCGGTGAGTCCCTCGCCCGCCAGCGGGCGGTGGACGCGGGCGTCGACGGTGGCGAGCGCGCGCGACAGCTTGACGTAGGCGTCGAGCGCGCGTCGTTCGTGTTCGCTGCCGCGATGGCGGTTGGGCATGGCCGGCTCCTCCGGTCGTGGGTCTCGACGTCGAGGCATATCGCTCGACATCGAACCGTTAGACATCGAGAGGTTATCCGACCCGCCGGACGCCGTCAAGCGATCGGGTGACGTCCCGCCCGACCCCCGGCGCCCGGCGGACCCACCGGCGTCCGCTGGACCCACCGGCGTCCGCCGGACCGCTACGCTGGCCGCATGGACCACGACACGCCCGGCACCACGCCCACCTGGCTCGAGGACTGGGTCCACGGCGGCCCCGTCTCGCCGCCCGCGTCCTGGGGCCGTCCCGGCCTCGCCCTCACCTTCAACCTCGAATGCGCCGGCTGCGTGGGCCGCGCGGTCCCGTGGCTCAAGCGCGTGGCCCCGCGGGTGGCCGCGCGCGCCACCCTGCTCGCCGTCCACACCGCCTACGGCCACCGGACGCTGCCGCGCGACCAGGTCGAGCCCCAGCTCGTCCGCTACGCCACCGACTTCGCCCAGCTGCCCTTCCCGGTCGCCCTCGACCTGGATGGTGACTGGGCGCAGGCGATGGGCGCCGAGGGCACGCCGCACTGGTTCGTGTGGGACGCTGCCGGCGCCCTGGAGCGCAGCGTCTACGGCTCGCAGGAGAACGCGCTCACGCGCCTGGCGTACGTGCTCGAGGACTGGGGCGTCGCGCTGGACGAGTGACGGTGCGTCAGCCGGTCCGCGGCAGCTCCGGCCGCGGCATGTCGAACAGGTCGCCGATCGCCGCGTAACCGAGGCCCGCGAGGCGGGCGACCGGGTCGAGGCCGCGCGCGTCGACGCGGTGGGGCGGCGTGAACAGCGCGTCGTCGACGTGGACATGGACGACGCGCGCGAAGATCACGTGGTTGGTCGCGGCGCCGTCGTCGTTCTCGACGGGCACGATCTTCGTGACCCGCGCCTCGAGGTGCGCGTGCGCCTCCGCGACCCGCGGCGGCCGGACGATGTGGCTCGGCGCGGCGGTCACGCCCGCGTAGGCGAACTCGTCGTGGTCGGGCGCCGACTCGACCGAGCTGGCGTTCATCGCCGCGACCGTCTCGCGCGAGACGACGTTGACCACCAGCTCGCCGGTGGCGCGCGCGTTCGCGAGCGTGT
>CAZJUA010000087.1:0-5583 GCA_964549045.1 uncultured bacterium | reverse complement strand
GGGGGGTGGGCGGGGTGAGGGTCGGCGCCGGTGGCCCTTCGGTATCCTGCCGATATGCCCGCGCGCCTGCCGGAGGGGTTCAGCTACCGCGAGCGGAAGTCCGGGGAGATCGAGGTGCTGCACTTCGGTCGGCTCGCCGCCCTGCTCCGTTCCGGCCAAGCCGAGAGGTTCCGCGCGCGCGCGTCGGGGGCGACGGAGTTGGAGCTGCAGCACCTCATGGCGAGGGCGACCGGCAACTACAAGCGGGGAAACGAGCGGAGGGCGGCGAAGTCGGGTCGGGACGGGTGACGTCGGACCGCCCCGTTGCGCGACACAGGGAGGCATGATGCTGCACCACGTCGAACTCTACGTCCGCGACCTGGAGCGCTCGATCGCGTTCTGGACGCCGTTCATGCGCCTGCTCGGGTACGCGGAGGAGCGCTGGGCGCAAGGCGTGACCTACGTCGCCGCCGAGCTGGATCCCTACGTCACGCTGGTGCCGGCGCCGGCCGAGCACGTCGCTGCCGGCTACCACCGCCGACGGGTGGGTCTGAACCACCTGGCCTTCCGGACGCGGTCGCGGGCGCACGTCGACGAGGTGCGCGCGTGGGTCGCGGAGGCGGGGTACCCGCTGCTGTACGACGAGCGCTACCCGTTCGCGACGGCGCCCGGGTACTACGCCGTGTTCTGCGAGGACCCGGACCGGATCAAGCTGGAGGTGGTGGCGCCACGTGGGCCGGAGGAGCAGCAGACGAACGGCGGGCCGCCTGGAGCCGACCTCGGAACGTGGCACAAGACGTTCGCCGCGGAGGCGAACGATCGGGCTTGGACGTTGTCCGAGAGGCGCGATCTGACGACCGATGAGGAGGCGGAACTGCTCGACGCGGCGCACGCTGCGGCGCACCACTGGCGGAGGATCGGCAGCGAGGCGCAAATCGCTCAGGCGAACCTGCTGTTGGGACGCGTCCATGCGCTTCTGGGCCATGGGCGGCTGGCCATGCACTTCGCCACGACGGCGTTCGACTCGATCACGTCTCGGGATGGCGCACCGTGGGAGGTCGCGTTCGCTCACGCGATCGTGGCGAACGCGGCTGCCGCAGTGGGGGACGCGGCAATCCACGCGAAGCGCTACGCGGAGGCGAGGGCGCTGGGTGAGGGGTTGGACGAGGAAGAGAGGGCGCTCTTCCTCGCAACGTTCGATCTCGTTCCTGCGCCGGGATCGTCCGCAGGAGCCGACGCTTGATGCGATGACCCCGACGCAGGGCGAAGGGCCTCGCGTCCCAGGCTTCAGGCCGTGGGCGCCCCCGTCGTCTGGTGCAGGAACGACACCACGCCGGGATCGAGGCGCAGCTGCGTGGCGAGCGTGCGCAGGTAGGCGCGCTCGGCCTCGGAGTCGATGTCGATCGCGAGCAGGGAGGCGGCGTAGACCTCAGCGGCCTGCGCGGGGTGGCGCACGTCGTTCGCCAAGTCAGCGACGTCGAGGGGCTTGCGGATCTCGTCCAGGACGAAGCGGCGTTCGGCGTCGGTGACGTCGTCGGCGTCCAGGCGGTCCAGGATGCGGTTCATCTCGTCCTCGTCGATCTGGCCGTCCGCCTTGGCGGCCGCGATCATGGCGCGCAGCGCGAGCCGTTCGCCCTTCTCGGAGGCGACGGCCGCGAGGTCGTCGTGCGTCGGCGCGGCGCCTGCGCCGAGCTGGGCGCCGGGCGCGGCCTGGACGCCGGTGGCGGCACCGCCACCTGCGCGCGAGTTCTGCAGCGCCGCCAGCGCGAGGGTTCCCAGGAGCGCCATGGCGCCGCCGCCCGCGGCGCCCCGCACGGCGCCGCGCCCGCCCCCGAGCAGGGCGCCGGCGATCGCGCCGAGGCCGCCGAGTTGGGCGCCGGACATGCCGGCGGCCTGAGGCTGTCCCAGGAAGGACTTGGCCGCGTCTGCCAGGCCACCCAGCGGACTACCCTGGCCGCTTCCGCCGACACCCGTGCTGGCCGGCTGCGCCCCGGCCCCGGCCCCGCCGCCGCCCAGCATCGACTGCAGCGATCCCAGGATCTGCTCGAAGCCCTGGCCGCCCTGCGCGATGCTCTGGGCACTGTTGCCGATGCGCGCCTGGGTCTGGCTCTGTCCGGAGATGCCCTGCTCGAGCAGCTGGCCGAGGATGTTTCCGAAGCTCATGATCGACTCCTTGTGTGGGCGCGGTGGGACGTCACGGCGCGTTTTGGATCATAGCCTCGGCCGCGGAACCGGCACGCCGCCGGGCGCCCGCGGGCGTCCGGGAACTCGTGATCCCGGCGGTCCTACAGGATCCCGCCCGCGATCGGCACGTTGATGCCGGTGATGTAGCTCGCCCCGTCGCCGAGCAGGAACGCCACGGCGCCCGGGATCTCCTCCATGCCGCCATAGCGGCGCATGGGCACCGCGCCGATCATCTGCTCGGCGACGACCGTTGGGTCGGTGGCGAAGTACGGACTGCCGGCGGCGGCCTGCAGTTCGACCTGACGCGTCCACATGAACCCGGGGCCCATGTAGGCGGGCGAGACGGCGTTCACGCGGATGCCGTGGGGCGCGAGGTCCTTGGAGGCCGTCTGGGTCATGCCCAGGATGGCGGCCTTGGAGGTGGCGTAGGCGATCATGTTCGGCGGCCCGCCGGTGGCGGCCATGCTGGCCATGTTGACGATGGAGCCGCCGCCCTGGCCGGCCATGTGGCGTGCGAAGGCGCGCAGGACGAGGAAGGCGCCGCGCACGTTGACGGCCTGGATGGCGTCGAAGTCCTCCGTCGGGTAGTCGAGCAGCGGGTGGAACAGGCCCAGGATGCCGGCGTTGTTGAACAGGTGCCGGACCCGGCCGAGCCGCTCGGCGATCGCTTCCACGGTGGCGTCGACCGCGGCCTCGTCGGTGACGTCGCAGCGCCAGGCGTGGGCAGGGATTCCTTCGCCCTCCAGCTGCGCACGGGCCGCCTCGAGCTTGCCGTCGTCGAGGTCGATGAGGGCGAGGGTGGCGCCGAGCCGCCCGAGGTGGCGGGCGGTGGCCAGGCCGATGTCACCGGCGCCGCCGGTGATGGCGACGACGCGGCCGGTGAACGGCGTCGAGGCGGGGGCGGGTTCGGTCGTCATGGTGGGTGCCTCCGTCGTGCGGATCGGCCGAGATGGCCACGTGGCCATCTCGCTGTTGGCGAGGACTGCGCTGTCCGTCACCCGCGCCGAGATCGGCCGATGCACGAGGATACCCGACGGCCAGGGGACTCGCGCCTCGGGTAAGGTGGGCGCGGGAGGAGTCTTCTCGGCGCGGTCGTTCCGCGACCGATCCCTAGTTGCTCGCCATACCGACGTCAGTGCGTCGAGAAGCACGTTCCATGCGCCTCATCTTCGGATTCTTCCTGGTCGTGCACGGGCTCATCCACGTCCTGTGGTTCGTCCCGAAGCCGCAGACCCCCAACGGTCCGCCGTGGCCGTTCGGGTTGACCGACTCGTGGCTCCTGAACGGCGTCCAAGCCCCCGAGGGGTTCGTGCGCGGCGTGGCGGTCACGCTCGCGCTGGCGAGCCTCGTCGGCTTCGTCCTCGCGGGGCTCGGCGTCATCGGCGTAGCGGGCCTGACCGACGTCTGGTCGGGCCTCACGATCGGGTCCGCGGCCGCCTCCCTGTTGCTGGTGGTCCTCTTCTGGCACACGTACTTCATCGTCGGGCTGGCGCTGGACGTCGGCCTGCTCGTCACCACGATCGGCGGCCGGTGGCCGTCGACGCTGGTCACCTGACGCGCCACGTAGGATGCGCAGATGCGTCGCGACGGCGTGAACCCGGGGCGATCCCACTACGACATCCGGCCGATCGGTCTCGTGGAGCGGCGCGGTGACGACGGCTCGCGCCTGTGCGTCTTCGAGCCCTACCGTGCTTGCCTGGTCGGGCTCGACGGGTTCGGCCACGCCCAGGTGCTGTGGTGGTTCAGCGAATGCGACGATGAGCGATCCCGCGCGACGACGACGGTCGATCCGCCGTTCGACGCCCCGACGCTGGGCGTGTTCGCCTCCCGCGCGCCCACGCGCCCCAACCCGGTCGCGCTCAGCACGGTGGCCGTCCGCGGCGTCGACGTCGACCGCGGCGTGCTCGAGATCGGCGCCATCGACGCGGCCGACGGCAGCCCGCTGATCGACATCAAGCCTTACCTACCGCACTACGGCCGCGTCCGGGCACCCGTCGTCCCCGGGTGGGCGGCCGACTGGCCCGACTGGCTGCCGGACGAGGGCGTCGAGCTCGACGCGCCGCCGGCCTTCCGGATGCGCCGCTGCACCGCGCGTGATGCGGCGTCGCTGACGCGGCTCGCCCATGCGTCGAAGGCGTCGTGGGGCTACCCGGACGAGCTGCTGGCGCTGTGGGACGCCGACCTGACGCTCGATCCCGCCTTCGTGGAGCGCCACGACGTCTGGGCGGCCGTCGCCGGCGACGAGGTCGTGGGCGTCTACGCCGTGACGGGCGAGGGATCGGCCCGCGAGATCGAGCACCTGTGGGTCGCCCCTGGCTGGATGGGCCGCGGCGTAGGCCGTCGCATGCTCGAGCACCTCCTGGCCCGCGCACGCGCCGCCGGAGTCGAGGAACTCCGCGTCGTCTCGGATCCGAACGCGGTGGGCTTCTACTTGCGGATGGGCGCTCGCCAGGTCGGCGAGCAGGCCTCCGTCCCCGCCGGCCGGCGACTGCCGGTCCTGGCGATCCGCGTGCGCGAGGGCGCCGATCGGTGAGGTTCCACAAGTACCAGGCCCTGGGCAACGACTACCTCGTGCTGGAGGTGGAGGGTGCCGCAGTGGCGCCCGCGCTCGTCCGCGCCGTCTGCGATCGTCACCTCGGTGTGGGTGCCGACGGCGTGCTGGTCGAAGATGTGCCGCCTGATGGCGGCCTGCCGCCTGACGGCGGCCTGGCGTTACGCATCCTCAACCCGGACGGCTCGGAGGCGGAGAAGAGCGGCAACGGGCTGCGCATCTTCGCGCGCTACCTGTGGGACCAGGGGCGGGTGACGGCCGAGCCGTTCGAGGTGGCCACGCGGGGCGGACGGGTGCGCTGCCAGGTTCGTGATGCCGGCAGCATGGTGTTCGTCGAGATGGGCGTCGCGAGCTTCGACGCTGCGGCGATCCCGGTCGCCGGGCCGCGCCGCGAGGTGGTGGACGAGGAGATCGCGGCGGGGGGCGAGCGCCTGCGCTTCACCGCGGTGACGTTGGGCAACCCGCATTGCGTCGTCTTCGTCGATGCGCCCACGCCGGAGTTGGCGCGGCGCCTCGGTCCAGGGCTTGAGACGCACCCGCTCTTCCCACGGCGCACGAACGTGCAGTTCGTCCGCGTCGTGGACCGTGGCCGCGTCGAGATGCAGATCTGGGAGCGCGGCGCCGGCACCACCCTGGCCTCGGGGAGCAGCGCCTGCGCCGCCGCGGCGGCCAGCGTGCGGCTGGGCTTGTGCGATGGGGACGTGACGGTCGCGATGCCGGGTGGGGAGTTGGAGATCGGCGTGGAGGCGGACTTCGCCTTGACCATGCTCGGTCCCGTGCGGAAGGTGGCGGAGGGGACGCTGGCCGAGGAACTCCTGGGCGAGGCCGGTCGGCGGGCGGGGACCGAGCGATGACGACCGCCTCCACGG
>CAZJUA010000086.1:0-6569 GCA_964549045.1 uncultured bacterium | reverse complement strand
CGCTGACCGCGCGCCCCTGGCGGGTGTGCGACCGCCCGGGCGGGCTCAACGCCAGCCTGGCCGCCGCGCTGGGCTGGCTGGCGTCGCCGCCGGCCGGCGCGCGGGTGGCGAACCCGTTCGTCGGCTCGGGGACGCTGGCGATCGAGTTGGCGCTGGCCGACCGGCGGGCCAGGATCTGGGGGTTCGACCTCGACCCCGAGGCGGTCGCCTGCGCGCGCCGCAACGCCGCGGCCGCCGGTGTGGCTGGACGGGTGGAGCTGGTGGGGGGCGACGCCTCCTCGTGGCGCCAAGAGGACGCCTCGCTCGACCTGGTGCTGGCCGACCCGCCGTGGGGCGACGCCGTCGGCAGCCGCAAGGCCAACCGGGCGCTCTACCCGGCCTTCCTCGCCGAGGCGGCGCGCTGCCTGCGCCCCGGCGGCCGGCTCGCCTGGGTGACGCACGAGATCGATCTCACGCGCGGCCTCCTCGCCGGTCCCGGGCCGTGGCGCGTCGTGCACGATCGGCGCGTGTGGCACGGCGGTCACCACCCGTGGGTGCTGGTGCTGGAGCGCCGCGCCCCCCGCGGTTGAGCGGGGGCTCTCGCGATCGAGGGGGGCCCCGCGGTCGGGCGGCGGCCCGCCTGGCCGACCTGGCGGGCGCGCCGTGCCCGACGCACCGCAGGCCGCCGCGCCCACGCCTATGCTAGGCTGGCGTTCATGCAGGACGCGCGTCCCGGGCCGAAGCTCGGCTGGTACCTCCTCATCTCGCTCGTCGCCTACGCGGTCGTCGCGTCGGTGGGTTGGCGCGGTGCGGTCGTCGAGCTGCGCGAGGCCCGCCTCGCTCTCGCCGGCGAGGAGGCGAGCGTTGGGGCGCCCGCGGGCAACCGGGCGCCCGCCACCGACGGCGTGGAGGGCGTCACGGTGGCTGCGCGGGCCGATGGTCCGGCGGCGGCGTCCGCTGCCCGGGCGGCCGCCCACGCCGAGCTCGCCGGCGACGTCGGGCTGTGGTTCCCCGTCCCCGGCGCCCGCGTGCCCGAGGACGACGCCCACCTGCCGGGCGCGCCCCGCCCCTACCGTTCCGGCGTGAGCGAGGGCTTCGTGTTCTGGCCCGACGGCTCGGGCGTGCCGCTCGCGTTCGGCACCCCCGTCATCGCCGCCGGCTCGGGCGAGATCGTGCGGGCGGACGAGCCCTACGCCGAGCTCGACGAGGCGACCTGGGAGTCGCTCCTCATCGCCGTGGCCGACGGCGCCGACGAGGGCGAGCTCGACGCCCTGCGCGGCCGCCAGGTGTGGATCCGGCTCGACGACGGGCGCATCCTGCGCTACGGCCACCTCAGCGCCGTGCGCCCCGGCCTGGCCGTCGGCCAACGCGTCGCGCGCGGCCGCGTGATCGGCTTCGCCGGCAACTCCGGCACCCTCGACGGCGTGGTGGGCCGCACGAGCAACGCTCGCCTCCACTTCGAGATCCGCGACGGCGACGCCTTCGTGGGTCAGGGGCTCGACCCCGACGGCGTGCGCCTGCTGGCCGCGTCGCTGTTCACGGGGCCGTGATGGGCCCCCGGCTGCCGCCCCCGCGCGGTCCGCACGAGGTCACCGCCATCGAGACGCTGTGGCGCAACCCCTGGGTGCGGGGCCTCACCTACCTGGTGCTGGCCGTTCTCGTGCTGCTCTTCCTCATCACGCAACGCGGCGCCTACGCCTTCGCGCTGCAGGTCGCCGTGGCCGGCTTCCTCATCGCCTACGTGCTCAACCCGCTCGTCGACCTGCTGGGGCGCCTGCGCGTCGGTCGCGGCCTGGCGGTCACGCTCGTGTTCCTGCTGTTGGCGCAGGCGCTGGTCGTCGGTTCGGTGCTGCTGACCCAGGTGCTGGCCGAGACCGCCCGCTTCGCCAACCTCATCCCCGACGCGCTCGACAACCTCGGCGACACGTTCGGTGCGGCCACGGGGTGGCTCGGACGCATCGGCGAGGCTCTCCCCGACGTGCTGCGGGAGCGCTTGGGGATCGAGGCCGGGGGCGAGGAGTTCGCGGCCCAGGTGCAGGAGCAGATCACCGCCTGGCTGACCGCCGCCGCCCAGAGCCTCACCCGTTTCCTCGAGCGGCTCATCGCGGAGGGGCCGCAGGCGCTCTGGGCCGGCGCCACCACCATCGTCAGCGGCGCGTTCCAGGTCGTGCTGATCGCGATCGCCTCCGCCTACGTCCTCTACGACTTCCCGCGGCTGACCGCCAACGTCCGGCGCTTCGTCCCGGTGCGCTACCGTGCCCTCTACGGCGACCTGACGGCCAAGGCCGACCGCGCGATCGGCGGCTACCTGCGCGGGCAGGTGCTCATCGCGATCACCCTCGGATTCTTGATCTGGGTCGGCCTCACGCTGGTCGGCGTCCCGCTGGCCACGGCGATCAGCGTCCTGGCCGCGGTCTTCAACCTGGTCCCCTACCTCGGGCCCATCGTGGCGACCGTCCCCGCGGTGCTCCTCGGCTTCACGGTCTCGCCCCTCACGGCGCTGCTGGCGCTCATCGTCTTCCTCGCGGTCAACCAGGTCGAGGGACACGTGCTCAGCCCACTGATCCTGGGAAGGTCGACCGACCTCCACCCGCTGACGGTGCTCGTGTCCATCCTCGTCGGCGTCGGGTTCCTCGGCCTGCTCGGCGCGTTCGTGGCCGTGCCGGTGGTGGCGCTGGCCAAGGTCGTCCTCGAGGAGTACCTGCTGACGCGCCCGCCGTACCAGGAGGACGCGCAGGGGCCGGCGCCGCCGGCCGGCGGGGGCGCGTCGGCAGACGCGCCGGCGGCCGATGCTCCGGCGGCCACCGCGGGAGGCGACGCCGCCGCGGTCGCGGATGGGCCTCCAACGGTCAGCGAGGCGGCTCGCCCGAGCCCTTGATCTCGTACATCAGATCGTCGGCCCGGCGCAGCAGGGTGTCGGCGTCGTCGCCGTCGCGCGGTGCGTTGGCGAGACCGACGCTCGCGCGCAACTGCAGGCCGTCGACGTCGATGGCGGCGATGGCGCGGACGAGGCGCTGGGCCGCCGCGGCACCGGCATCGGGCGCCAGCGTCGGCATGACGACGGCGAACTCGTCGCCGCCCCAGCGGAAGGCCGCGTCGCTGGCGCGCACGGTCGCGCGCAGGGCGGCGGCGACGGCCACCAGCGCCCGGTCGCCGGCCGCGTGGCCGAGCGTGTCGTTCACGACCTTGAAGCCGTTGAGGTCGAGCATCGCGAGCGCGACGGGCTCGCCGTAGCGGCGCGTTCGCTGCAGCTCCCGGGCCAGGGTCCGGTTGAACGCCTCGCGGTTGCCGAGGCCCGTGAGGGGATCGGTGAGCGCGCTGCGCGCCAGCGCCTCGCGGTCGTGGGCCTGGCGGACGATCACGGCCACGTGGTCGCCGAGCGCCTGGGCCAACGCGATGGCGCGGACGCCGAAGGCCTCGTCGCGGCTGAAGGCGTCGACGTTGAGGATGGCCATCACCTCCTCCTGAAGCGCGATCGGCACGCACAGCGAGGCGCGGATCTCCGACGTCCGGCCCGCATCGGCCAGCACGTCGCCGTGGACGCCGCCCGC
Organism: uncultured bacterium; assembly: GCA_964549045.1. Lineage (GTDB taxonomy): Bacteria > Deinococcota > Deinococci > Deinococcales > Trueperaceae > JAABTL01. Next base: position 3,039 of record CAZJUA010000086.1, on the reverse strand, counting down.
CGACGCGCTGCTGGTGATCGCGACGTCGTGGCCGGTGAGCAACCGCGGTTTGCCTGCGCGCCAGTCGCTCTCGCCGCCGGCGTACCAGGCGAGCTGGCCGGCCTCGGTCAGCCGGACCTCGCGCAGCGCCTTGAGGTCGAAGCCGGCCGCGCCGCCGAAGACGAAGTCGCCCTCCGGGGTCCGGGTCAGGAGCGACGCGGCCTCCGCGCCGGGCACGATGCGGACGGCCGCATCGACCACCCGCTGGTAGAGCTCCGCGGGCTCGCTCGCGCGCGCCAACTGCCGGACGACCTCGAGGAGCTCCGCCTCGCGTTCGCGCACGGTGATGCGCGCGAGCACGGCGCCCAGCGTCGACGCGACCGTTTCGATCAGACGCCGATCGGCCGCCGACCAGGCGCGCGCCTCGACGAAACTGCCGGCCTCGATCAGCGCCATCGTCTCGCCGTCGCTGTCGCGGACGGGCACGGAGGCGAGCGCGCGGACGCCCAGCGCACGGAAACCCGGGTCGAGTCCGGTGACCGCGTAGTCCTCCTCGAACAGGCCCTCGCCGCGCTGCCACACGTGGTGCAGCCGCCCGCGGCCCCACGCGACGCCACGCTCCAGGGCGGGACGAACGTCGGCGGGCAGTCCGTCGGCGAGCGCCAGTGGACGGAACTGACCGCGGTCGACGTGGAACACCACGCCGCCGTCCAGGCCAAGCGCGTCGAGCAGCGTGCTCAGGGTGATGCGTGCGGCGCGGCGCGCGTCGTCGACCTGCGCGAGGCGCTGGGCTACGCGCGCCAGCACGTCGGCCTCGTGCCGCTGGCGCTCGAGTTCGCTCAGGGTCGCCAGGCGTTCGAGGTCGCTCTCGGCCACCCGGGCGAGCGCCTCGAGCGTGGCCCGGTCGTCGGCATCGAAACCCTCGACGCGTTCGCGCTCGACGTTGAGGACGGCGTGGACGCGTCCGGCGAGGCGCAGCGGGATCGCGAGCTCGGAGACGTCTCGGGACAGGCCCTCCAGGCCGTGGTAGTCGGGGTCGCGGCGGGCATCCGGCACCCACTGCACGCGACCGGTGCGGGCGGCGCGCGCGACGACGGAGCGCTCGGGCAGCACGGCGCCGACCGGCGCGCACGGTGGCTCTGAGCGGACGAACACCGGCCCCCCCGGGGTCAGCCGCAGCACGGAGGCGTGGTGGACGGCGAGGACACGCGTCACGAGCGGCGGGAGCGCCGCCAGCACGCCGTCGGGGTCGGATGCGGTCTCGAGCGGCAGGACCGCCTCTGCGAGGAGCCGGGTGCGGCGGCGCCCCGCCTCGGCGGCCGACACGCGACCGACCGAGCCCGCGCGGCTCCACGCGCCCGCGCCCCACGCGAGCAGCGCGATCCCCGCCAGCTGCACGATCGCGTCGTCGCCGAGCGCGCCCCCCGGTGCCGGCGGCAGGGCCCAGGCGACGATCAGCGCGCCGACGCCGGCGGCCGCGCCGAGCAGCGGCCCGAGCACCGCCGTGGCGAGGCCCACGCCGATCGCGGCCCATGCCGCGATCCACAGGGGCGAACCGTCGAGGAGGAGGGTCGCGACCAACGCCGTCAGTGCCACGAAGGCGGCGACCGCCGGCCCCAGCGGGGGCGCGGTCCTCGAGGCCGGTCGCAGGCGGTGCACGCCCCATGGTACGGCGTGGCGGGCCGGGCCCGCCGTGTGGACGCGGGTAGACTGGGCCTCGTGGCCAAGCGTGCAGTGAGCGACGACCGCAAGCGAGGCGCCGGCCGATCCGCGCGCCGACGGTCGCGGTCCGCCGCCCGCACGCTGGATCTCGAGGCCGTGGGTCTCGTCCTGCTGGCATTGGGGACGTCGCTGCTGCTCGTCCTGCTGCCGCGGTTTCCATCCGGTGACGTCGGCGTCTGGCTGCGTTCGTACCTGGCGGACCCGATCGGTTGGGGCGCCTGGGCGTGGCCGTGGCCGTTCCTGCTCCTGGGCGTCCTGTTCTTGCTGCGCCGTAGCCCGCCGCGCTGGCCGCGCGTGCTGCTCGGCTACCTGATCGCCGCCGTCGGCGGCTGGTCGCTGCTCATGCTCGTCGCCCCGACCGAGGCCGGAACGTGGGGCATGGCGCTGCGTGGCTCGCTGACGGGCGCGGCCGGCGTGCTCGCCTACGTGCCCGCGGTGCTCCTAATCGGGCTCGGGGTGGAACTCATGGTCGGCTGGCGCCCGAGCACGATCCTGCGTACCCTGTTGAGGGCCGTCATCCAAGCGCTGCGGGCCGTGACACGCGCGATCTGGCAGGTCCGCGTGCGCGCACGTGCGCGGGCCGCGTTCCGGGCAGACGTCGCGCGGGTGCGGCAGGAGCTGCGCGAGCTCGACCGCGACCTGGCCGCATTGGCCTCGCTCTACCCCGGAAGTGGCGAGCTCGATCCGTGGCGTGCGAGCGTGCAGCAGGCGGTGGCCTCGTTGCGCGACGCCGACGCCGCCGCGCTCGACGGCGCACGCACGGACGTCGCCGCCTGGCGTGGCGCGGTCGGCGACTTCGCCCGCGACCGGGCCCGCGATCTCGGGCACCAGTTGCGGGCCGAGGGCGTGCGCCCGCCGCATGCGCACGAAGAGGGCGGCGACGAGCGCCGCGGCGAGGTCTTCGAGGAGTGGGCGCGCCACCAGCGGGCCGTGCTCGACGAACCGTTGGCGGGCCCGGGGCGTAGCACGTTGCGCTCGGTGGCCGCTGCCGAGGTGGTGCGCAAGGCGCTCGCGCTCGACCTGACCGGCCTCACCGACCGCCACCGGCGGCTCATGCGCGAGCGCGACCTGGCCGAGACCGGTTTGGGCGACGCGCGCCCGCGCGACCTGGCGCCGGTCGCGCAGGCCCACGCCGAGCGCTTGACCGCCCTCCGTGCGGTGGAGGACGCCGCCACCCTGCTGGCCGCGGACGCGGGCACCCTGGACGCATGGCGGGACTTGTTGGAGACGCTCGCTCGGCTGAGCGACACCTTCCCCGACGACGACGAGATCGAAGCGTGGGACGCCTCGCTGGCCGAGGTGCTGCGGGCGGACGGCCGGTCCGAGCTGATGCGCCAC
>CAZJUA010000085.1:0-9568 GCA_964549045.1 uncultured bacterium | reverse complement strand
TGACCTGCTACCCACCCAAACGCGCCAAGCATGCCAACTGGCCGCAACCGACCAAGAACCCCGAACAAGCCATCATCATCCTAAAGTGAACGGTATTGGGGCTAGCCGCTGCCGTCGGCCATGTCGCGGACGACCGCTTCGTCGGTGTGCTCGCTGGTTCGTGGCGCGCCTCGTCCGTGACGTTGGCGGGCGCCGCCGGAGTGGCGGAGGGGGCGCCACTGGTGGCCCTGCGAGCCGATGGCGCCACCGCCGACCTCCGCCTGACGGCCACTGCCGATTACGCGCGGGGCGCACTGGCGGCGGGCGTGAGGTTGGAGGCGCGGGACGCCCAGGGTATCGGGGAGCTGGAGCTCTCGGTCGCGGGCTTGTTGGGGGGCAGCGGAAAAGTCGATCTGCGAGGAAGGTACGGAACCGACCTCGACACGCTCTACGCGGACGCGAGTTGGTCCCTCGACGACACCGTTCCTTGGGAGGGGCGGTTGGGTGCGAACGCCGCACTGGTCTCGCCGGTGGCCGGTCAGCTGCGTCTCGGCTTGCAGGGCGGCAGCCAGGAGAGCTTCTGGCAGGTCGCGCATCGCGGGAATCTCGACGACGCTTGGAGCGTTGCGAACGCGGCGGGCATGCGTTGGGACGCCACCGGCTTCGGGTTGACGTTCGACACCAGCTTGTCGCGCTTCGACGGCGCCTACTTGGCGGCAGACGCGCGCCTCGTCTACCGGCCCGCGACCGGCGCCTTCGATGGCCGCATCGGGGTCCGCGCCGAAGCCGATCGCGATCCCTGGTCGCTCAGCGCTAGCGGCGGTTGGGATCTGACCGGCCGATCCCTTGGCGCGAGCGTCGGGGTCGACTGGGGCGCCGGGCCCTGGAGCCTCGTGGTGGGGACGACGGCAAGCTACGGTCTGACATCGATGCCGGCCGAGCGCTGGAGCGTGCGCGCTTCGGTGGTGGGCGAGTACGCCTTCGCGATCCCGGTTTCCTCACCGGTGAGCGAAGGGTTCGGTGGGCGGCGCGTCGGCGTGCTGGAGGGGCGCGTCGCGGTCGAAGGCGAGGGGCTCGCCGAGATCGCCGTCGAGGTCGGTCGCTACCGCGTTCTCACCGATGAGACCGGCGCGTTCCGCTTGGAGCTGCCGCCCGGGCGCTACCGCTGGTCGGTGATGGTGGGCAGCGTGCCGGTCGCCGTGCGGCTGCTCGGCCAGGCACGAGGCGAGGTCGAAGTGCGACTGCGGGAGGTGACCACGCTCGAGATCCCGGCGACCCGCACGACCGTGCTCACCGGCCGCGTCTTGGCGGACCGCGACGGCGACGGCGTAGCGGACGAGCCAGCAACGGGTGTCCGAGCACGTCTGATGGTCGGTGATGCCGACGGCCTGCAGCGAACCGTGGTGACGGACGCCGACGGCGCGTTCGAGGTGCGCGGGTTGACCCCGGGAGCGGCGTCGGTCGTGCTCGTCGACGTTCCCGAGGGGGCCACGATCGTCGGCCAAGACGCCACCGTTCTCGTCCTCGAGGCCGGCCTGCCCGCCGAGGTGCGGTTCCTGGTGCGACCGCCGGTCGTGACGGTGCAAACGTTCACGCCGCAGGTGCTGCGGATCCGGACGGTCGAACTGGAGTCGGAGCGCGCGCCGCCTGGAGCGGCGCCGGTGGTGCGGGTCGAGGTCCAGGGGGAACCGGACTCGGTGGCGCTGCTGCTGCCCGACGGCTTGCAGGTCGCCCTGGACCTCGACGGCGACGCGTGGACCGCCCGCATACCGGTGCCCGAGGCGTATGCCGCCGGCCTTCTCGCCGTCACCGTGGTCGCTCGTGCGCAGCAGGCCGAGGCGAGTCGCCGCGTCCAGTTGATCGTCGATCCGCTTGCGCCGCTGCTGGCGATCACGAGCGATGCCCCGGTCCGTGCCGGCGGGGAACTGACCGTGCGCGTTCGCGCCTACTTCGACGCGCACCGAGTCGCGCTCGCACACCCCTTCGGTGACGACGTCACGCTGGTCGAAGACGAACCTGGTCGCTGGCGCGGAGTGCTCACGGTACCCGACGGCACCCCCGACGCCGTCTACGAGTCCTCGGTCCGCGTCGAGGGCGTCGATGGACGCGCGCTCGTGGAGACGCTGCGGTTCCGGGTGCTCGCGCCGTGAACGGTGGGGATCCGATGCAGGTGCGTGCTCTGTCGTCGGTAGCCGCCGCTCGCGCGCCGCTGGCGCTGCGGGGCCGTTCAGGGGTTACGGACGGCCACGAGTCGAACGGCGAACGAGTATGCGCCCGGGGGGTCGTCACCGGTCACCTGCAGGGCGTAGTCGGCGCCAACGAAGAGCACCACGGGGCCGGCGGTCGGCCCGGCGCTGGAGAAGGTGCGGCCATCCGCGCGGGTACCCTGGAGCAGCACGCGCCCGGCCAGGCCGGCGCCGCTGACGGGAGCGAAGACCTCCTCGATCATCAGCGTCACGGTGTAGCCGCGTGGGTGGTTCGTGCTGACCTCTGCGCGTAGGAGGTCGCTGGCGGTCACGGCGAGCGGAACACCGGTCGTGATCGCGTTCAGGTAGGCACCGACGTCGCCGCCGTAGTCGAAGGCGATCGTGAACGAGGTCGCCGGCGCCGTCGTGCCGATGAGGCGCAGCGTGAGGAAGGTGGGAACGGAGGCGCGCAGGTCGTGCGAGACGGCGCGGCCGTTCTCGCGGACGCGGTGGGTCATGCGCGTCGTGAACTCGCCGGCGGGTTCGTCGCCGACGAGCACCAGCCGGTACGCCACCGTCACGCGCACGCGGGCCTCGCGCCCCACGGCAGCCTGGCTGAACACAAGGGTCGGCGTCTCGCCGATCGGCAACCACGGCGTGATGAGGAAGACGCGGGCCCCTGACCTGTTGGCTACCGTGTAGCGGGCCTCTATACGCGGCGCGCCGCCTGGCATCCAGCCGGCATGGAGGGCGTCGATCGTGTACCTGCGGTTGGGGTTCTGCCTCAGGACGTCGAACACGGTCGCGGGACCTGGGTCGGGGACCACGTACGTGCAGCCGGGGCACGCGCTCGCGGCCTGCACGTCTTCGTCGGTGACCGTGAACGACACCGGCGCGGACGAGACACCGACGATGCGACCGTCCTGTGCGGTGGCGACGCCGATGCCCAGGGCGAGCAGCACGGTCAGCGCCGGGGCAAGCCGTCTCACGGCACGTCGAACGCGAGCTCCCCGGCGAGGACGCCGCCGCGACTGTCCTCGATGAGGGCGAGCGCGACGTAGAAGCCGCTCGGCAGGTCGGCGGGCAGTGCGAAGTCGAGCTCGCGTTCGCTCTCGCGCAGCACCGGCACGTCGGGCACCTCGAGCCGCCGCACGACCTCGCCCGCCTCGTCGCGGAGCTCCACCACCCCGCCGAGGCGCATGACCGTGTTGCCGCCGTTGAGGATCGTGGCGGTCAGCGTGCGGTCGTCCGAAGCGTACAGGTCGACGAACTCGGCGCCGCCCTGCTCGGTGCCCGCCACCGTCACGTACACCGTGAGGCCGACGCGGGTGGTCGTCACCACGCCGACGCCGCTGCCTTCGGTCGGTGGCGGTACGACGGTGAAGAACGCCATGGCCTGGTGGGTGCCCTCCGCGTCCGATGGGATCGCGACCTCCAGCCGGACTTCTCGAGAGGTGTCACCGCTCAGGACGAACGCGTCGGCGTCGAGCTCGAGCCATCCCGAAGCGCTGTGCTCCAGGCTCCCGGCGGGGAAAGAACGCCATCTCGCCGCGGAAGTCCATCGTCCAGTCGCCGATCTCGGCGGCGACCTGCTGCTCGGTCCGCGCGCTCGTGATGACGGTGATCGTAGCGGTGAGGCGTTCGCCGGCCGCGCCGACGAGCTCGAGGCGCGGCGGCGAGATGCCGATGTCGGCGGCGAGTGCCGCAGGGATCCACAGGGCGAGCAGGAGGATGATCGGGAGTCGCGCGCGCATGACGGAACCATACGTCGCGCGCCGGTGCGGCGCTGAGAACGGCTTCGCACGCCGCTCGCCGCTCATGGGTTGGTGAGCAGGTAGAAGACGACGGTGGTGTAGCGCCCGGGATCCTCGTCACCCTGGACGGCCAAGACGTAGTCCAGGCCGTTGAAGCCGAGGCTTCGCCAGCCGCCCGTGGAACCGGTGTCGTTCGCGATCCGCTGCCACCTGTTCGACAGGTTCCAGGCGGCGGACATCGTGCCTCCGGGTAGGTGGGTGACGGCGTCGGGCGTCAGTCCCGAAGCCGAGCCGCGCTCGACGCGGATGTCGCCGAGCTGGAGCCCGGCCCCGGCGTGATCGCCAGCGTAGGTGATCGCCAGTGCGCCGACGAAGACGCGCCAACGGCCCCTGCGCACCGCGACCTGCACGTCGGCGAAGTCGACGACCTCCGTCGGGGAGAGCCGGCCGTCGCCCTCGATCGCGGCAACGTACGCGTCAGGGTCGCTCTCGTAGTCGAACACGATCGCGGCGTTGGCAGCGATGTCGCCGGCATCGTCCACGATCTTCAGGCCGATGTAGTTCGGGATGCGGGTGACCACGCGGTGGTCCGCGCCCTGCGCCAGAGCGACGCTCGGGAGCAGCAGGAGGACCGCGAGGGCGACCCGCGTCAGCATGCTGTGCATGGGGGAGATTGCTCCTTGTGGCGCGAGACCGGGGACGCGGCATCCGCGGCCTCGTCGATCGCCGGACGGCGCCTGGTCGGTCGCTTCGCGGGCGGGGCGCGCCCTCCGGCCTGGTGGATGGAGGGCGCGCGCGACGGCCGTGCTCGGATCCGGGTTTGCGTGGTTAGCGACTCGCTCGCTGCCTCACGGAGCGGCGATGGTGTACTCGACGGTGGTGCTGTACGTGCCGGGGTTCTCGTCGCCGTTGACCGCGAGGCGGTAGTCGCCGCCGCTGAAGCCGAGGCTGCGCCAGCCCTGGGTGCGGACGCCGTTGGCGATGGAGCCGGTGGTCGTGAGGTCCCAGCTCGTGTCGACGCTCGAGACGTTCAGACCGGCCGTGCCGCTAGGGGCCACCGTGATGTCGCTCAGGGCGACGCCGGTGCCCGTGACCGTGAGGCCGAGGTTGTCCACGAAGCCGAGGGTCGATGCCCCGACGGTGACGTTCCACGTCGCGCGGTTCGAGAAGACCACGACGTCGCCGAAGCTCGAGACGGCAGTGGGCGCGAGGTCACCGCCGCCGGCGTTCACCGCGTCGAGGTAGTCGTCGACATTGGCGGTGGCCTGGAAGTCGAACGTGACCGAGGGATCGGTGGCAGGATCGTTGCCGCTGCCGTCGGTGATCCGCAGCATCAGGACGTTGGGGATGAGGACCTCGACATCGTGCGAGGCCGACTGACCGAACGCGACCCCGGTGGCCAGCAGGACGGCGGAGATGACGGCGGTGGCGATGAGCTTCTTCATGGTGGGTACCTTGCCTTCTGTCGGTTGCGCTACTCGCTCCCTCCGGCCCAAGCGCCCACGTACGGGTTCGGAGATCGTCGCGTCAGAAGGGTTGCCGTCGCAGGACGTGGTTTGGCGGAGCGTCCCTTCCTGCGGGAGAAGATGACAGGACTCTTCTGACGGCGCTCTTACAGGAGTGCCGTCAGGGACGGGGAAATCTCACATGCCGTTGCGGACGGCGCGGGCGCCTTCTGGCGACCGGCGGTTCAGGGTCGCGTGAGCGTGAACGTGATCATGCCGGCGTAGGCGCCGTCGGCCGGCAGGCGGGCGAGCCCGTACTGGACGGATGTCTCGCGCCAACCGCAGGTCGCGACGCCGCTCAGTACGACGGGCGCGAACTCGCTCGCGCGCCAAACGACCCGCTCGCCGTCGACGGCGTACGTGAGTTGCAGGGGCTCACTGCCCACGGCCGGTGCGAAGGCGGCCGACAACTGCCAGCGGGTGTTGGCGAGGATCCGAATGCGGCTGTGATCCGGCGTGATGCTGGCGACGCCGGAGGCGACGTCGATCGACAACGGCACCTCCCCCACGGACCCCGGTGCAGGGTCGTCGATGCTCAAGCGTAGGACCGTCGGCACGGCGATCCTGACCTCGTGCGAGCTACGCGTTTGAGCAGCGCAGGGGGTGCCGAGGACCAGGGTCGTGAGGCCGGCCAGGGCTACGAGGGCACGCATCCGGACCACCCCATGGCGTGGTCGAGATGCGTGCCGGCGAGGCGGGCTGGTCCAGCGTCGATACCCACGTGTGACCGCACAGGGGGCGCGGTGTCGGGGGGTCGTTCGCGCATGGCAAGCTCCATTCGGTCGGTTGCATCACTGGCTCCCCGAGTCCCATGATGCCCAGATGGGGATGCTCGGTTCGTCGCCTCCGAACGTCTCTGCGTTCGTCCTGGGGCGCTTGGAGGGCGCCGGTGGCGGCTACCGTCGGGCGGTCGCCGTCCGTCACCCATCGCGGGGAGCGCTCAGCCCGGCCGTCGCGCCCAATCGCTGGCCGGGCTTCGTAGCGCGTTGACCCCATTGTGAGATTCTCCGCTCTCGGAACTCTTACAGGGCGTCAGAGCGACGGGACCTCGCGCGACCGGTTGCGCCTCCGGAGCCAGGACGCCAGTGCCAGGCTGACCGTGAAGAGGACGAGCGCGAGCCACAGCGTCGTGCCGTCGACGGCCACCGTGGCCCCCACGAGGCTGCCCTCGACCGACGCCCCGGCGAGGACGGCCGACGTCATCGTCAGCGCGTTGCCCACCGCGATGCCGGCGAGGAAGACGGGGAAGCGGATTCGCAGCAGTCCCGCAGGCAGGTTGACCGCGTCGGCGTGGAGGTACATCAAGCCTCCGGCGACCACGCTCTCGAAGCTGCGCCGCCGCAGCGCCCCCACGAGGGGCCAGCGCAGTTCGAGGCCGCCCGCGAGCCCGGCCGTGCCGAGCAGGCGCCCGATCCCGTAGCCGATCGAGGCGGAGGCGAGCGTTCCGGTCATGGCGAAGGCCAGGCCCGGCAGCGCGCCGAGGACGAAGCCGGAGGTGAGGTTGACGACCGTGATGGGCACGAGCAGCAGCGGGCGCATGAGGTAGAGCGCGAGCACGCCGACGGGCGCCCAGGGGCGGGTGGCCAGGTCCTCGATCATCGTGAGCAGGTAGTCGAGGGGACCCACGTCGGCCTGCCGTGCCCCCTGCCAGAAGGCGAGGAGGAGCAGCGACCAGACGATGACGGCGATGGTGCGCGTCGCGGTCCGCAGGCGCGGCCCACGCCCGCCGGTGATGGCGAGGCGGACTCCGGAGGGCGGCATCGGTCGGCCCGTCCCGCGCGCTCAGTCGACCAGGTCGGCTGGCCGGGCCGGATCGGCGCGGCGCCCGCGTCGGCCCTGCCGGTCGAGCACGAAGGAGTGGGCAGTGTAGAACACGACGTAGCCCAACGAGGCGTAGGCGAGGGCGGCGCGCAGCGGCCCGGGCTCGACGAGCAGGGAAGCCGTGGCCGCGACGGCCCAGGCGCCGCCGAGAACGAGGTGGAGGAGGCGTCCCTTGCGCATGCGGCTGACGTAGAGGAAGCGGACGTCCGTGAACACCAGCAGGCTGAGGCCCACGACCCAGGCGGTCGTGAGCGCGGGGGAGAGGTCGAGCACGAAGGCGTAGAACGCCACCACGTTCCAGTAGGAGGGGAAGCCGACGAAGAAGCCCTCGTCGCTCTGCTTCGCGGTGGTGCGCGAGAACCCGTATGCGGAGCTGAACGCGAGCAACGTCGCGAACGCCCACGTCGGCTGGAGCAGGAGACCGGCGTGGAGGAGGAAGAGGACCGGCAGGAAGACGTAGGTGACGAAGTCGACGATGTTGTCGAGCAAGGGTCCGTCGATCCCTGGGGCCGTCTGCGCGACGCGGTGCCTGCGGGCGAGTGCGCCATCGGTCGCGTCGATCAGCACCGTGACCGCCATGGCCAAGAGCGCCAGCGGGTAGCGGCCCTCGAGGATCCACTGGATCGCGAGGACGGCGAACAGCAGCGCCGACGTCGTGTACAGGTGGACGAGGTATCCGCGAGTTTGGGACGAGGTCATGAGCCTCCTGGCGGGACGGACGCCGGTGCGTTCGCCGGCGGCGGCGCGATGGCGGGTGGAGTGATCCGTCGGGGCGCCCGCGGAATCCGCCACGATACCCGGGATTCGCGAGGATACCCGGGAATCGTGAGGATCCCCCGGGGTCGGCGCCGTCGTGGTCTCGGGCGACGCGATGGCGTCGCGAAGAAGCTGATCCTTCGGTCTTCTGGATCCGCAGCTTCGTCGTCCGGGCGTCACCGGATGGGCGGGTCGGGGTGACCGGGTTGGGACCAGCGACCGCGTGACCGAGCGTCTGGTGGCCGGCCGAGATCCGACGGTTTCGAGGCATCAGCGACATGCACCCGGCTCCGGCGGTTCGGGTACCGTGCGCCGCGCCTCGACCCAAGCGGGAGATGGCCGGATGCACCGGATGCACCGGATGCGGCATGCATGCCTCCACCTGACACTGCATTGGATGAGAAGCAGAGAGCGCCAAGCGGGACTCGCCGCTTGGCGCACGAGGTGTCTCGGTACCTTCGCCCTGCGGCGTGTTGCGCGACCGTTGTCAGCCGAGCAGAAGTCGCCGAAGATGGGGTGTGGACGAGCGACGCATGCTGGCGCTGCGCAGAATCGTCTGCGTCCCATTTGCGTGCCTCGTCGCGTTCGCGGTGGCGGGCGTGCCGCGCGACACGTTCGCGGTTCTTGGGGTTCTGCAAGGCCCGCTCTTCGTCGAGCGCATCATCGATGGCGATACCTTCGTGCTGGAGGACGGCGAGCGCGTCCGCATCATCGGCGTTGACGCGCCAGAGGCGGGTGAGCCCGCAGCCGACAGAGCGACGACGTTCCTTTCGGGTCTGATCGAGGCGAGGCCGATCTACCTCGAGTTCGACGTGGGCCGGCGCGATCGGCATGGTCGCTTGCTCGCCTACGTGTACGTCGAGGACCCAAGCGGTGCCTGGGTCGCCGACGACGGCAAGCGCTTCGTGCAGGTCAACCAAGCGCTGGCGGCTGCCGGTCTGGCGGACATCATGACCGTGCCACCCAATGTCGCTTACGCCGAGACCTACCTTGACGCGACGGGAGAGGCTCGCGACGCAGGCCGTGGCTTCTGGGTGGCTTGGTTGTGCATCGACATCAACACGGGTTCGCTCGACCAGCTCGTAGAGATCGTCCACATCAGCGAGCAGAGGGGTGCCGAGCTGATGGCACTCCGCCCATTCACGGGCGTCGAGCAGTTGACGCGCATCCCAGGCATCTCGGAGCTCAGGCTTGCCGACATCGTCGATCAAGGGATCGTCTGTCCGCTCGAGTGACGTTCCGCTGGCCAACGCCGGGGTCGACCCACAGCCAGGTGAGCGCGAAAGCTTCGCACGGGCGCAGGCCCGGGTCGGGCAGAAGGTGGTCGGGCGCTCGCTTCGGGTCGCGGTCGACGGTGTGGGGATGCGTGCAGACCTGGTCGCCCCTCAGGATCCGTCACCGGCCGTACCGTGACGGGATGGGCAGGGGCGTACCGAGTTGGCTCGTCCCGTAGTGCCCGAGCGCGACGCCTCATGGACACACCGAAACGGAGAAGCGGCCCCGTGGCTGCGGGACCGCTTCAACTGCAACGCCGTGTGGGACGGCTTCTTGCTGGTCGGGGTGACTG
>CAZJUA010000084.1:0-23058 GCA_964549045.1 uncultured bacterium | reverse complement strand
GAGTCGCGCGAGACGAAGCGCTCCTCGCCGACGAGGCCCTTGGGACGGTAGAGCAGGATGAAGAGCATGAGCAGCGCGATGAGCAGCAGCCGCAGGTAGGGGCCGCGCGCCGGCAGGTCGCTCGAGATCGCCGCCAGCAGGGGCCGGGCGAGGTCGACCACGAAGGCCGCGCCGGTCCACACGCCCCACAGCGCGAACGCGCCCAGGATGGCGCCGCGGTTGTTGCCGCTGCCGCCCAACATGAGCATGACCCACACGAGGAAGGTCGCGTACAGCGCGTCGAAGTGGGTGTAGTCGATGGCGATCATGTAGTGCGCGTAGAGCGCGCCGCCCAGGCCCATGATGACCGCGCCGACCACGAAGGCCTGCAGCCGCACGCGGGCCACGTTCTTGCCGACCATGGACGCCGCGGCCTCGTCCTCGCGCACGGCGCGCAGGACGCGCCCCCAGGGCGAGCGGATCGCGCGCTCGAGCACGAGGTAGACGACGATGACGAACAGGGTGGCGATGGCGAGGTAGACGTAGGGGTAGTCGCGCGGGGCGAGGGGATCGAAGATGGCGGCGAGCGGCGCCGGCAACCAGCCGCAGCCCGCGTCGCGCACGAGGCAGGCGAGCGGCTGCGGGATGCCACGCAGCGGCTGCGGCCCGTTGGCCAGCCAGCGCTCGTTCTGGAACACCAGCCGCACGAGTTCCGCGATGCCGATGGTGGCGATCGCCAGGTAGTCCTCGCGCAGCCGCAGCGTCGGACCGCCCACCAGCAGCGCCAGCAGGCCGGCCGCCGCGCCCGCCGCCAGGACGCCCGCCAGGAACGGGGCGCCGAGGCCGAAGGCCTGCTGGCTGAAGGCCGCGGCGGCGCCGCTCGGCATGCTCGTCGTGACCAACGCGCTGGTGAACGCGCCCAACGCGAAGAAGGCGGCGATGCCGATGTTGAACAGCCCGGTGTAGCCCCACTGCACGTTGAGACCGAGCGCCAGCACGGCGTAGATCGAGCCGACGATGGCGAACGACACCAGGTACGCCATGAGGCCGGATGGCACCACCAGCGTCACCGCGAGGGCGGCCGCCCAGCCGGCCGCGGCCCCGAGCGCGGCGCGCGCGAGCCACGGTAGGCGAGCGGGCAGGGCCCTGGCCGCCAGGAACCACAGGGGCAGCGCCAGCAGCAGGCTCTTGGCGAGGGTCGCGTCGCCCATCAGGTGCCTCCCGGCTTGCCGAAGATCCCCTGGGGCCGGAACAGCAGCACCAGGATCAGCACCACGAACGCCACCCCCGGGCCGTACGCGGGGTTGAGGAAGGCCGTCGACATCTGCCACACCACGCCGATGACCAGGGCGCCGAGCAGGGCGCCGTAGGCGTGGCCGATCGTGCCGAGGATGACCGAGGAGAACAGCGGCAACATGAGCCACCAGCCCATCTCGGGGCGCAACTGGGTGTCGAGGGCGAACATGACGCCGCCAGCGCCCGCCAGGCCGCCGCCGATGAGCCAGGTCCAGCGGATCACGCTCTCGGTGTCGATGCCGCTGATGCGCGCGAGGTCGGCGTTGTCCGCGGTGGCGCGCATGGCCTTGCCCATCTTGGTGCGCTCGAGCAGCAGGTACACGAGGAAGATCAGCAGCAGCGCCAGGCCCAGGATGAAGAGCTGGTCGGGTCGCACGCGGATGCCGGCGAACAGCTCGACGGCCGGGCGCGGCCGCCCGGTGTAGAAGTTGCGGAAGTCGGCGCCCCACCCGAGGTAGATCACGCTGCGCAGCAAGAAGGCGCCGCCGAGGGCGGCCATGGCCAGGATCACGGACGGCGCACGTCGGGCCCGCAGGCGCCGGAACACCAGGCGGTCGAGCAGGTACCCCGTGAGGCCCACCAGCGGCATGACCAGCACGAGGAGCAGGAGCAACTCGGCGCCGAAGGAGAACGGCGCCAGCGGCTGGCCGGCCGGCAGCAGCGTGAGCCCGAAGAGGGCCAGGTACGCGCCCCAGGTCATGAGGTCGCCGTGGGCGAAGTTGGGGATGCGCAGGACGCCGAAGATCAGCGTCAGCCCGATCGCCCCGAGCGCCAGGATGCCGCCCAGCAGGACGCCTCGGACGGCGAGCGACAGCAGCCGCTGGCCGGTGACGCCCTGGGACGCCGCCAGCCACCCCAGGGCGAGCAGGAGCAGCGCCAGCAGCGCGATGAGCGCCGTCCGGCTGCCGAGGACGCGCCGAAGGCGCGCACCGGGTCGCGGGCCGGGCGCCCGACGAACGAGGGCCTTGGCCATGCCGTCAGCCTCCCAGGTACAGCCGGCCGACCTCGGGGTCGCCGAGGAGGTCGCGGCCTGCGCCGTCGATGGCGTTGCTGCCGCCCACCAGCACGTAGGCGTGGTCGGCCAGCTCGAGGGACTTGCGGGCGTTCTGCTCCACCATCAGGACGGCGACGCCGGCCGCGTTGATGTCGCGGACCTTCTCGAAGATGAGGTCGACCAGCAGGGGCGCGAGGCCCGCCGAGGGCTCGTCGAGCAGCAGCAGCTTGGGGTCCAGCATGAGCGCGCGGCCCATCGCGACCATCTGCCGCTCGCCGCCCGACATCTTGCCGGCGCGCTGCCGCCGGCGCTCGGCGAGCCGCGGGAACAGCTCGTACACCCGCTCCTTGCGCTCCTTGGTGGGGCCGGACAGCACGAAGGCGCCCATCTCCAGGTTCTCCTCCACCGTCAGCGACGGGAACACGTTGTCGGTCTGCGGGACGTAGCACATCCCGAGCCGGACGATGCGGTCCGGCGAGAGGCCGCCGATCTCGCGCTCGCCGAAGCGGATCGACCCCTGCCAGGGTTTGAGCAGGCCGAACACCGCCTTCATGGCGGTGGACTTGCCGGCGCCGTTCGGCCCGATGATCGACACGATGCGTCCGGGTTCCACGCGCAGCGACAGCGAGCGCAGGACCTCCATCTCGCCGTAACCGGTGGTCAGCCCCTCAACCGTCAACAGCGCCATGCTGCCCCCCCAGGTACGCCTCGAGCACCCGCGGGTCGCCGCGGACGATGGACGGTGGGCCTTCCGCCAGCTTCGTCCCCTGGTTGAGGACGATGACCGGGTCGCACAGGCCCATGACCAGCGGGATGTCGTGCTCGATGAGCAGGAAGGTGATCCCGCGCTCGGCGTTGAGCTGCACGATCTTCTCGCGGATGCGCGCCATCAGGCTCGGGTTGACGCCCGCGGCCGGCTCGTCGAGGAGGACGATGCGCGGGTCGGCCATGAGGGTGCGCGCCAGTTCGAGCAGCTTCTTCTGGCCGCCGGAGAGATTGGCCGCATACTCGTCGCGCAGCCGGGAGAGGGTGAGCAGGTCGAGCACCTCGAGCGCCTTCTCGCGGATGGCGCGCTCCTGTGCGCGGACCGCGCG
Source organism: uncultured bacterium (assembly GCA_964549045.1). Taxonomy (GTDB): domain Bacteria; phylum Deinococcota; class Deinococci; order Deinococcales; family Trueperaceae; genus JAABTL01. Next base: position 19,695 of record CAZJUA010000084.1, on the reverse strand, counting down.
GGGCCGGAGGAGCGGGTTCCAGAAGCGCTCCCCGAGCTGGTCCGGGGGAACCAGCATGAGGTTCTCCAGCACCGTCATGCTGCCGTGCTCGCGGGGGATCTGGAAGGTGCGGCAGAGGCCACGGCGGAACACCTGGTGGGGTCCCAGACCGGTGAGGTCCTCGCCGTCGAGCTCGACGCGCCCCCTGTCGGGGCTCAGGAAGCCGGAGATCAGGGAGAAGACCGTGGTCTTCCCGGCGCCGTTGGGCCCGATGAGGGCCGTGATGCTGCCGGCGCGCACGTCGAACGAGCAGTGGTTGACGGCCTGGAGGCCGCCGAAGCTCTTGGTCAGTCCCTCGACGCGCAGCAATGGTGGCGGGGCGCCGGTGGGGCTCCCCGTTCGGTCGTCGACGTGTTGGGCAGTCATGCGCTCCACGCGCGGCCTCCCCGGCGGCGGTGCCCCCACCGCGCGACGGCGCGCGGACGGTGGGGTCCCGCGAGACCGGCCGATCCTATCACGCTGCGCTCATGTGTCGCCGGCCCCGTCGGGCGCGCGGGCGCGTGTCCGCGCGTGCGCGCGTGCGCGCACGGGCGCGGCACGGGCGGCCGAGCGTCAACCGCGGCTGGCCGCGAGCAGCGCCTCCCTCGTGCAGAGCTTGACCCTGGGACGCCCGGCGGCCGCGCCCGCCGTCGTCTCGGCGGTGTCGATGCGTCGCCAGCCTTCGGCGTCGACCACCTGCACGCCGCGTCGCGCCAGCAGCGCGTCGACCGCCGCCGGATCCGCGTCGTCGGGGGCGACGTCGGGGAGCTCGTCGCTCAGGAGGGTCGTGACCGTCTCGACGGCGCAGGCCTTGTTGGTGCCGATCACGCCGGTCGGCCCGCGCTTGATCCAGCCGGCGACGTACCAGCCGGCGACCGGTTCGCCGTCGCGCGCCGTCAGCACCCGACCCCGGTCGTTCGGGACCACCGACCAGCGCTCGTCGAAGGGGAGGCCCGGCATCGCCTGGCCGCGGTACCCCACGGAGCGGAAGACGAGTTGCGCGTCGAGGCGCTCGGTGACGCCGGTGCCCTTGGCACTCAGCGAGCCGTCGGCGCGCGGCTCGAGCCGGTTGCGCTCCAACACCACGGCGCCCACGCGGCTGCCGCTGGCGTCGGCCTCGATGGCGATGGGGGAGAGCAGGAAGCGCAGGTGGATGCGGCGGTTCAGGCCGCGCAGCGGTCGCGCGGCGAGCTCCTCGAGCACCTCGAGGTTGCGGCGCGCCACGGGGTCGTCGGCGATCGCCGCGCGGCTCTCGTCCGAGATCGCCAGGTCCGCCGGGTCGATGACCAGGTCGGCGTCGTCGAGCTCACCGAGGTCGCGCAGCTCCTTGGTACTCCACTTCGCCTCCGCGGGACCGCGACGGCCGATGACCACCACGTCCCGCACCTGGCTCTCGGCCAGGGCGGCCAGCGCCTGGTCGGCGATGTCGGAGACGGCGAGTTCCGCGGGGGTCTTGGCCAGCACGCGCGTGACGTCCACGGCGACGTTGCCGACGCCGACGACCAGGGCGGTGTGGCCGTCCAGCCGTGGGTTCAGGTCGGCGAAGTCGGGGTGCCCGTTGTACCAGGCGACGAAGTCCGTCGCCGACATGCTGCCGTCGAGGTCCTCGCCGGGGATGCCCAGCCGCCGATCCAGCGCCGCCCCGTAGGTGAACACGGTGGCGTGGTAGTGCCGGCGCAGGTCGTCCGCCGTCAGGTCGCGACCGACCTCGACGTTGCCGCGGAAGCGCAGCCGGGGATCCGCCATGACGCGGTCGTAGACCTTGGTGACCGACTTGATCTTCTGGTGGTCGGGGGCGACCCCGTAGCGGACGAGGCCGAACGGAGCGGGTAGCCGGTCGAAGAGGTCGATCACCGCCTCGGGCCGCTGCTTCAGCAGCGACTCGGCCGCATAGAAGCCGGACGGACCGGCACCCACGACGGCCACGCGCAGAGCCTTCGGTTGATCCATGACCGCGTTCTACCACGGGGCTCGCGGGACGCCCGACCTCGCCTCCTGGTAACGTGCGCCCGCATGGGCTCCGCCGTCCCCGCTCCCACCAGCTCGCCGACCGCCGCCCCCCAGCCGCCCGCCCGGCGCGTGCGCGTCCAGAAGTACGGCGGCACCAGCGTCGGCGACCTCGATCTCATCCGCAAGGTCGCGGCCCGCATCCAGCGCGTGGTCGAGGCGGGCGAGCGCGTGGCGGTCACCGTCAGTGCCATGGGCCGGTCCACCGATGAGCTCATCGCCACGGCGCGCGAGCTGCATCCGCGCCCGAGCCGGCGCGAGCTCGACATGCTCATGGCCACCGGCGAGCAGGTGTCGATCGCATTGCTGACGATGGCGCTGCAGCACCTCGGCGTGCGCGCGCGTTCGCTCACCGGCGCCCAGGCCGGTTTCCTCACCGACGGCATGCACGGCGCCGCCCGCATCCTGCGGGTGGACCCCGGGCCGCTGCGGCGCGCGTTCGAGGAGGTGGACGTGTGCGTCATCGCCGGCTTCCAGGGCGTGGACGACAGCGGCCAGGTCACCACCTTCGGGCGCGGGGGCTCCGACACCACCGCGGTGGCGGTCGCCGCCGCCCTCGGTGTCGACACCTGCGAGATCTTCACGGACACCGACGGCGTGTACACGACCGATCCGCACCTCATCCCCAGCGCCCGCCGGCTCGAGGTCGTCGACTACGACGAGATGCTCGAGCTCGCCGCCCTCGGCGCCCAGGTGCTGCACCCCCGCAGCGTCTGGTACGGGCGCCGCTACGGCGTCACGTTGCACGTCCGCTCGTCGTTCGACTTCCGGCCCGGCACGCTCGTTCGCCGGGTGGCCCGCGAGGAGGCCCAGATGGAGACGGATCGCCCCGTCACCGGCGTGGCGCTCGACCTGGAGCACGCCCGCATCGACCTGCTCGGCGTTCCCGACGAGCCCGGTGTCGCCGCGCGCATCTTCGGCGCGCTCGGCGACGCGGGCGTCTCCGCCGACATGATCATCCAGGGCGTCCGCGGCGCCGCGGACAGCCGCCAGCAGATGGCCTTCACGGTCCCGCGCGACCTCGCCGAGGAGGCCATGGAGGCGATGACGCCACTCATGGACGGCCTCGGCGGGCGCGCCGAACTCGACCTCGGCGTCGCCAAGCTGTCGATCGTCGGCATCGCGATCGGCTCGGCGCCGGGCATCGCCGGCCGCATGTTCGCGGCCGTCGCCGCCGCCGGCGCCAACATCGAGATGATCGCCACGAGCGAGGTCCGGGTGTCGGTGGTGATCCCCGCGGCGCTCGCCCACGAGGCCCTGCGCGCCGTGCACGCCGCCTTCGGGCTCGAACGCGAACGCGACGAGAGCGCCTGAGGGTGCGACCGAACGCGCTGGAGCAGGTCTTCGTCGGCCGCCGCGGCGGCCTCGTGGAGCTGCGCCTGGTGCTGGTCGACCCCGCGGACGGTCGCACCCGGACGACCCAGCTGGCGCCCACGAGCGACGAGCGCGAGGCCGTGCGCTGGCTGGGCCGCCATCTGGTCCGCGGGGGCGAGATTCGGGACCTGCGCCGCCTGCGCGTGCGAGCGGAACGCGCGGGGCAGCTCGTGGATGCGCCGGCGCTGGCCCGCGAGTTGGTCGCCGCCTACGACGCGGAGCACGCACGCGATGCGGCGGACGGACGCGACGCCGCGGTCGACGGTTCGGGGACCCGGTGAGCGGCGACGGGCGACCGGCGGCCCCCGCGGAACCGCGGCGACGGGCGCCCAGCCTGCGCCTCGCGACGCTCGTCTACGTGCGCGACGGCGACCGCACGCTCATGCTCCACCGCAACGCCCGCCCCGACGACACCCACTACGGCAAGTGGAACGGCCTCGGCGGCAAGTTCGAGCCCGGCGAGTCCCCCGAGCAGTGCATGCGCCGCGAGGTGCTCGAGGAGTCCGGCCTGACGGTCGAGGCGGCGGAGCTCAAGGGCATCCTCACCTTCCCGGACTTCGACGGTGAGCACGACTGGTACGCCTTCGTCTACCTGGTGACGCGCACCTCGGGCGCCTTGGGCCCCGACCCGGCCGAGGGGAGCCTGCGTTGGGTGCCGACCGCCGAACTCCTCGACCTGACGCTGTGGGAGGGCGACAGGGTGTTCATCCCGTGGCTCGACCGCGCCGGCACCTTCAGCGCCGTCTTCGACTACCGCGGTGGGCGCCTCGTCGACCACGAGGTGAGCTTCTACCCGGCGGGGTGAGCGGGCAGGGCGCCGCGGGGGCCGTGGTAGCCTCCCCGGCCTGGAGGCCCGCATGGACTTCGCCCTGCCCGACGACCTGCTCGCGCTGCAGCGTGCCGTGCGCGACTTCGCCCAGCGAGAGATCGCGCCCGTGGCCGCCGAGCTGGACCGCGATCCGCGCTTCCCGCGGGCGACGCTGCGCAAGATGGGCGAGATGGGCCTGCTCGGCATCCTCACGCCCGAGGCCTACGGCGGGCTCGGGCTCGGGTACCTCGCCTACGCCGTCCTGCTCGAGGAGATCGCGGCCGCCGACGCGGCCCACGCCACGATCGCCAGCGTGACCAACGGCATGCCGCAGTCGCTGATCCTCGCCCACGGCAGCGAAGCCCAACGCGACCGCTGGCTGCCGCGCCTCGCCGCAGGCGAGGCGATCGGCGCCTTCTGCCTCAGCGAGCCGCACGCGGGCAGCGACGCGGCGGCGCTGCGAACGCGCGCGCGGCGGGTCTCGGGCGGTTACCGGCTCGACGGCAGCAAGGCCTGGATCACTTCCGGCGGCGAGGCCGACGTCTACCTGGTGCTCGCCAAGACCGACCCGGAGGCTGGCGCCCGCGGCATCACGGCCTTCGTGCTGGAACGCGGCACGCCCGGGCTCTCGTTCGGCGCGCCCGAGCGGAAGCTGGGGCAGCACGCGGCGATCACCACCAGCGTGCGCCTCGACGACGCGTTCGTCCCCGAGGAGCAGCGCCTCGGCGAGGAGGGGCAGGGCTTCGTCATGGCGATGTCGGCCCTCGATGGCGGGCGCGTCGGCATCGCGGCGCAGGCGCTCGGCATCGCTCGCGCGGCGTTCGCGGCGGCCGCGCGCCACGCGGAGGAGCGGGAGGCCTTCGGCCGACCGATCCGCGAGTTCCAGGGGGTCGGCTTCAAGCTGGCCGACATGGCCACGCGCATCGACGCCGCGCGGCTCCTCACCCAGCGCGCCGCCTGGCTGCTCGACCGCGGCACCCGGGCGACGAAGGAGGTCAGCATGGCCAAGCTCGCCGCCTCCGAGGCCGCCGTGTTCGTGTGCGACGCCGCGGTCCAGGTGTTCGGCGGCTACGGCTACTCGGCGGACTACCCGGTCGAGCGCTACCTGCGCGATGCCCGCGTCACCACGCTGTACGAGGGCACGTCCGAGATCCAGCGCGTCGTCATCGCGCGGCAGATCCACCGCGAGACGGCACGCTGACCCACCAACCCCATGCGATAATGCCGCGATGATCATCGCGACCTACGTCAAGCACGTGCCCGACGCCGAAGCGCGGCTCACCGCGGACGGCGGCCGGATCGCAGTGGACGACCACGCCTACGCGCTCGACGGCATGGACGAGTACGGCGTCGAGGCGGCCGTGCGCCTCAAGGAGGCGGGGCTCGCCGACGAGGTCGTGGCGCTGGCCATCGGCCCGGCGCGCTCCGAGGCCGCCCTGCGCACCGCCCTCGCGCTCGGCGCCGACCGGGCCGTCCTGCTCGAGACCGACGACGACCTCGACCCCCTCGCCCAGGCCGGGCCGCTCGCCGAGTCGGTACGCGTCTGTGGCGCCGAACTGCTGCTCGTCGGCGGCAAGCAGGCGGACTGGGACAGCGCCGCGCTCGGGCCCGCCGTCGCCGAGGCACTGGGCTGGCCCGTCTGCGACTGGACGACCGAGCTACGGATCGAGGGCGGCGAGGTCGCCGCGGTCCATGACGTGGACGACGGCAGCGAGGCGTGGCGCGCGCCGCTGCCGGTCGTCGTGACCACCCAGCAGGGCCTCAACGAGCCGCGCTACCCGACGCTGCCGAACATCATGAAGGCGAAGCGCAAGCCGCTGGAGCGGGTCCCGCTGGCGGTGAGCGCGCGCGTGGTCACGCTGGCCGCCGCCCTGCCCTCGCGGGCCCGCCGCGGCATCCGGCTCGAGGGCGACGCCGCCACCGTCGCGAGCGAGCTCGCCCGACGCCTGCGCGACGAGGCGAAGGTCCTGTGAGGTGCCGGCCATGATCCTCATCGCCATCGACCACGCCCACGGTTCGCCGCGTCGCGGCGCCTACGAGCTCGTCAGCGCCGCCCGCGACCTCGGTGGCGAGATCGCGGCCGTGGTGCTCGGCGGGCCCGACGCGGGCCCCGTCGCGCAGGCGCTCGCCGCCTTCGTCCCGGCCGTCGTTCACGTCGAGGATGCGGCCCTCGACCACGCCAGCCACGAGCGGCGGACCGCGGCGCTGGCGAGCGTCGCCGCGGAACTCGGGGCCGACGTCGTGCTGCTCGCCGCGGGCCGTAGCGGCCAGGCCGTCGGGCCGCGGCTGGCGCTGCGCCTCGGCGGGGCCCTCCTCGAGGACGTCGCCGCCGTCCGCCGCGACGGCGCGGCCTTCGTCGCCGAGCGCCTCGCGTACCTCTCGCGCGCCAGCCTGACGGTGCGGGCGGAGGCCACGCCGGTGGTCGTCAGCGTCAAGCCGGGCGCCTTCCCGGCGGCGGCCCCGGCCGACGCGGCGGGGAGCGTCGCGTCGCGCGCGGTGGCGATCGAAGCGGCCGATGACGCCGCGCGCCTCGGCGAGCGTCGGAGCGTCGCGCGCGGGCGCGTGGCGCTGGAGGAGGCCGACGTCGTCGTCTGCGGCGGTCGCGGGTTGGGCGACGCCGAATCGTTCGAGCGCCTGGTGGTCGGCCTCGCGGACGAGCTCGGCGCCGGGGTGGCGTCGACGCGGGCCGTCGTGGACGCCGGCTGGCGGCCCTACGACGAGCAGGTGGGGCAGACGGGCAAGAACGTCGCGCCGAAGCTCTACTTCGCGTTGGCCGTCTCGGGGGCCGTGCAGCACCTCTCGGGCATGAACCGCAGCGGCACCGTGGTGGCCGTCAACAAGGACGGCGACGCGCCCATCTTCAAGGTCGCCGACTACGGCATCGTCGGCGACGTGCACGAGGTGCTCCCCGCGCTGCGCGCGGCGCTCGCGGGCCTGGACTGAGGGGCGGTGCGCGTCCGGCGCGCGACCCGTGGCGACCTCGACGCGCTCGTGCGCCTCGAGGCGGCGTTCCCGGGCGATCGCCTGTCGCGCGCCTCGTTCGCGCGCTTCATCGAGGGGACGACCGCCGACGTGTGGGTGGCGACCGCGCCTGACGCCGCCGGCAACGACGTCGTCGTGGGCGACGCCGTCGTCAACTACCGCCGCGGCTTCCACGCGGCCCGCCTCTACTCCCTCGTCACGGACCCCGCGTGGCAGGGGCGCGGCGTCGGCCGCGCGCTCATGGCGGCCGTGGAGGAGCATGCGCTCGAGCGTGGGCTCGTGTCGGTGCGGCTCGAGGTGCGCGTCGGCAACGCTCGCGCCATCGACCTCTACCGGCGCCTCGGTTACGTCGACGTGGGCCTGACGCACGACTTCTACGAGGACCACAGCGACGCCCTGCGCATGCGCAAACGGCTCCGCGCGGACGCCGCCCAGCTGCTCGCCGTCCCCTACCACCCGCAGTCGCTCGAGTTCACCTGCGGCCCCGCCAGCCTGATGATGGCGCTGCGCTCGCTGGGGCACGCCGAGCCGCTCGGGGAGGCGGAGGAGCTGGCGCTGTGGCGCGAGGCAACGACCGTGTTCATGCTCGCCGGGCACGGCGGCACCAGCGCCCACGGCCTGGCCGTGGCGGCGCTGCGACGCGGCTTCGCGGCGGAGGTGTGGGTCGACCACGACGCGCCGCCGTTCCTCGACACGGTGCGTTCGGCCGAGAAGAAGCGGGTGATCGAGCTCGCCCACGCGGGCTTCGTCGAGGCGCTGGCACGGCTCGGCGGACGCGTGCGGGTCGGGGACTTCGGCGCCGACGACGTCGTCGCGCAGCTGCGGGCCGGCCGCGTGCCGCTGGTGCTCGTGTCCGGCGCGCGGCTCTACGCCGAGCGGATCCCGCACTGGGTGGTCGCCACCGGCTTCGACGACGACCACCTCTACGTGCACGACCCGCACCTGCCCGAGGGCGCGCAGCGGGCCGACGGCGTGCACCTGCCGCTGCGACGGGCCGACTTCGCCCGCGTGGCGCGCTATGGGCGCGCGCGGCACCGAGCACTGGTCGTCGTGTGGTGGCCCGCCGGCGGGCGACCGCCGGTCAGCGTCAGCCGGGGAGGTGCGCGAGCGCCGAGGGCCCCTCGGCCAGGTAGCGGATGACCTCGGCGTAGATCTCCGGGTTGGCCTGGTCCTCCTCGGTGGCGGCGATCGTCGGGTTGTCGTTCACCTCGATGACGGTGTACTGCCCGTCGATCTCCTTGAGGTCCACGCCGTGGAGGCTGTCGTCGACGGCCGCGCTGGCCGCGAGCGCCACGCGCAGCAGTTCGGGCGGCGCCTCGTCCCGCGGCACGCCGCGGGTGGTTGCCGCCTCGCCCTCCGCGCCGCGCTGCATGACCTTCCAGCGATCGGCGGCGAAGCGGTACTCGACCACCGCGAGCACCTTGCCGTGCAGCGTGATGACCCGCCAGTCGAAGGCGGACGGGAGGTACTGCTGGACCACGATGCGGTCGGCCCGCCGGAGGAAGCGCTTGCCGACCTGGACGAACTGCTCGGGCACCGTCACCTTGTCGACGTAGGCCGAGAACGACGAGTTCGGCGCCTTGAGGACCAACGGCGTCCCCAGCTCCTCGAAGAGGCCGACCGCCACGGCGGCGGTCACCTGCCCCTCGTCGAGGAAGCGGGTCTCCGGGATCGGTACCCCGGCCCGCTGCAGACGGCGGTACATGTTGACCTTGTCGCAGCACACGCGGATCGACTCCGAAGTGTCGAGGACGCGCTTGCCCATCATCTCGGCCCAGCGCGCGACCACGTAGGCGGTGTTGAGCGGATCGGTGAGCGCGCGGATGAGCACGGCGTCGTACTGCGCGAGGTACTTCAGCTCGTTCTTGAAGACGAAGTCCAGCTCGTGACCGAGCTCGAAGGCCGCGAGGCGGAAGTTCGTCAGGGCGGTGAGCTCGACGGCGGAGCGAATCGTGTAGCGCTCGGTGAAGACGGCTAGGCGGGCCACGTGCCGGCCTCCTCGAGGCCCCGTCGCTCGTCCGCCGTCAGCTGCCGGACCGGCAGCGGCTCGATGGCCGAGATCAGGTAGGCGTCCTGGACGACGATCGTTCGAACCTTCATGAGGGGCAGCCGGAACGTCTCCCACAGCGCTCGCGCGAACGCCGCGTATTCCGGGATCGCGGTGGCACCGAGCACCACCCGCACGACGTCGATGCGGAAGTCGTCGGGCAGCGCCTGGCACAGCACGGGGTACTTGCCGGTGTAGGTGAGGCCGCGGCGGCGCGTCTCGATCGCGGCCGCATCGGCCAGGAGCTCGCCGCGGCTGGAGAAGGGGTTGACGGGGTAGGCCATGACGGGCGGCGCCACGAAGCGGTCGGTCACGAGCTGCGAGCGAGGAACCGGCAGGCCGGCGCGCTCGGCCTTGGCCAGCGCGATCGGCACGACGTAGGCGTCGAGGCACTCGGCGGCCGTAGGGGCGACCTGCTCGCCCGCCTGCTCGAGGTCGAGGGAGCGGTAGTAGCCGTCGGTGAGGTAGGTGTAGTCGCCCGCGAGGTTCGCGACGACCGGGCGGGCGGGATCCATGTCCCACCCGCCCGGTACGGACTCCGGATGCAGCGTCAGCGTTCGGCGAGCGGGCGTCAGGCCCACGGCAGGTGGCCGAGAACGGCCACGCCCGGCAGCGTCTTCCCTTCGAGGAACTCGAGCGAAGCGCCGCCCCCGGTGCTCACGTGATCGACGCGGTCGGCGAGGCCCGCCTTCTTGATGGCCGAGACGGAGTCGCCGCCGCCGATGACGCTCATGGCGCCGGACGAGGCGACGGCCTCGGCGATGGCGTTGGTGCCCGCGTCGAAGGGGGGGACCTCGAACACGCCGAGCGGGCCGTTCCACAGCACGGTGGCCGCGCCGGCCAGCGCGTCGCGGAAGGCGGAGATCGCCTCGGGACCGGCATCCAGGCCCTTCAGTCCGGCGGGGATGTCCCCCGCGGGGTGGACCGAGGTCTCGGCGCCGGGGACGATCTCGGCCGCGCAGACGGCGTCCGACGGGAGCACGAGCGGGACGTCACGCTTCTTCGCCTTGTCGAGCAGCGCACGCGCGAGCTCCAGGCGGTCGTCCTCGACGAGCGAGTCGCCGACCGAGCCGCCCTGGGCCTTGACGAAGGTGAACGCCATGGCGCCGCCGACGATCAAGGCGTCGGCGATCTCGAGCAGGCGCTCGATGACCGCGATCTTGTCGGAGACCTTGGCGCCACCGAGGACGACGACGAACGGTCGCTCGGGCGCCTCGAGCAGCTTACCGAGCACGCTCAGCTCGCGCTCCATGAGGCGGCCGGCGGCCGACGGCAGCAGCCGCGCGACGCCCTCGGTGCTGGCGTGCGCCCGGTGAGCGGAGCCGAAGGCGTCGTTGACGTACGCCTCGGCGTAGCCGGCGAACACACGAGCGAGCGCGGGATCGTTCTTGGTCTCGCGCGGATCGAAGCGGGTGTTCTCGAGCAGCGTCACCGAACCCTCGGGCGCGTCGGCCACGAAGGCCTGCTGCTCGGGGGTGCCCGGTCCGTCGGTGGCGAGGTAGCGCACCTCGCGGCCGAGCAGTTCACTCAACCGCGCGGCGACGGGCCGTAGCCGGGCGCTGTCGTCCCCCGGCGCCGGCGGGCCCTTGGGGCGCCCGAGGTGCGTGGCAAGCACGAGCGTGCAGCCGCGCTCGAGCAGTTCGTTCAGCGTCGGCAGGGCCGCGCGGATGCGGTTGTCGTCGCGGATGACGCCGTCCTTGATCGGGACGTTGAGGTCGACGCGGACGAAGACGCGCCGGCCGGCGACCGGCGCGTCCGAGAGGGTGGGGAAGGTGGGCACGGCGCTCTCAGCGACGGCCGGACATGAGTTCGAGCAGGTCGACCATCCGCTCCGAGTAGCCCCACTCGTTGTCGTACCAGGAGAAGAACTTGACCATGCGGCCCATCGACTTCGTGAGCTTGGCGTCCCAGATGCCCGAGTGCGGGTCGCCGATGATGTCGGTCAGCACGATCGGGTCCTCGGTGTAGCGCACGATGCCCTTGAGCGGGCCGTCGGCGGCTGCCTTGATGGCCGCGTTGAGCTCGTCCGCGGTCGCGTCGCGCTTGAGCAGCGCCGTGACGTCGGAGATGGAGCCGGTCGCCGTCGGCACGCGCAGCGCGCCGCCGTCGAAGATGCCGCGGAGGTTCGGCAGCACCTTGCCGACGGCCTTGGCGGCGCCGGTGGACGACGGCACGATGTTGACCGCCGCGCTGCGGGCGCGCCGCAGGTCCTTGTGGGGGCCGTCGATGAGGACCTGGTCGTTCGTGTAGCTGTGGATCGTGGTCATCATTGCCTGCTCGATGCCGAAGGTCTCGTCGATGACCTTCATGATCGCGGCGAGCGAGTTCGTGGTGCAGCTGGCGTTCGAGACGATGACGTGCTTCTCGGGGTCGTACGACGCCTCGTTGACGCCCAGCACGATGTCGACGTCGGCGTCGGGCGACGGCGCGCTGATCAGCACCTTCTTGGCGCCGGCCTTCAGGTGCAGGGCGGCCTTCTCGCGCTTGGTGAAGATGCCCGTGGACTCGACGACGATGTCGACGCCCAGCTCGGCCCAGGGGAGTTCGGCCGGATCCTTGATCGAGGTGGCGCGCACCTTGCGCCCGTCGACGATCAGGTTCTCGTCGTCGTGCGACACCTCTCCCGGGAAGCGGCCGTAGGCGGAGTCGTACTTGAGCAGGTGCGCCAGCGTGGCGTTGTCGGTCAGGTCGTTGACCAGGGCGATCTCCATGCCGCGCGCGTGCGCGATGCGGAAGATCTGACGGCCGATGCGGCCGAACCCGTTGATGCCGATCTTCATGTGGGTCCTCCAGCGAGGGGTGGAAAAGGACGTGGGCCGGGCGCCGGGCCCGTTGGCCTCGGCGGGGCCGCGTCGGGCGAAGCCGACGAGGACCTCGGGAATTGTACCGCGGCAACGGCGGGGCGCCCGTCCTGGGTCACCCCGCAGCTCCTGGCCGCGTCAGCCGGCGCGGCGCAACGCGATGGTCAGGGCGCCCGCGCCGAGCTCGGTCTCCAGGACGAAGGACGCCTCCGAGAGCGCGGCGAACCCGAGCGAGGTCGCGAGCACCTCCTGCGCCAGCGTCGCGGCGTGCTCCTCCAACGCTGCGCGCGCCTCGGGGTCGGCCGCCACCAGGCCGAGCTCGATGCGGTCGGAGACCTCGAGGCCCGCCTGCTTGCGCGCGTCCTGCACCAGCCGGACCGCGTCGCGCATCAGGCCCTCGCGCACGAGCGCGGGCGTGAGCTCGGTGCGCAGCGCGGCGAGGGCGCCCCTGTCCTCGACGGCGGCGTAGCCCTCGGGGCTGCGGGCGTCGAGCAGCAACTCGTCCGGCGCGAACGTCACGGTCTCGCCCTCGACCTCGAGTTCGAACGGTCGGCCCTCGGCGACGGCGCGCGCGATCGCCTGGCCGTCCGCGGCCGCCAACGCGGCGCGCACGGCCGGGACGCGCTTGCCCAGCCGCTTGCCCACCTTGGGCAGGTGTGGGCGCACGTCGTAGGCGACGAACGGATCGGTGGGAGCGAGGTAGCGGACCGACTTGACGTTGAGTTCGTCGCGCAGGGCGTCCTCCAGCCGCTTCAGGCCGGCGAGCTCGGCCTCGGAGGGCACGCGCACGAGCACCTCGGGCAGCGGCTGGCGGGTCTTGTGACCGGACGCGGCGCGGGCCGCGCGCCCGAGCTCGACCACCCGCTGCAGCGTCGCCATGTCCCGCAGCAGCTCGTCGTCCACTTCGGTGTCGGGCTCGGGCCAGTCGCACAGGTGCACCGACACCGGTGCCTCGGGGTCGCGGCGGGCGACGAGGTTGCGGTAGAGCGCCTCCGAGACGAACGGCGCCAACGGCGCCATCAGCTTGGCCAGCGTCACCAGCGCCTCGTGCAGCGTGGCGTAGGCGGACAGGGCGTCCGCGGCGCCGTCGCCCCGCCAGAAGCGTCGCCGGTTGCGGCGCACGTACCAGTTGGAGAGCTCGTCGACGATCGCGTCGCGCAGGCGGCGCCCGGCGCCGGTCGGGTCGAAGCCCTCGAGGTCGGCGGTCACCTCGCCGATCAGCCGCTGCAGCCGCGCGTGCAGCCAGCGGTCCATCAGGGGGCGCTCGGCGACGGGCGGCGCGGACGCGAGGTCCGGGCGGTCGAGGTTCGCGTACAGGACGAAAAACGCGTAGGTGTTCCACAGGGTCATGAACACGTCGCGCAGCGTCTCCTCGACGAGCGCCTGGGAGAAGCGCTTGGTCGCCTCCGGCGGGCTCGAGGCGAAGAGGTACCAGCGCAGCGCGTCCGCGCCCTGGCGGTCGAGCACCGACCACGGATCGACGACGTTGCCCTTCGACTTCGACATCTTCTCGCCGTTCTCGTCGACGATGTGGCCGAGCACGATCACGTTCTTGAAGGAGCTGGTGGCGCCCGCGAGGTGGTGCAGTGGGCCGGCGGGGCGGTCGCCGTCGCCGGCGTCGGTCAACAGCGTCGCCAGAGCGTGCAGGCTGTAGAACCAGCCGCGCGTCTGGTCGATCGCTTCGCAGATGTAGTCGGCGGGGAAGTTGTCGGCCAGTGCCTGCGCCACTTCGGGCGGCGAACCCTCGCCGATGTAGTGCCACTGGGCGTAGGGCATCGCGCCCGACTCGAACCACACGTCGACGGTGTAGGGCACCCGGCGGAAGGTCTTGCCGCCGCGCTCGAAGGTGAGCTCGTCGACCGCGGGGCGGTGCAGGTCGAGGCCCGTCAGGTCGCGGCCCACGAGCTCGGCGAGCTCGGCGACGCTGCCGACGACGATCGTCTCGCCGTCCACGGCGCGCCACACCGGCATCGGCGTGCCCCAGTAGCGCTCGCGCGACAGCGCCCAGTCGACGTTGTTCTCCAGCCACTTGCCGAAGCGGCCGGTGCGGATGTGGTCGGGGTGCCAGCCGATGCGGTCGTTGAGCTCGAGCAGACGGTCCTTGAGCAAGCTGGTGCGGATGTACCAACTCTTCTTGGCGACGTTGAGCAGGGGCTTCTCGTCACGCCAGTTGAAGGGGTACGCGTGGCGGATGGTGCCATGGTCGAACATGTGACCGGCCGCCTCCAGGTCGTGGGTGATCGCCGCGTCCGCGTCCTTGAACCACTGGCCGGCGTAGGGGCCGGGCGCGTCCTCGGGGGCGTCCAGCGGCGCGACCTCGGCCAAGACCTTGCCCGCGAGGTCCACCGACCAGCGCGTCGGGAGCCCGTGCCGGCGACCGACCTCGAGGTCGCCGTAGGCGGGCGCCAGGTGCACGATGCCGGTGCCGTCGTCGAGCGTGACGAAGTCGTCGGCGACGACCCGCCAGCCGACCGCGCCCGCGGGATCGGCGTCGTCGGGGCGCCCACGCAGGATCGGGTGGTAGCGCGCGCCCACGAGTTCGCTGCCTGCGACCCGCCTCAGGACCGCGTGGGCGCTGCCCTCGAACACGGCGGCGACCAGCGACTCGGCGATGAGGTAGAGCTTGCGCGTCGCCCCGTGCCCGCCCCGCATGCTGACCGGCCCCTCGACCACGGCGTAGGTCGCGTCGGGGTGCACCGCCAGGCCGGTGTTGGCCGCCAGCGTCCAGGGCGTCGTCGTCCACGCGAGGAAGGCGACGTCGCGCGTCTCGTCGGCGGCGATGATCCCGCGCGCCACCAGGTCGCCGTGCAGCGCCGGGAAGGCGGGGTAGACGCTCGGGTCGGGCACGTCCTCGCGGTAGCCGAGCGCCACCTCGTGCGACGCCAGCGTGGTGTTCGACGACGGCGAGTGCCAGGTGGTCTTGTAGTCCTCGACCAGCAGCCCCCGCAGCCACAACTCCTTCATGATCCACCAGCACGACTCGACGTAGCCAGGGTCGTAGGTGACGTAGGCGTTCTCCAGGTCGACCCAGAACCCGATGCGCTCCGTCATCTCGTTCCAGTCCTGGATGTTCTCGAACACGTACTCGCGGCACAGGGCGTTGAAGCGGGCGATGCCGTAGTCCTCCACCTGCTGCTTGTTGCTGAAGCCCAGGCGCTGCTCGATGGCGATCTCGACCGGCAGACCGTGCGTGTCCCAGCCGCCCTTGCGGTTGACGCGGTGGCCCTGCATCGTCTTGAAGCGCGGGAAGAGGTCCTTGAACACGCGGCTGATCACGTGGTGCACGCCCGGTTTCCCGTTGGCGGTCGGGGGCCCCTCGTAGAACACCCACGGCCCGCGGGGGGCGGGCTTCTCGAGGGAGCGGCGGAACACGTCCGCTTCGCGCCAGAACGCCATCACCTCGCGTTCGAGGTCGGGGAAGCGCACGTCCGCGGCTACGGGTTCGAAGGGCGTCTGGGCGGTGGTCGGATCGGGCACGGTGGTCTCCTCGGTCGCACTCCCGGCTCGGCCGCCGCGTCGTGCGGTCGACCCCGCGGCCCGCGGGCCGCGTCGCGGAGCGGAACGCGACGAGGCGCCCCGCGCACGCGCGTCGGGACGCCTCGGGAAGGCGCGGTACCACCCGACTTCGGACCGCCCTCGCGGGCGGACCCTCGGAGCCACCCCACCGGCGAGCGGGGGAGGGCCAGACGCGTGACGTGCGTCGGACGGCGTCGCCTAGCAGCCTCGTTCGGCGGCTTCGCCGCCGCCCGACGCGTTCGGAACGCTGGCTCGGGGAGGATCTTCGGCGACCGGCCTACCGCCGGGCTCGCACCGTCCCCGGCTCGCTGGGGGGGCTCACGATCGCCTACTCGTTCCCGTCGTCGCCCGTCGCCTGCGCGGCGGGGCTTCGCTGCCCGCCGCGGCGCGATGGCTTTACAGCCCACCGCGGCGACGTGTAGGATGCACCGTAGCAGCCGGCCTTCGGAGCGTCAAGACGCCGCCTGCCCCCCATCCCGCCTGAAGCCGCCGGTTCCATCGTGTCCACGCCCCCGTGGCGGCGTACGTCCGGAACCCGATCGAGCGGCTCGCGTCCCCGACGCTCCAGTGACCCAGTCCAACAGGTGCCCGTCCAGGCTGGGCGCGCGCCGATGCGGCCGGGACCCGACCCGGTGTCCCGCCCCTCCTGCGAGGAGACCCATGAGCCCACGCACGCGCAAGACCCCCGAAGCGGCCCCTGCCGACACCTCCGAGACCGCCGCGCCGAAGCGACGTGGGCGCCCGCCCAAGGCCGCGAGCGCTCCCGAGGCCGAGGCGCCTGCGGCGGTGCCCGAGACGGAGACCGCCGCGCCCAAGCGGCGCGGGCGCCCACCGAAGTCGGCCGGTGCGGCCGTCGAACCGACCGAGACGGTGGTGCCGGCGAGCAAGAAGCGGGCGACGACCGCGAAGTCGAAGGCGAAGGACGAGGCGGAGGCGTCGGGCGAGCAGCCCGGGCGTGACGGCCCGCCGTCGCGCGCGGACGAGGAGCGTGCCGATGGTGGCGGTCGGGACGACGACCGCGAGGAGCGGGCCGATCGGAACGACGGCGACGACGGCGATGAGCGGGCCGATCGGGCCGATGGTGCTGACCGTGCCGATCGCTCCGATCGGGGCGGACGCGAGGAGCGCGGGCGCCGTGGTCGTCGCGGCGGCGGTCAGCGGCGCGTCGGGTTCAACTTCCGCGACCTGCAGGGCAAGATCCTCCCCGAGCTGCACCTGCTGGCCAAGGAGGTCGGGCTCGAGGAGTACCGCGCGATGGAGAAGGACGAGTTGGTCCTCGCGGTGCTGGAGCGGGTCGCGGAGAGCGAGGGCCTGCGCGTCGTGCAGGGCTACCTCGAGATCTCCAGCGACGGTTACGGCTTCCTCCAGGAGTCGCTCCTGCAGCACAACACGCGCAGCGTCATCGTGTCGGCCGGCCTGATCAAGCAGTTCCGCCTGCGCACCGGCGACATGATCCTCGGCAAGGCGCGCCGGCCGCGCGACAACGAACGCTATGGCACGTTGATCCGCGTCGAGGCCGTCAACGGTGTCGACCCGTTCCAGGCCTCGAAGCGGCCGAAGTTCGACGACCTCGTCCCGACCTTCCCCGACCACAAGATCACGCTCGAGACCGGGCAGCAGGACCTCTCGGCCCGCGTCATCGACCTGCTGGCCCCCATCGGCCGCGGGCAGCGCGGGCTCATCGTCGCGCCGCCGAAGGCCGGCAAGACGACGCTGCTCAAGGCGATCGCGAAGTCGGTCGTCACCAACGAACCCGACATCAAGGTGATCGTGCTGCTGGTCGACGAGCGCCCCGAGGAGGTCACCGACTTCCGCGAGAGCGTCACCGGCGTCGAGGTCATCGCCAGCACCTTCGACGAGCCGCCGGCCAACCACATCCGGGTCGCCGAGTTCGTGCACGAGCGCGCCCGACGGATCGTCGAGGATGGCGGTCACGCGATGATCCTGCTCGACTCGATCACACGCTTGGCGCGGGCGAACAACCTCGTCACGCCGGCCACCGGGCGCACCCTCTCCGGCGGTCTCGACTCCAACGCGCTGCACTGGCCCAAGCGCTTCCTCGGCGCGGCCCGCAACATCCGCGGCGGCGGCTCGCTGTCGATCCTGGCGACGGCGCTGGTCGAGACCGGCTCGCGCATGGACGACGTGATCTTCGAGGAGTTCAAGGGCACCGGCAACATGGAGCTGCACCTCTCGCGCCGGCTCGAGGAGCGGCGCATCTTCCCGGCCATCGACATCCTCAAGTCAGGCACCCGGCGCGAGGACCTTCTCCTCACCGAGGGCGTGCTCGCCAAGATGTGGCTGCTGCGCAAGGTCATCAGCGACATGGACGCGGCCGAGGCGATGGAGATGCTGCTCTCGCGGCTCAACCGCACGAAGGACAACGCGGAGTTCATGTCGACGCTCGGTCAGGGGTGAGTCCGTGCGCCGGCCGGTGGCGCTCGTCGTCGCGCTGCTGACGGCGGCCGGCGCCGCGGTCGCGCTGGCCCAGGGTGGTGCGGGGTCGATGGCGCCGGCCACCGTGACCGTGCCGGCGGCCGCGGTCGCGACGCCGACCGGTGCCGTGGCGGGCGCGGGCGTGGTGCCCGACGCCGTCCGGCAGCAGCACGCCGCCGAGCAGGCCCGGGTGCTGGCCCGCGTCGCCGCCTTGGCGGGCGGCATCGAGCCGCTCGGCGAGGGCTTCGTCCGGCCGGTCCTGGGGCCGGTCAGTTCGCCGTTCGGCTGGCGCAACCTGTCCGTCGCCGGCAACCGGTTCCACGGTGGCGCGGACTTCGTCGCCATCACGGGGACCCCCGTGGTGGCCGCGCGCGGCGGCCGCGTCGTCTTCGCCGGGTGGGGCGGGGCGTACGGCTACGCCGTCTACCTGGACCACGAGGCCGGGTGGCAGACCCGCTACGCCCACCTCAGCCGCATCGCCGTGCGGGTGGGCGACCTCGTGCGGCAAGGCGCGATCGTCGGCGCGGTGGGGTCGACCGGCGCGTCGACCAACGCGCACCTGCACTTCGAGGTGCGCTTCGAGGGGCGGGCGCTCGACCCCCTGCAGTTCGTCCCGCGGTGAGACGCCGGCGGGGCGCCGGCGACGCGGGTCCCAGCGTTCCTTCCGTATACTCTTGACAGGGTTCGGGCATCGCCGGTGGGGCGAGCGCGGGTCCGAGTCGACGAGGAGGTGGCGCGATGTGGGTCTCGACCAAAGCCCAGTACGGGATGCGCGCGCTCGTCGAGATCGCCCTGAGCGGCGACCGTCCGACCAGCCTCAAGACGGTGGCCGACCGGCAGGGGCTCTCGCAGCAGTACCTCGAGCAGATCTTCGCCGTGTTGCGGCGCGCTGGCTTCGTGGAGTCCGTGCGCGGCGCCCACGGCGGCTACCGCGTCGCGCGCCCGCTCGACGAGGTCGTGGCCCTCGACGTCGTCGAGGCGCTCGAGGGGTCGCTCTCGCCGGTCGCCTGCCTCGACGACGAGGACGCCTGCGAGCGCACCGGGCAGTGCTCGACCGAGCCGCTGTGGCGTGACGTCGACCAGGCCGTGCGCCGGGTGCTCGGGTCCGCGACGCTGGCGGACCTCGTCCGACGCCGCGACCTGCTGCAGCTCGAACCGCTGCCCGCGGCCTTCACGGCACCCTGAGACGGTGACCCCCCCACACGAGCGCGCGTTCGCGGGTCCCGCGGCCGCGGGGCCCGTCCTCGACCTGGACCGCGCCGCCACCACCCCGCTGCGCCCCGAGGTCCGCGAGGCCATGCTCCCCTGGCTGGGCGCCGCGGGCGCCAACGCCTCGGCCGTGCACGGCGGCGGGCGGGCCGCGCGTCGCGCCCTCGAGGACGCCCGCGAGCGCGTCGCGGCGGCCGTCGGAGCGGCGCCGTCGGAGGTGGTGTTCACGTCGGGCGCGACGGAGGCCGACCAGCTCGCCCTGGTCGGCGTGGCCGCGGCGCGCCCCGGCGCCCACCTGGTCGTCGGGCGTGCCGAGCACCCAGCGGTCGTGCGCGCGGCGGAGCATCTCGAGGCGCGGGGGCACCCGATCAGCTGGCTGGCCCCGGGTGTCGATGGCCGCCTGGCGCCCGACGCGGTGCGGGGCGCGCTCCGCGACGACACGCTCCTCGTCGCGGCGATGGCGGTCAACAACGAGACCGGCGCGCGCAACGACGTGG
>CAZJUA010000083.1:0-5349 GCA_964549045.1 uncultured bacterium | reverse complement strand
GCCGATCCCGGGGTGCGGCGCGCGCTCGCCGACCCCGACCTGCTCGCCCCCGGCGGCGTGGCGTCGCCGCGCGACCGGCGCCCCTGGTGGCCACACTTCGACGGCGACCTCGCCGCCTGGACGGCGCCCTTCTTCATGGCGGGCGTCAACGAGCGCGTGGCGCGGCGCACGCGCGCGCTCCTGGGCGAGCCCTGGGGACCGGGGTTCCGTTACGAGGAGTGCTGGCGGGCCCGGGGCTGGCTCGAGGCCGCGGCCGTGTCGCTCGCGGTCGTGGCGAGGCCGGCGCTGCTCGCCATCGGCCCCCTGCGCCGCTGGGCGGCGCGCCGGATCCTGCCGCGCCCGGGCGAGGGCCCGAGCGCCGAGGCCCGCGCGCGCGGCTTCTTCCGCTCACGGCTCGTCGGCCGCGTCGACGGGGCCGACGCGCCGGTCGTCGTGCGCCTGGCGTGCGACCTCGACCCCGGCTACGGCGCGACGGCGCTCATGCTGCGGGAGGCCGCGCTCAGCCTCGCGCTGGACGACCTCGGCGACGAGGGCGGCGTGCTG
This sequence comes from uncultured bacterium, assembly GCA_964549045.1. Lineage (GTDB taxonomy): Bacteria > Deinococcota > Deinococci > Deinococcales > Trueperaceae > JAABTL01. The sequence goes on along the minus strand of CAZJUA010000083.1, from coordinate 4,806 downwards.
ACGCCGGCGTTCGCCTTCGGCGACCACCTCGTGGCACGGCTGCGGCGCGCCGGCTTGCGCTTCGACCTCGACGAGGGTTGATCCGCCCGGCAGCTAGCCTCGGGGCGCCATCTCCGCCAGGATCCGCCCCGCCGCCGCCGCGCTGCGCCGCGCGGTGGCGAGCGGGTCGGTGGGTGCGTCGTGCTCGACCAGGGCCCAGGCGACCCCGTGGTCGGCGGCGGCCGCCAGCACCGCGGCGACGTCGAGCGTGCCGTCGCCGACGTCGGTCCACGGCGGCGTGCGTCCGGGGGCGAGGTCCTTGAGGTGCACCCGTGCGACGCGCGGGCCCCAGGCCGCCAGCCAGGCGACGGGGTCCTCGCCGACGGCCGCCAGCCAGCCGGCGTCGAGTTCCACGCTCAGGTGCTCGGGCGCGGCGGCGTCGAGCAGCGCGGTGAGGCCGTCGTGCTCGCCGTGCCGCACGAGCTCGAAGTCGTGGTGGTGGTACGCGAGCCGCAGCCCGGCGGCGCCCAGGCGCTCGCCGAGCGCATCGAGTTCGCGCCCCAGCGCGGCCCAGCCGACCAGGTCCGTGGGCCGGTCCTCGGGCGCCAGCCAAGGCACCACCAGCATCGGCGTGCCCAGCGTCAGGTGGGTGGCGGCGGCCGCGTCGGGGTCCGCGCGGAGGTCCGCCAGGGGCACGTGGGCCGACGCCAGCGCGAGGTCTGCGCCGTCCAGCGCGTCGCGGAGCTCGGCCGGCGCCATCCCCTGCGTTCCCACCGTCTCGACGCCGGCGTAACCCGCGGCGGCCACCTCGCGCAGCAGGTCGCCCAGCGGCAGGTCCGCGTGGCGAACGGTGTAGAGCTGGAGTCCGAGTCGCGGCAGGTTCATGCGGGCACCTCCCGGGTCCAACCGAGCGCCTGGAGCTCCTCGTTCGACAGGGCCGTGGGGCGCAGTGGTCGGCTGTCGATGGCGACGCGCTGCCCGGACCGGATCGCGGTGAGGGCCCCCTCGAGCACGTCCAGGACGTGGGAAGCGAGTTCGCCCGAGGCCCTCGGCGGGCGCCCCGCGGCGGTGGCCAACCGGAGTTCGAGCGCGCCGATGCCGCGGGCGTTGCCGCCGAAACCCGGCACCTGCGGTACCTCGCGCCAGGTTCCCTTCGGCTCGGTGCGGACCCGCACCGGAGCCGCGAAGACGTTCGGGTCGGGCAGCGACAGCGTGCCCTCCTCGCCGAACACCTCGAAGCGGGGCAGCTCCGAGGCGGTCACGTCGAAGGTGGTCAGCAGCGTGGCGACGGCGCCCGACACGAAGCGCAGCAGGACGGTGACGTGGGTGTCGACGGCCACCGGCACGCTCTGGCCGGTGAGCGGTCCGGAACCGATCGTGCGCGCGGGCCAGGTCCTGGAGCCGTCCGCGAGGACACTCTCGACCGGCCCGAACAGCGACACCAACGTCGTGACGTAGTAGGGCCCCATGTCGAGCAGGGGTCCGGCGCCCGGCTGGAAGAGGAAGCCGGGGTCGGGGTGCCAACTCTCCGGCCCGCGCGAGACCATGTGGGCGACGGCGGCGAACGGCCGCCCGATGACGCCCTCGTCCAGCGCCGCGCGGGCGGTCTGCGGACCGGCGCCCAGGAACGTGTCGGGCGCGCCGCCGAGCGCCACCCCGCGGTCGCGGGCGAGGGCGAGCAGGGCGCGCGCCTCGGCGGCCGTGGCGGACAGCGGCTTCTCGGAGTAGACGGCCTTGCCCGCCGCCAGCGCGAGGCGGTTGATCTCGAAGTGGGCCGCCGGGATCGTCAGGTCGACGATCAGTTCGACGTCGTCGCGGGCGAGCAGCGTCGCCGGGTCGACGGCGTCCGTGATGCCGAACGCGTCGGCCTGGGCGCGGGCGCGGGCGGGGTCGAGGTCGGCGACGGCGACCACGTGGACCCCGGGCGCCCGCGTGAGCGTGCGCAGGTAGGCGCTGCTGATCGTGCCGCAGCCGATGATGCCGATGCCGGTCGTCATGACGCGCTCCTTGGCGAGCCGCGGCGCACGCTCGTTGCCGCTGCGCTCTGTGGCCCGCCCAGGTTACGCCGACGACGCGCGGGACGCCGGGGCGGGCGCCCCCCCGCGGCCGCGCTCGGCGGCTGCCCGGTCCGGGTAGTCGGCGTGGGCGCTCAACGTGACGGCGCCCGGCCGGATCCGGGCCTCGAACGGCGTGGGCCCGACGACGTCGCCGTCGACGTGCACGAGGAGCGGCGGGTCCGCCTCGACGCGGACGTGGGTGGCGCACAGCGGCTCGGCCGGGCCGGGGCGCCCGCCGACGAGCCGCAGCGCCTGCGCCAGCGCGGCCAGGGGGTGGGGCGAGCGGAACAGCGCCACGTCGAGGCGTCCGTCGTGCGGGTCCGACGGCGGGCCCACCTCGACGGCGCCCAGGCGGACCGCCCCGGAGTTGATGACGGTGACGGTGTGGGCCGCGACGTCGCGGGCCTGGCCATCGATCGTCAGCGTGACGCGGTGGTTGCGGCGGCCCGCGAGGTTGCGCAACGCCGCGCCGAGGTACGCGAGGAAGCCGAAGCGGCGCTTCTGCCCGGCGTCGGCGTCGCGGTTGATCTCGGCATCGAGCCCGGCCCCGACGAACAGCAGCGACCAACGGTCGTGCGAGAGGACCTCGATGGCGTCGAACGCCACCGGGTGACCGGCCGCCAGCGCCCGCACGGCCTCGGCGGGCTCGGTGGGGAGGCGCAGCGCCTGGGCGACCCCGTTGCCGGTCCCGCGCGCGACGATGCCGATCGGCAGGGCGTGGCCCGAGCGCAGGACGCCGCTGGCCACCGCCGTCACGGTCCCATCGCCGCCGACCGCGACGACCGCGTCGAACCCCTCGTCCGCGGCGCCCTCCGCCCAGCGCGTGGCGTCGCCGATGGCGGTCGTCCGGCGCAGGACGACGCGCGCGGCGCCGGCGTCCGCCAGCTCGCCCTCGATCTCCGCCGACATGCGGGTGGCGTCGCCGCGGCCCGACGAAGGGTTGAGCACGACCAGGATGTGGCGGCCGCTGAACATCGTCGCCATCCTACCGGGTGCGCCTGCGAGCGGCGCACCTCCTCGCCCGCATCGCCCCTGCCGCGGCGACCCCCGCCGGGAGCTGGCCGTCGCCCGGTCGACCCGCAGGGCTCAGGCCGCGGCGTTGCGCAGCGCCGGGTCGAGCAGGTCGCGCAGGCCGTCGCCGAACAGGTTGAAGCCGAAGGAGGCGAGCAGGATCGCGAGGCCCGAGAACACCGAGGTCCAGGGGGAGAGCAGCATGTAGTCGCGGCTGTCGGAGAGCATGAGCCCCAGGGACGGGGTGGGGGGCTGGGTGCCGAGGCCGAGGAACGAGAGCGAGGCCTCGACCAGGATGGCGGTCGACAGCGACAGGGTGATCTGCACCATGAGCGGCGCCGCGATGTTGGGGAGCACGTGGCGCAGCATGATCCGTGGGGCGCCGGCGCCCAGGGCCCGAGCGGCGGCGACGTAGTCCCACGACAACACCGTGAGCGCGGGCCCGCGCGCGAGGCGCGCGAAGATCGGCGTGTAGACGATGCCGATGGCCAGCCCCGTGTTGACGCTGCCGGGTCCCAGGACGGCCAGCACGGCGATCGCCAGCAGGATGATGGGGAACGCCAGCAGGATGTCCATGAAGCGCATGATCACGCGGTCGGCCCAGCCGCCCGCGTACGCGGCGACCAGGCCGGCGACGCCGCCCGCGAGGGTGGCGAGCAGCACCGCGCCGACGGCGGTGGAGATGCTGGTGCGGTAGCCGTGGAGGACGCGCGAGTAGACGTCGCGACCGAAGTTGTCGGTGCCGAGCCAGTGCGCCTCGGACGGCCCCTGCAGGCGCGCGCGGATCGACTGCTCGAAGGGGTCGTGGGTGGCGATGAGCGGCGCGAGCGACGCCAGGCCCAGCACCAGCAGGCACAGGACGAAGCCGATGAAGCCGATGCGGTTGTGGACGAGGCGGCGGAAGAAGCGGCGCATCAGGCGTACTCCACCCGGGGGTCGATCCAGGCGTAGGCGAGGTCGACGAGCAGGTTCACGAACACGAAGACGGCCGTCACGACGAGGATGACGCCCTGCACGAGGGGGTAGTTGCGCTCGTTGATGGCGCCGATCACCAGCCGGCCGATGCCAGGGATCGCGAACACCTGTTCGATGACCACCACACCCGACAGCAGGTAGCCGACCTGCACGCCGATCACGGTGACCACCGGGATCATCGCGTTGCGCAGCGCGTGCTTGTAGAGCAGCGTGCGGCGCGCGAGGCCCTTGGCGCGGCCCGTGCGGATGTAGTCGAGGCTGAGGACGTCGAGCAGGCTGGAGCGGAGGATGCGGCTGAGGCCGGCGATCATCGGCAGCGAGACGGCGACGACGGGCAGCACCATGCGCGCGAGGTTGCCGCCCGGATCGTCGGCGAAGGGGACGTAGCCGATCGTCGGCCACAGCGGCAGGTAGACCGACGCGAAGTAGAGCATCAGGACGCCGACCCAGAACGAGGGGAGCGTCAGCCCGAGGATGGCGAGGATGCGGACGACCGTGTCGGCGGTGCCGCCGCGCAGCGAGGCCGACAGGATGCCGATGGGGAAGGAGGCGACGATGGCGGTCGCCAGCGCCAGCCCGGTCAGCTGCAGCGTGACGGGGAGGCGCGCGAGGATCTCGTCGAGCACCGGCCGCCCGGTCCAGATGCTGTTGCCGAGGTCGCCGCGGAGGACGCCCGTCAGCCACTGCCAGTACTGCTCGTGCAGGGGGAGGTGGAGGCCCAGCGACCTGCGCAGGGCCTCCACCCGGTCGGGCGTGATGTCGGTGTTCGCGCCGAGCATGATCA
>CAZJUA010000082.1:0-12696 GCA_964549045.1 uncultured bacterium | reverse complement strand
CTCGGCGTCTCGAGCCTGCCGGTGCGCATCAACTGCCCGGCCGAACTGACCGTCCTCGACCTCGCGCCGGTCGCTTGAGCGAACGACGGCGCTCCGATGCGATGATCGCCCCATGCCCGGCACGGAGTCGCTCCGCCACCTCGACACGGCCCTGGCCGCCCGCGCGGCCCTCGTCGACGCCGCGCACGGGACCGCCTTCCGGCTGTTCAACGGCCACCTCGAGGGCGACCCTGGCTGGGTGATCGACGCCTACGGGCGCACGGCCGTCGTCTACCGCCGCGGGGAGCCCGACGACGCCGGGCTGGCCGCGGTCCTCGACGCCCTGCGCGCGCGGCTGCCGTGGCTGGCCACGATCGTCGTCAAGGAGCGCGAGGGCCTCTACGAGGCGCGCCGCGGGCGGGTCGCGTTCCGGGCGCCGGGCAGCGGTGGCCCCGACACGCAGGTCAGCGAGCATGGCGTGCGCTACGCCATCGACCCGCTGCTCAACCAGGACGCCGGCTTCTACCTCGACACCCGCGAGCTGCGCCGCTGGCTGCTCGACCACACCGAAGGCAAGACGGTGCTCAACACCTTCGCGTACACCGGCAGCCTCGGCGTCGCTGCCCTCGCGGGCGGGGCCACACGGGTACTGCAGACCGACCTCAACCCCCGCTTCCTGGACATCGCCCAGGCATCGACGGCCCTCAACGGCCTCCCGGTCGACCGGCGCGATTTCGTGGCGCGCGACTTCTTCTCCTTCGTGCGTGGGGCCAAGTTGCGCGGCGAGCGCTTCGACGTCGCGATCCTCGACCCGCCGTTCTTCTCCAGCACGCCGCGTGGCGACCTCGACCTCAACCGCGACACCACGCGGCTCGTCAACAAGGTGCGCCCGCTCGTGCGCAGCGGCGGCGCGCTGGTCGTCGTCAACAACGCGCTGTTCCTCAGCGGCGCCGCGTTCCTGGCCGAGCTCGAGGCGCTCTGCGCCGGCGGCTGGCTGACGATCGAGACGCTGATCGGCGTCCCGCCCGACGTCACGGGTTACCCCCAGACGCGCGTCGGCGCACCGCCGGTCGACCCCGCGCCGTTCGACCACAGCACGAAGATCGCCGTGCTGGGGGTGCGGCACCGCTGACGGCCGCAAGGCGTGCTAGGGTCCGGCACGACCGCACGACCGCACGAGCAGGGGCAGTGGCCGTGGCGCCACGCTGCCGACGAACGATCCTCAGCGAGCACCGTCGAGGGCGCACAGGACCGGATCCTCATGCCCCAGACCGACGCCCATGGCGAGCCGAACGACCTGCCCACGCTGCCCGCAGAGCCCGACACCGTCCGCGTCGCGGCCGTCCAGGCGACCCCCGTCTTCCTCGACCGCGAGGCCACCGTCGACAGGGCCTGCGCGCTGATCGCCGAGGCCGGCCGGAACGGCGCACGCCTCGCCGTGTTCCCCGAGGGGTTCGTGCCCACCTACCCGCTGTGGGCCTGGTACATCCCGCCCATCCGCACCCAGGAGGCGCGGGGGCTGTACGACGAGTTGCTGCGGCAGTCGGTGACGGTACCCGGCCCGACGGTCGAGCGGCTCGCCGAGGCGGCGCGCGACGCGGGCGTGACGGTCGTCATGGGCATCAACGAACGCAACGCCTAGGAGAGCGGGACGACGCTCTACAACTCGCTGCTCTTCATCGGTCCCGACGGGCGCCTGCTCGGGCGGCACCGCAAGCTCGTGCCGACGGTGGCCGAGCGGCTGGTCCACGGGCGCGGCGACGGGAGCACGCTGGCCGTCTACGACCTGGACATCGGCCGCCTGGGTGGGCTCATCTGCTGGGAGAACTACATGCCGCTCGCGCGCTGGGCGCTCTACGCCCGCGGCGTCCAGATCTACGTCGCGCCCACCTGGGACCGCGGCGAGCCGTGGCTCTCCACCCTGCGCCACATCGCCAAGGAGGGGCGCGCCTTCGTGATCGGCTGCTGTTCGCCCGTGCGCCGCGACGACGTGCCCGACCGCTACGCCTTCAAGGCGGAGCGCCTGCCCGATTCACCCTGGATCAACCCGGGCGGCAGCGCGATCGTCGACCCCGACGGGCGTTTCCTGGCCGAGCCCGTGACCGAGCGCGAGGAGATCCTCTACGCCGATCTCGACCTCGGCATGCTGCGCGGCTCGCGCTTCCAACTCGACGTCGCCGGGCACTACGGTCGGCCCGACGTGTTCGACGTGCGCATCCGGGACGGCGAGGAGGCGATGCTGCGGGGCGGTGCGGCCGTCGTCGACGGGCTCACGGACGAGCCCGAGATCGACCCAGCACGCGTCCATCGATGAGCGGGGGTCACCACGGGCGCGAGCGCCCGGCTACGACACCGGGCGCTCGCACATCGTCTCGCCTATCGGCTGGGCTCGTGCCGGTCACGCCGGCAACGAGGCCGCCGGGCCGTTAGTCGGCGAACTGGGCCTCGAACTGCCCGAGCGCCTCGTAGGCCTCGACGCCGTACATCAGCGAGGGGCCGCCGCCCATCAGGATGGCGACGCCGATGGCCTCGACGATCTCGGGGCGCGTGGCGCCGGCCTTGAGCGCGTCATGGACGTGGAACGAGATGCAGCCCTCACAGCGCACGCTGATCGCGATGCCGAGGGCGATGAGCTCCTTGGTCTTCGGGTCGAGCGTGCCGTCGCCGACCGCGGCGTGGTGCAACTTGCCGAATCCCTCCATCACCGAAGGGATCTCGCGCTGGACCTGGCCCATCAGTTTCTGGATGTGGGTGTGGATGCCGGGGTAGTTCTTCTCGGTGGACACGTCTAGCTCCTCACGCGCGCCCGAGCCAATCGGGCGCACGGCCGCACCGTAACATCCCGTGCGCTCCGAACCGAGGGTCGAACATCCCTCGGCCGCCGAAACACCCCCGGCCCGCGCCTCGCGTCGGGGCTCAACCGCCCCCGACCTCCACCCACCCCCCGCCGCGCCCGCTCTCGAAGATCGCGTCGAGCACCCGCTGGTTCGCCAGCGCGTCGGCGAGCGGCGTCGGGACCGGCGCGTCGTCGAGCACCGCGCGCGAGAAGGCCTCCGCCTGCAGCGTGTACTGGTCGACGCGGTCGAAGGTCGTCTGGTGGATGCCCGCCGCGGTCTCGTGCCACAGCCGGCAGGGGCCGTCCTGCGGCGCATTGAAGGGGATCTCGAGCTCGATGCGCCCCTCGCTGCCGTACGCGTTCGCCCGCTGGTACGCCTGGTGCTGCGTCCCGCAGGTGAAGGTGGCGGTGCGGCCCTCGCCGAAGTCGAGGATCGCGCTCACCAGCCGGTCGACGCCCAGCTCGGGGTCGATGTCGACGGTCGCCACCACCCGCAGCGGCTCGGACCCGAACAGGAGGCGCGACAGCGAGACGTCGTAGCTGCCGATGTCGCGCAGGCCGCCGCCGCCCGCCTCGGGCTGGTTGCGGATGTTGTCGGGGTCGTACTTGACGTAGCTGAAGTGCGAGTGGACGGTGACGAGCCGGCCGATCGCGCCCTCGTCGACCAGCCGCTTGGCGGTCACCCACTGCGGGTGGAAGCGGTACATGAACGCCTCCATCACCTTGTAGCGCGGGTGGGCCGCCGCCGCCTCCAGGAGGCGCCGGACGTCGGCGGCGTCCATGCCGAGCGGCTTCTCGCACAGCACGTGCTTGCCGGCCTGCAGGGCGCGGATCGACCAGTCGACGTGCAGGTGGTTCGGCAGCGGCACGTAGACGGCGTCGACGCCTGGATCGGCGAGCAGCGCCTCGTAACTACCGTGCGCCCGGGGGATGCGCAGGGCGTCGGCGGCGGTCCGGGCTGCGGCCTCGCTGCGCGAGGCGATCGCCACCACCTCGACGTTCTCGGCCTTGAGCATGGCGGGGATGACCTTCTCGCGGGCGATGCGGGCGGCGCCGAGCACCCCCCAGCGGACGCGGTCGGGACGGGCGGGGTCGGGCATGGGGCACCTCCGGGGCGGTTCTGAGACCACGGTAACGCGCGGGGCCATGTGGTCCGTGCCCGTGTACTCCCGGGCACACCCAGCGCATGCGTATGGCGCCGACCGATCGCCCGCGCCCATGGAGGCCCGTCATGCTCGATGCCAACCCGCCCCAAGACGCGCACGAAACCCTCGACCCCGCCGATCTCGACGGCCTGCGGGCCCTGGCGCACCGGATGGTGGACGACGCCTTCGACGACCTGGCCCAGTTGCCCGAGCGCCCGGTGTGGCGCCCGCTGCCCGAGGCGCTCGCGCCGACCTTCGAGACCCCCGCGCCGCGTGCGGGCAGCGGCGCGCACGCCGCCTACGAGCGCTACCGCGCCGACGTGCAGCCCTACCTGATGGGCAACGACCACCCGCGCTTCTGGGGTTGGTATGTCGGCAACGGCACGATGGTCGGTGCGCTCGGTGCGTTCTTGGCCGCAGCCTCGAACCCCAACCTGGGCGGCGGCAACCACGCGGCGGTGCGCGTCGAGCAGCAGGTGGTGCGCTGGTGCGCGGAACTGCTGGGGTACCCGCTGGATGCCGGCGGCCTGATGGTCGGCGGCGCCTCGATGGCCAACCTGGTGGGCTGGACGGTCGCGCGCCACGTGCACGCGGGCCTGGACGTCCGCGCCGAGGGCGTCGCCGCCATGCCTCAGCCGCTCGTGGCGTACGCATCCGAGGAGGCGCACGCGTGCCACCAGCGCTCGGCGGAGCTCCTCGGCCTCGGGGCGCACGCGCTGCGGCTCATCCCCACCGACGACGCGTACCGCGTCGACCTCGGCGCGCTGCGCCAAGCCATCGCCGAGGACCGAGCAGCCGGACGCAAGCCGTTCTTGGTCGTCGGCAACGCCGGCACCATCAACACCGGTGCCGTCGACGACTTGGACGCCCTCGCCGACCTGTGCGCCGAGGAGGGGCTGCGCTTCCACGTCGACGGCGCCATCGGCGCGATGATCGGCCTCGCGCCGGCCCTGGCGCCCCTCCTGCGCGGCATCGAACGGGCCGACTCGATCGCCCTCGACCTGCACAAGTGGATGCACGTGCCGTTCGAGGCGGGCCTGGTGCTCGTGCGCGACGCGGCGGCACAGCGCGATACGTTCGCGACGTCGCCCGCCTACCTGGCGCACGCGCCTCGCGGCCTCGCGGGCGGCACCACGTGGCTCACCGACTACGGCCTCGAGACCTCGCGCGACTTCAAGGCGCTCAAGGTGTGGCTCTCGTGGATGGACCGTGGCGTGGACGCGTACGGGCGGATGATGCAGCGCAACGTCGACCAGGCCCACCACCTCGCCGCGCGCGTCGAGCGCGAGCCGCTGCTGGAGCTCATGGCGCCCGTCGGCCTCGACATCGTCTGCTTCCGCGTCCACCCCGAGGGCTGGAGCGAGGAGCGGCTCGACGCGCTCAACCGTGAGCTGCTCATGCGCATGCACGAGAGCGGCGTCGCCGTGCCCTCCTACACCACGCTGGACGGTGCCTACTGCCTCCGGGTGGCGATCGGCAACCACCGCTCGACGCACGCGGACTTCGACCGCTTCGTCGACGCCCTGCTCCAGATGGTGCCGCAGATCGAGGCCTGACCGGCGCCGCTGCGGGTCGCCCGGCTGACGGACCTCCACCACGGGCAGTAGGTCCAAAACGCATCGGTGCGGGCGTGGGTCGACGCAGCGCTCGCCGAGGCGCCCGGCCCGATCTCGGCCTCACCCTGCGCGACCGGCCCGCGGCGGGCGGGGCCCGCCCTGCAGAGAGGTTCCGTCAGACCTGGGCCGCGAGCTCGTGCAGCAGCAGCGCGTACGCCTCCTGGCCGCGGCGCAGGCTCGACAGGCGGTAGAACTCGTTCGGCGCATGGATGTTCTCGTCGTCGAGGCCGAAGGCCAGATCGATCGTGTACGCACCGAGCGCCTCGAGGAACATCCCGACCACCGGGAGGCTACCGCCGATCCGGACGAAGTACGGCTCCTTGCCGTAGAGCTTGCGGTGCACCGCCGCCGCGGCGACGTTGCCGGGGTGGTCGAAGGGCATCTCGTACGGCATCGCCGAGGTCGCGAGCTTCTGCGCCGCGACGCGGACGCCGGGCGGGGCGACCCGCTGCACGTGCGCCTCGATCGCGTCCGCGACCTTCGCCGGCGTCTGGTTCGCCACCAACCGGCAGGTGATCTTGGCGTGCGCCTCGTTCGGCAGCACGGTCTTGACGCCGTCGCCCTGGAACCCGCCCCAGATACCGTTGACCTCGAGGGTCGGGCGCGCCCAGGCGCGCTCGAGCGCGGTGTAGCCCGGCTCGCCGTAGAGGGCGTCGACCTGCAGGTCGCGCAGGTAGCGCGCCTCGTCGAAGTCGACGGCGGCGATGCGCGCGCGGTCGTCCGCGGTCAGGTCGCGCACGTCGTCGAAGAAGCCGTCGATCAGGATCTTGCCGTCGGCACCGCGCATGCTGGCGAGGATGTGGGCGAGCGCGTGGATCGGGTTGGCGACCGCGCCACCGTAGATGCCGGAGTGCAGGTCGCGGTAGGCGCCCCTGACGTCGACCTGCAGCGCGCAGAGCCCCTTGAACGCCAGCGTGAGCGAGGGCTGGTCCTCGGCCCACTGCGTGCCGTCGGCGCTGACCACCAGGTCGCAGGCGAAGCGCTCGCGGTTCGCCGCCACGAACGCGCCCATGGTCGGGCTGCCGATCTCCTCCTGCCCCTCGAAGAAGAACTTGACGTTGACGGGCAGCGTCCCCGCGGTCTCGAGCAACGCCTCCACCGCGAGGATCGGCGCGAACATGCCGCCCTTGTCGTCGGAGGCGCCGCGGGCGTAGACCCGCCCATCCTTCACCTGCGGGTCGAACGGGTCGGCGTCCCACAGCGCGAGCGGATCGACCGGCTGGGTGTCGAAGTGCCCGTAGATCAAGACGGTCGGCTTGCCCGGCGCGTGCAGGTGGTCCGCGGTCACCATCGGGTGCCCGCCGGTCTCCAGGATCTCGACGTGCTCCATACCCGCGGCGGCGACGCGGTCCGCGACCCAGCGTGCGGCACGGCGCACGTCGTCGGCGTGCTCGGGGAGGCTCGAGATGCTCGGGATGCGGCAGAAGTCGAGGAACTCCTCGACGAAGCGGTCTTGCTCGCGATCGAGGTACTGCGTCCAGTTGGTCATGCGCCCATTGTGCCCCGCGGCGGGGCGCGTTCAGTCACCGTCCGCGCGCTCGTCGTACCCGAGCGCGACCGCCGCGCCGCGCACCGCCAGCGGCAGGCGCTCGCCGGCCATCGGCAGGCCGCGGTAGGCATCCAGGCGCACGCGCGCGACGGCCTCGTCGACGCTGACGCCGGCACGCAGCAGGTCGCCCACCTCGGTCGCCAGCGCCTCGAGCAACCGGCGCTGGTCGTCCAGGACCTCCGGGCCGGCCAGCGGCCCGTGCCCCGGCACGACGACGCGCGGCCCCCAGGCGGCCAGGCGATCGAGCCCGGCGAACCAGTCGTCGAGGTTCGTGCGCACGAGCGGGAAGGCGCCGTGGAACACCTGGTCGCCCGACCAGGCGATCCGCTCCTCGGGGCACCACCACAGCGTGTCGGAGTCCGAGTGGCCGGGGCCCACCGACACGCCCTCCAGCGTGACGCCACCGAGGTCGACGGTGGCCGACGCGTCGAACGCCACGTCGACCTCGGGCATGGCGAAGGTGCCCGGGTCGCCGCCCAGCCGTGCGGCCATGCCGCCGTAGGCCTCGTGCACCGCCGGGTCGCGCAGCGTGGCGGCCGAGCGCGCGCTGCCGACGACCGCGGCCTGGTCGAACGTGACGCGGCCCAGGACGTGGTCGGGATCCGCGTGCGTGAGGATCAGCCAACGCACGGGACGGCCGGCAGCCAGGCGCTCGGCCTCGGCCCGCACGGGCGCCGTCTGCTCCGGCGTCATCATCCCGTCGACGACCGCCGTGGCGCGGTCGCCGACCACGATCGTGGCGTTCGCCTGCCAGCGCTCGCCCGTGAGGGGCCCGTAGGCCACCGTCACGCGCGGCGACACCGGGACGACGCGAACCTCGGGGTGCGGGTCGAGCGGGTGGGGCTGCATGGGGCAGGGTAGCAGGCGGGTTCGATGCCCAGCTCGGTCCCCAGCTCACCCTCCCCCGCGCCGCCACCCCGTATCCTGGTTGCGCCCGAGGCGACCGGCCGCGCCGGCGCCTCCCACCCACCCCTCCGTTCGGCAGGCAGAGCTCGTGCAGGCGAGCGGGGGACGATTGGAGCAACCGTGAGCGACGCCAGCAAGTGCCCGGTGCATGGCAGCACCACCGCCGGGACCCGATCGAACCGCGACTGGTGGCCGAACCAGCTGAACCTCGACATCCTCCGGCAGCACTCGAGCCTGTCGGACCCGATGGACCCGGACTTCGATTACGCCGAAGCGTTCTCGAAGCTCGACCTCGCCGCGGTCAAGGCCGACCTGCACGCGCTCATGACCGACTCGCAGGACTGGTGGCCGGCGGACTACGGCCACTACGGCGGGCTCTTCATCCGCATGGCCTGGCACAGCGCCGGCACCTACCGCACCGGCGACGGACGCGGCGGCGCGTCGACCGGCACGCAGCGCTTCGCGCCGCTCAACAGCTGGCCGGACAACGCCAACCTCGACAAGGCGCGCCGGCTGTTGTGGCCCATCAAGCGCAAGTACGGCAGGGCCATCTCCTGGGCCGACCTGATGGTGCTGGCCGGGAACGTCGCGCTCGAGTCGATGGGCTTCGAGACCTTCGGCTTCGGGGGCGGCCGCGCCGACGTGTGGGAGCCCGAGAAGGACGTCTACTGGGGCAAGGAGGCCGAGTGGTTGGGCGACGCCCGCTACGAGGGCGATCGCGAGCTGGAGGACCCCCTCGCCGCGGTGCAGATGGGCCTGATCTACGTCAACCCCGAGGGCCCCAACGGCCAGCCCGACCCGGTCGCCTCGGCCAAGGACATCCGCGAGACCTTCGCGCGCATGGCGATGAACGACGAGGAGACCGTCGCCCTGACCGCCGGCGGCCACACCTTCGGCAAGACCCACGGCGCCGCCAGCGCCGCGCACGTCGGCCCCGAACCCGAGGCCGCCCCGCTGCACGAGATGGGCCTCGGCTGGACGTCCGACTACGGCAGCGGCAAGGGCGGCGACACCATCACGAGCGGCCTCGAGGGCGCCTGGACGCCCAACCCCACCCAGTGGGACAACGGCTACTTCGACATGCTCTTCGGCTACGAGTGGGAGGTCCACAAGAGCCCGGCCGGCGCCTGGCAGTGGCGCCCCACCGACCCGGCGGCCGCCACCCTCGTTCCCGACGCCCACGACCCCAGCAAGCGGCACGCCCCGATGATGTCCACCGCCGACATGGCGATGCGCATGGACCCGATCTACGAGAAGATCTCGCGGCGCTTCCATGCGCACCCCGAGGAGTTCGCCGACGCCTTCGCGCGCGCCTGGTTCAAGCTCACCCACCGCGACATGGGCCCGCGCGCCCGCTACCTCGGGCCCGAGGTGCCGGCCGAGGAGCTCATCTGGCAGGACCCGGTGCCCGCCGTCGACCACCCGCTGATCGACGCCGACGACGCCGCGGACCTCAAGGCCAAGATCCTCGCCGCCGGCCTCCCCGTCGCCGACCTGGTGTTCACCGCCTGGGCGTCCGCGTCCACCTTCCGCGGCTCCGACAAGCGCGGCGGCGCCAACGGCGCGCGCATCCGGCTCGCGCCGCAGAAGGACTGGGCCGGCAACGACCCCGAGCGGATCGCCAAGGTGCTGGGCGTGCTCGACGGCATCCAGCACGACTTCGCCGCGGGCCGCACGGACGGCAAACGCGTCTCGCTCGCCGACCTCGTCGTCCTGGCCGGCGACGCCGCGATCGAGAAGGCCGCCAAGGACGCCGGCTTCGACGTGACGGTGCCCTTCACCCCCGGCCGCACCGACGCCTCGCAGGAGCAGACCGACGTCGAGGCGTTCGAACCCCTCGAGCCCGTCGCGGACGGCTTCCGCAACTACCTCAAGACGAAGTACACGATCTCGGCCGAGGAGCTGCTGATCGACAAGGCGCAGCTGCTCACCCTCACCGCGCCGGAGATGACCGTGCTCGTCGGCGGCCTGCGCGCCCTGGGCGCCAACGCCGGCGGCAGCCCGCACGGCGTCTTCACCGACCGCCCCGGCGTCCTGACGAACGACTTCTTCGTCCACCTGCTCGACATGGGCGTCGCCTGGGCGTCCGCCGACGCGAACGAGGACGTGTTCCACGCCCACGACCGCCAGACGGGCCAGGTCCGCTGGACGGCCACGCGCGTGGACTTGGCCTTCGGCTCCAACTCCGAGCTGCGCGCGCTGTGCGAGGTCTACGCCAGCGACGACGCGCGCGAGAAGTTCGTGCACGACTTCGTGAAGGCGTGGACCAAGGTGATGGAGCTGGATCGGTTCGATCTGGGCTGAGGGTCGCAAGCGGACGTCCAGTAGGACGGCGCCCGGATTCTAGAGCCCGGGCGCCGTGCTCTCGCGCCGCATGCACCGGCTAGGTCGATCGACGGTGCGCCGTGACGCTAGAGACCGGCCATGAGATCGTCAAGGTCCTGAGGCACCACGCCCGCTCCGGCGAGCTCTCGGCGGGTCGGATCGTCGATGCGCGGCGCGATCGCGGCGATCTCGATGGCCCAGTCCCGGTACGCTCGCTGAGCCTGCAGGAAGCGATCGACGTGGGCTCTGAGCCGCGGCACGTCGGCGACGAGCTTCCCGGCGTCGCGCTTGCAGCTCGCGAACCTGAGCCGCCGATCCTCCTCGTCGGCAGCGACCAGGTCGATCTCGGTGTCGCCGCGGTCCCAGTAGCCGTCGATGCGGCGGGTCAACCGGAAGTCCCCGATCCCCCGTCGCGAGCGCTCCTCGTAGAGCTGCCCCGCAAGTCGCTCGAGCGCGTGACCCTCGAGGTTCCGTAGCCCATCGTCGGCGTGAGCGACCAGGGCCGCCTCGGGCCGGAAGTTCACCGACGCGACAGGGCTCTGGAGCGCACCCAGCCACGACCTGAGGAAGTTGTCTCGGAGGTAGTAACGCCCCCTTCGAGCGCGCGTCGGCGCGAAGATCGGATTGCGTCGCTCGATCATGCGGTACTTCTCGACCAGGACGCTCAGGTACCCACCGACCTGCTCCGAGGTCTCCGGACTGAGTTGACGCACGTGCGCCTCGATGTCTGCGTGCGACGCTCCCGGATGACGAGCCACGTACTTCAGCAGGACGTCGTACCGACCGCGTAGTTCGCTGAGGAACCAGTTCTCGGCTTCGGTTCGCAGGGGCGACGACGATCGGAAGAACATGCGTGTCGCAACCGTCCGTCGATCGGCACCCAGGACCCCTTGCTCGAACGCGTCGCGGTAGAACTTGGGAACGCCCTCGAACAGGTTCCACAGGTGAAGGAGCCGCAGGGGATCGCGATCCGCATGTGCATCGAGCAGCGTCAGCAGCGATCCGATGTCCAGGTGCTGGAGTTCGAGATGGTCGGTCGCCCGCTGGTAGAGCGGTGCATCACGGTCCTCGAGCAACGCGACGAGTTCGGCATGCAGCGATCCGAGGACGATCAACCCCCCTCGTACGGCACCTGCCCTGGCTGCGAGCTTGTCGACGACGGCCTGCAGGAAGGACGTGAACCCAGAGAGGTGTTTCCGGCTGAAGTACTGGAACTCGTCCAGCGCGACCACGTAGCCGCTCTCGACGAGCGACTCGACGGTCTGCGCGAGGGCCAGTAGGCTGTCGGGTCGCGGGTGGGCGTGGGGTGGCACCTCGAAGGTATCCATCGCGTCGCGAACGGCTGACAGGACACCCGCCGGCGCCGAGTCGGGAACCTGCACGTAGAGGACCGGCCGGTCGGGCCTCGACCGTAGCGCCTGTTGGACGAGCGTCGTCTTGCCGATGCGGCGGCGACCCGTGATGCGGGCGAAGAACCAGCGATCCCTTTCCAGGACCTCGCGGAGCTCCCGCAGCTCTCGATCACGGCCGTAGAAACCCCATTCCACGCCGTCCAAGATAAGCCAAGAACTCTTACCTTATGCTCGACAGGTGGGCAAATGCCGACCCAGACGAGACCCACATCCCATGAAAGCGCCTCGGGGGACGTTCCCCCCGCGCCCACCCCCAGGGGGGTGTCATAGCCTGACCCGGCGCCCGCCTCGTCGCGGCGCGCCGGGAGGCCCGCGTGAAACACCTACTCGTGCTCGGAGCCGGGACGGCCGGGACGATGGCGGTCGCCAAGCTGCGGCCCCGCCTGCCCGCGTCCGAATGGCGCATCACGGTCGTCGACCGGGACGACGAGCACCACTACCAGCCAGGCTACCTGTTCGTGCCGTTCGGCGTGTACGACCGCGCCGACGTCGTCCGGCCCCGCAGCCGCTACCTCCCCGAGGGCGTCGACCTCGTCCTCGGCGAGGTCGCCACGATCGATCCCGAGGGCCGCGCGGTGACGCTCGCCGACGGCACCGCGCTCGCCTACGACGAGTTGATCGTCGCGACGGGCACGTCGCCCCGCCCCGACCAGACGCCCGGCATGCTCGGGGACCAGTGGCGCCGCAGCGTCCACGAGTTCTACACGCTCCCGGGCGCCGAGGCGCTGCGCGACGCGCTGGCCGGGTTCGACGGCGGCCGCCTGGTCGCGCACGTCAGCGAGCTGCCGGTCAAGTGCCCGGTGGCGCCCCTCGAGTTCCTCTTCCTCGTCGACGCCCACTTCCGCGACCGCGGCATCCGCGACCGCGTCGAGCTGGTCTACGTCACGCCGCTCGACGGCGCGTTCACCACCCCGGTCGCCGCCGAGCG
>CAZJUA010000081.1:0-4525 GCA_964549045.1 uncultured bacterium | reverse complement strand
CGTGGCATGTGGCACAGCAAGTCGAGCGCCTACTGGGAACCATCGAATCGACATCGCCAGCCGTCAGTCCAGAAACAGCTCGTCGGACGGCACCCAGTCCCTCGCCAGCTCATCAGCCTGCTTGAGCCACTCCCGAATTCTGAGGTGAGGAGCGACCGTATAACCCCAGTACTCAAGGAAGAGTTCCTCGTCAAGTCTCAGCGCGGCCTCTCGCATTTCGGTCTCGATGTCCATGAGCGCCCGCTGAACGTAGAGGCCGCCCCGCTCGTCACTCTGCCGATGAGCGACGCTGCCTGCAGAGAAGAGGTCTCTTGTCTGGGGCGCAATCACGCCATGAACGGTAAGCAGGAACAACGCAACATCGTCATACTTCGTCCGGGTTCTTGACGACTGCACGATGGAAGGGCAGAGTATCGCCGCCTCGGCCCTCAAACGCCGTTTCTCATCCTGGGAAAGCGTCTTGTACAGCCGCGCCTGAATCGGGAGAGTGTGAGTTGGTTCTGAGTGTTCCGACTCAAGGGAAGCGGCATCAAGCCACCACAGACGCTCGCCAGGCCCCATCCGCGACCGCGCATAGTCCCTGACGTACCGCATTCGGCCTTCGCCATCAAGGCCACGGAACTCGCTATAGGAGATGCCGATGACGTCGAACAGTGACTCGGTCGCGGTCATCTCAACCTCGAACCTGGGTCTATGCGATGTACGGACGTGAACCACGCAGTCGTCGTACAGACGCCATCGAGCCTCAGGAACACCCCCGGCCTTACCGAACACAACGTAGATTCGCTCGATGCTGCCTCTCCTGGTGCCTTCGCTAATGCTGTTCGCAACGCTCCGCCAAGTGTCTTGCGAGGTGAACTTCACCTCGATTCCATATGGCGCAGTAGGAATGTCGGGAAACTGCTGCACGACTGCGTCGGGGTGGACCACTACCCCAAAAGGACTCAACAGAGGAGCCAACTCCTGTCTAGTCAAGCGTTCGAACTCGGGTGAGTTCGATGGCCCGCCGCGCCGACGCAATCGAAGCGTCAACCGACTACACAAGGTCTCGAGTACAGACTCAAACTCACGAACCGATATCGGCCACGGCATGTCAGGCACCAAGGTAACCCGTAGACAGCAGGGCCTTGCGATGCTGGAAGAAAGCCATACGGGCTGTCCCTATCCATGCCTCAACCATGCCCGAGCAAGCTGGCCGTAGGATTTTGTGAGTTTTCCGATGCGATTACGCGGCAAGGGAAAATGTGCGACGCTTACGTCCTAGACGAGAATGAAAAGTGTGCACAGAAGCATAACGAAAAATGGCCAGGCAATTATGAGTCGCCTGCTCTGACCGACTGAGCTAAGGGCCCGCGCTGGGGCCATGCTAGCAGCGCTCGGCGGCGCCCCGCAGGACCGCGGAGACGCCCTGCTACGATGCGTGAGTGCCCCGAGCGCGCTGACGCCGGCGAGTGCGGTCCCCACCGCCTCGCGGTCCTGAGCAACGGCGAGAGCCGCGGCAACCGCGGCGGCCGCTGGGCACGCTTGCCGCTCGACGGCCTCGGTGGCCCGTCGCTGCTGACGCGCGACCTGGACGAACTGCCCAAGGCGCTGGACGCGATCCTCGAGGCCCGCCCGGACGCGCTCGCCGTCAACGGCGGCGACGGCACGCTGCAGACGCTGTTGGCCGAATGCGCCCGCCGGAGCGTGCTGAACGAGCTCCCGCCGATCGCCGTGCTGCCGGGCGGCACCACCAACATGTGCGCCCACGACCTCAGCGGCGTCTGGAACCTGCGGCGGGCGTTGCGCGCGTACGCCGCGCTGCGCGACCGGCCGCGCTCGGCGTGGCCCGTGGTCAGCCGGCCCATCCTGGCGATCGAGACGCGCGACGGCGTCACGGCGGGGACGTTGCTCGGCCTCGGCGCGGTCGTGCGCGGGGTCGAGTACTGGCAGCACACGTTGCGCCGCCGCGCCCGCGGGGGTGACCTCGGGGTCGCCTGGGCGGTCTTCCGCAGCCTCTGGGGCATGGTGCGGCGGCAGCCACCCTTCGACCGGCCCACGCCGGTCGGCCTCGGCTTCGACGGCGCCCCACCCGACCGGGCGGACGTCTCGGCGCTGATCGTGACGACGCTCGATCGCTTGCCCATCGGCATGCGGCCGTACTGGGGCGACCACCGCGGGCCGCTGGTGTCGACGTGGATGACCGCGCGACCGCATCGACCGCTGCGCTACGTGCCGCCACTGCTGTGGGGCCGCGTGCGCGGCTTACCCGAGGACGGCGGCTACCACAGCCTGCGCGCCACCACCGCCGTGCTCGAGGTCGACGACACGTGGCTGCTCGACGGCGAGGTGCAGAGCGCGCCCGGGCCGCTCGCCGTCACCGTCGGCGGGCCGTTGGCCTGCCTCGACCTGCGGCGCCGGCGACCGTGAGGCCCGGCCGCTTCGACGCCATCCAACGCGAGCGGGTGCGGGACGCCGTGCGGGCGGAGGCGCTGCGGCCGGCGCCCCCAGAGGTGATGGCGCTGGTCGAGGCGTCGCGGGCACGCTTCGGCGGAGCGGTCGTCGCGGCGCTCTTCTACGGCTCGTGCCGCCAGCGCGGCACCGCCGAGGGGATCGTCGACCTGCACGTGCTGGTCGACGACCTCGACGCAGCGCTGGGGCCCTGGGGCGCGTGGTGGTGCCGGCTGCTGCCCCCGAGCGTCTTCTACCTCGAGGCGAGCGCCGGCCTTGCCGGCGGCGCCGGCCTTGCCGGCGGCGCCGGCGCGGACGGCGGCGCCAGCAGAGAAGGTGCCACCGTCCGCGGCAAGGTCGCGGTGCTGTCGCTGCGGCAGTTCCGCCACGGCGTCTCGCGCGCGGCCTTTCACTCCTACTTCTGGGGGCGCTACGCCCAACCGCTGACGATCGTCGGTGCGGCCGACCCCGAACCGATCGTCGATGGGCTGGTCGAGGCGGTGGAGACCCTCGCCCGGCGCGCCTGGCCGCGGTTGGCCGGACCGGCCGATGCCATCGACTACTGGACCGGCGCACTGCGCCTGAGCTACCGCGCCGAGCTGCGTCCCGAGGGCAGCGACCGCCCGGCGGCACTGGTCGACGCGTACCCCGCGTACTTCCGCGAGACGGGCGAGGCGGTGCTCGCGACGAACGCCGGCCGACCCGGGCCCACGTCTCGCGCCCGCGCCGGCTGGGCACTGCGCATCGGGTGGGGCAAGTGGCTGTCGCTCCTGCGCCTGCTCAAGGGGCTGGCCACCTTCGAGGGAGGCCTCGACTACGTCGCCTGGAAGCTCGAGCGGCACACGGGGCGTCGCGTGGAGATCCCGGCCCACGTTCGCCGCCGTCCGTGGTTGTACGTCTGGCCGCTGGTGTGGCGGCACTGGCGCGAGCGAACCTTCCGCTGACCGCGGTCGCGCGGCCGCGCGACCGCGAGGCTGCGCGGACTTACCCCCGCGCCTCCAGCTCCGCGCGCACCAGCGCCAGCTGCGCCGGCTTGTCGACGTCCATCCCCATCTCCGCGTAGGGGCTGACGAGGACGTTCAGCTTCAGGTCGAGGCGCGCGTCGAGGGCGCGCAGGGCCTGGGCCAGCGTCAGCCGGCCGGCCATGAGCGACGCCAGGGTGCCGGGGCCGACGATGGCGGCGATCTGCCAGGGGTGCTTGCGCGCCTTCACCAGCCGCTCGGCGAGCTCGACGCCGCGGTCCGCGATGGCGAGCCGGAAGGCGGCGACGTCGCCACCGCACAGCTCGCCGTCGCGCAGGCGCACGTAGGTGCGCTTGGCGCCCGGGAAGCGCGCCTCCATCACCGAGCGTTCGACGGTCGTGATCGTGACGTCGGCGCCGCCCTCGAGCGCGCGCTCGCGCATCCAGTCGAGCATCTCCCCGGTCACGAGCGGGGCGTCGGCCGACACGACGAGGACCTGCCGGTCGTCGGCCGTGGCGCCGGATCCCGCGGCGACGAGCCGTGCCGCAGCGGCCTGCAGGCTGCGGATCATGTCGCGCTCCGCCGGGATCACCTCGAGCGGATGGTCGCAGTTCAGCGGCGTCTCGGGCGGCACGCCGACCACGATGACGCGCCCGATCCCGAGCGCGGCCGAGAGCGCGTCGAGCGACCGCTGCAGCATCGTGCGGCCGCCCACCTCCTGCAGGCACTTGAGGCCGCCCGGCACGGTGGTGCTCGCCGGGTCTTCGGGCGGCAGACGGCCGCCGGCCAACACGATCGCGTCCATGTCTTCGCCTCCCGGTGCCCGACGCCGCGCGCGGTGCACGGTGGGTTTGGCTCAGCGTATCGCTCGCGGGCTCCCAGCGAACCTCGTCGGCTGGGACCCGGCGGCGCACGGGCAACTCGGAAGCCGAACCGCGCGTGCCGCTTCCGAGTACGACCGCCTAGCTAACGGGTCGGTGGCGGGGTCAGCCCCCCGGCAACCCACCCGTCGAGGTGCGCGTGGTCGTTCACCTTGATCAGCGTGGTGCCGCGGTGATCGAACCCGAGCCGCGTGATGCTGGTGTTGGCGATCTCGAGGCGCCACACCCCCTGCACGGGCTGGCCGAGCGCGA
>CAZJUA010000080.1:0-3684 GCA_964549045.1 uncultured bacterium | reverse complement strand
CGCGGCCGTCGACGCCGTCCTGGCCGACCACGAGGCGCCGAACGAGGCGATGCGGGCGGCCGTCGCCAGCTACCGCGAGCGCTACGGCCACTGAGTGCGGCCGGCCCTCCACATCGAGCCGCTCGACGGCGCCCACGACCGGTCGCGCTTCGACTGCGCTGACGATGCGATCAACGCGTACCTGCGCACCGGGCTCGATCGGGACGTCGAACGGTACGGATGCGTCGCGTACATGGCGACGCTCGCCGCACGCCACGCCCTCGTCGCGGCTCGATCGACCTCGGGTTCGAGCCTGTTGGTCGTGGACGCCATCTCCGATTCGCTGATCGGCTTCTACGCTCGGCTCGGGTTCACGAGCCTGCGCGATGAGCCACGACGCCTCGTGTACCCGATGCACAAGATCGAGCAGCTCTTCGCCCACCACGAGTGAGGTGCGCGAACCTCGACACGCCGCCTAGCGTCGCCTTATGGGCGCCACAGCTTCCGCCAACGAGCCAGCCGACGCACCCCAAGCACGCGACGGGCTCTCGTCCGCGCACCGAACCCCCGCATCGAGCAATTCAGTTGACGCAGAGTCTAGCCGCATGCTCATGACAACCCCCCACGCAAAGGGAGCCCCCATGAGCCTCACCACCAACCTCTACTTCTTCCGACCCGACGACGACGCCCCGCGCCTCCACCGCCGCGACGTCATGGACGCGATCGTCGGCCGGCTGCCGGAGCTCGAGTGGCGCGCACGCATCGCCGAGCACGGCGCCCTGCGGGTCGCCATGAACGAGTTCGCGTGGCTTCACGACCAGAAGGGCATCGAGACGCTGTACGACCCGCCCGTGCGGGCGTTCCTGGTCGCCATCCGCCGCATCGGCGACGCGCCCGTCTACCTCAAGCCGCTCGACCTCCTGCGGCGCTTCCACGCACTCGGATGGATCCCGGAGGAACAGCACGCCGGCCTGCCGCCGGAAGCCCTCGAGCCGCCCCGCGAGGACGACGCCATCTCACTCGACCGCGTCCTGCTCCGCTTCCAACCCACCGGACCCGACGCGCACCTGACGCGCGCCCAGACGCTCATCGACCACGCCGACGAGATCGTCGCGGCGATCCAGGCGCATGTCGCGGAGCAGCGGGCGCGGCACGGACAACTCGACGAGGACCCATCGCCCAGCTAACCCCGCACCCGCCCGATCACCAGATGCCAGTCCTCCCCCGCCGCCACCGACACCGCCAACACGTACGCCACCACCTCCACCCCCGACAGCGCGATCGCGTCCGCCAGGTACGACACCGCCACCGACACCGCGCCCCGCTCCCGCACCGGCCGCGTCACCATCACCGCGAACCCGCCCGGCCGCACCACCCCCAGCGAACCCGCCAGCATCGCCGCCAGCGCGTCCTGATACGCCTCCACGCCACCGTCCGCGTCGGGCGCTTCCCTCGCCCACGTCGGGTAGGTCGGCGGGTGCACCACCAGCAGGTCCGCGCAACCCGGCGCGATCCCCGGCGGCCGGTCGACCAGCAGCGCCCGCGCGTCCGCCCGCTGCACGAACGCCGCCCCCGGCGCCAGATCCCCCGACCACGACCGCACCCCATGCCGTCGCGCGACCAGCGCGATCGTCCCCCGCCCCGCCGTCACGTCCACCAGCTCGCCGCCGCTCGGGATCGTGCGCGCCAGCAGCGCCTCCACCACCCGCTCGGCCAGCGGCTCGTCCTTCGCCCGCGCCCCCGCGGCGGGCTCGAACCCCCACACGTCGCCACGCATCGCGCGCGGCGGCGTCGCCGTCTCGGACGCCGCCAGCCAGCCCGACGGATCGGCCACGGGCGCCGGCCCGCCCCGGGTCGCCCCCGCCGCCTCCGCCCGCGCCAGCCGCTCGATCCGCGCCGCCAACCCGCGCGGCAGCGTCCGACCCGGCGCACCGCCTTCGAGCGCCGCCAGCGGCGCCAACGCCCGCCGCCGCGCGGCCGCGCTCCGCAGCCCGTTCACCCGCCGCGCCACCGCGAACGGCAGCCCCGCCTCGAGCGCCTCGCGCACCTCGGGCGCGAAGCGATGGATCGACAGCAGCCCGCGCGTCAGGTACCCCGTGCTCACGCTGGCCGCGTCGATCCGCTCGCGCAGCGCCGCCGGCCACGCCTCGCGCGGGCGGGCCAGCAGCCGCCGCAACGAACGCACGCGCGCGGCCTCGTCGTCGCCCGGGACGGCGTCGAGGAGGGAGAGGTAGAGGGCGAGGGGGCCCCTCCTGCCGGGTGGCTCGCCTGCATCCGCGGCGCGCCCCGTCACCACGCGGCTTTCCGCATCCGCCGCTTGACGGACTCGACCACCTTGCGCGTCCCGGCGTCGCGCGGGTCACGCAGGTCGGCCGCCACCACGGTGCGCGGCCCGAACCGCACGGGGTCGCGGCGCAGCGACCGCAGGAGCGCCTCGTCGGCCCGCAGCCCCGCGATCGCGGCCACGGTCGCCTCGACCGCTGCGGCGTCGGCGCCGCCGGCGTCGCCGGTGCCGCCGGCGTCGCCGGTGCCGCCGGCGTCGCCGGCGCTCACCACCGCCACGTTCGCCTCGGCCAGCCCCTCGAACCCCGGACGCAGCTCGGTCACCTCCTGCCGGACCGGGTAGCCGTGCTCGAGCAGCTCGAGGATCCGCTCGCCGAGGGCGTCGGGGATTTCGAACTCGTCGCTCACCTCCGCCTCATCGACCTCCTCGTCGATGGCCGCGAGCGCATCGAGCTCCGCCCGCTCCTCCTCCGACGCGATCGGCGCCAGCCCGGCCATGAGCCGCAGCGCGTCGCGGCCGTCCAGCCGCCCGACCTCGCGCGTCTCCACCACCGACAGCCCGGCGCCGGGCGCCAGCGGCGCCGTCACGAAGACGACGACGTCGACGTCGCCGCGCCGTGCAGGGCCGCCCTCGATCAGGATCGCGCTGGCGGGGTGGTAAGCGCCCTCGCACGCGTCGAGCGCATCGAGCACGTCGCATGGGGCCCCCGCGGGCACGAGGACCCGCTGGCTCGACCACGCGCCGGCCGCCGCGTAGCGCGCCGTGTCGGCGTCGCCGGCCTCATCGAGCACGGGCGCGAGCACCGCGCCGTCGGGCACGATGCGCACGGCGGCCAGCAGGCGCGACGGCGACGAACGCAGCACGCGCTCGATCAAGGTCGTCTTGCCGCCGCCGGGCGGCCCGACCACCTGCACCAACGTCACCGCCTGCACGAGCCCGCCCCGACGTACCGGCACGTACCCGTCGGCCCGCGCCTTCGCGATGACCTAGGCGCCGAGGAACGCATCCGTGTCGACGCCAGCCTGTCGCACGATCGCTCGCACGGTGCCCTCCGGCAAGTCCCCTGGATGGCGCGGGACCGTCGTCCTCGCTCGCGTATGGGGGTTCCACCAGATCTCGTGACTGCCACGCGCGGATCGGTCGAACACGAAGCCGAGACGCCTCAATCGGGTCACGACGTCGTGGTACGTCAACCCAGCGAGCCGGCCCACGACGCCGTCACCGGAACCTCCACCTCGAACTCGCGTCCCAGCGCTCGCAGGTTGCTCGGAACGGGATCGCCGTGCTCGCGGTACGAGTCCAGGAGGCGGCGGGCGACGTCCGCGGCGATCTCCAACGCCTCCTCCACCGTGCGCCCCTGGGCCACGAGGCCCGGCAGATCGGCCGAGGTCGCGAGGAACTGGCCGTTCTCGACCTGCTCG
>CAZJUA010000079.1:0-28986 GCA_964549045.1 uncultured bacterium | reverse complement strand
CTCGCCGGTCTAGACGATATGGGTTGACGTAGGGGCCTCCACTCGCGTAGCCCGTGGGTTGCGGCCGGGGGTTGCCCTCCGTCCGTAGAGCCACATACGTGAGGGAGGCCCTGAGATGAGTGTAGAAGAACGGACGCACGTCGGTTTGGACGTCCACGCCCACGCGGTCGTCGGGGCAGCCCTCGATGCCGAGACGGGTGAGCTCGTGCGGCGTCGGCTCGGTTCGAGCCCCGCGGAGGTGCTCGCGTGGGTTCGGGGCCTGCCGGGTCCGGTCGCGGTGGCGTACGAGGCGGGCCCGACCGGTTTCGCGCTCGCGCGGGCACTCAGGGCCGCGGGTGTGCGCTGCGAGGTGCTGGCGCCCTCGAAGCTGCAGCGGCCGGTGGGTGAGCGCGTGAAGACGGACGCCCGCGATGCGTTGCACATCGCGAAGCTGTTGCGGTTAGGCGAGATCGTGGCGGTGACGATCCCGAGTGAGTCGCAGGAGGCGGCGCGCGACTTGGTGCGCGCTCGGGAGGACGCCCGGCGCGACCTGATGAGCGCCCGGCACCGGCTCAGCAAGCTGCTGTTGCGGCGGGGCCTTACGTACGCTGGCAAGAAGGCGTGGACGACCCGACACCACGACTGGTTGCGCAAGCAGCGCTTCGAGTTGCCCGGCTTGCAGGCTGCCTTCGATGGTGCGCACGAGGCGGTCGTCGCCGTTGAGGACCGGCGTGATCGGTTGGACGAAGCGATCCACGCACTGGCGGCCGAGGGCGAGTTCACCAGCGTCACGCAGCGCTTATCGTGCTTGCGGGGCGTCTCGACCCTTACGGCGTTCGCGCTCGCCGTCGAGATCGGTGACTGGTCGAGGCTTGACGGGCGCCGCATCGGCTCGTACCTCGGGCTCG
Organism: uncultured bacterium; assembly: GCA_964549045.1. Taxonomy (GTDB): domain Bacteria; phylum Deinococcota; class Deinococci; order Deinococcales; family Trueperaceae; genus JAABTL01. The sequence goes on along the minus strand of CAZJUA010000079.1, from coordinate 28,099 downwards.
TACCCACCGAGAGTTCCTCGGGCCAATCGCGCTCCCAGGGTGGGCTCACCCGAACCGGCAACGCCCACGCACGCCGCCTGCTGGTCGAGGCCGCGTGGCACCACCGGCCGCACTACAGTTCCACTTCGCCGACGTTGCGCGCGCGCTGGGCGCTCGCGAGCCCGGAGGCGCGTGATCGTGGGCATCAGGGCAACCTACGGCTTCATCGTCGTTGGCGGGCGTTCGAGGCGCGCGGCAAACGCAAGGTGGTCGCGAACGCCGCCGTCGCTCGCGAGCTTGCCGGCTGGTGCTGGTCGTTGGCGGTGATGGAGTCATGATCCGGCCCGCCTGACCCTCGACCCCCTCCTGGTGCGTTGGTGACGGCAGCGTCTTGGGGGTGATGCGCGGCGCTACTATGAGCAGCCGCCCTCCGGCAGTCACGCTCGATCCTAGATCGCGACACGCCCCCTGCCGAACAAGTCGTCCTGCGGTACCCAACCCGCGCATATCAGACTGACAACGCGTCGAGAACCGACCCGCACGTCACCAACGCACCCCATCAGCAAGAGGGCTGTGACCCCACACGAGTCACAGCCCTTTCATGCTGACTTGACAAAGATCAACCCATATCAGTAGCGCAACCGACCGGAGATCCCTGGAGGGTACCCACATGAAGAAGTTCCTCGTTTCCAGCATCATCGGCGGTCTCATGCTCGGCACCAGCGCCTTCGCCGCCCTCGCCCCGGAGTTGGGCGACAGCGCCAGCCACGAACTCGAGATCGTCATCCCCGAAGTCCTCATGATCCGCATCGACGCCACCGGCGCGAGCAACGTCGTCTTCGACTACGGCACCGAGTTCGACGCCTACTTCGAGCTCCTCGAAGACGGCAGCACCGGCGCCCTCGCCCCGACCGCGAGCAGCTTCGAGAACGTCAGCGTCTTCGCGAACTACGAGAACTGGGGCGTCACCGTCAAGGCCGCCGGCGACGAGCTCGTCAACCAGCGCGTCACCGTCCAGCCCGCCGCCGGCTCCAACTACCTGACCGTCAAGGAGTTCAAGCTCAACGGCGACCTCATCGCCACGGGCAACCAGACCCAAGGCTGGCGCCCCCTCGGCATCGCCGGCGCGGACTACCGCCTCTTCGTCGACGGCACCGAAACCCCCGGCACCTACAAGGCCACGATCACCTACTCCATCGCCGTCCAGTAACCCAAGGAACCCAAGGCACCCAAGCGACACCCCGCACCACCGCACGGGCTCGAACCGAACGAACCCAGCACCACCCGGACTCCATCAACATCATCCGCACGCCCCGCCCGCCGCGAACCCCGCGGCGGGCGAACCCATGGGCGCGAGTCACTCCCCCAGCACCCGCACGGGGCGCGCCGCGACAGCAGGGCCGACAGGCACCACGCCTCGATCGCAAGCCAGGACGGCGATCGACGTCGACGAACTCACCGCACGGCGCCCGAAGCGCAAGCCCTGACCCCGAACCCGCGTGCCGCCGGCGCCGGCCCGTCGCAGCTCAACGCGCGAGGCGCTCCCGGAGGCGTGCGACGTGCACCTCGAGGCTCGCCTTGCGGTACGTCTCCGGCGCGTGCCCCAGCGCCTGCACGAGCTCGGCCGTCCGCAGAGAGCGCTCGGGCGCCACGGACAGCGCGTCGAGCATCGCGACCTGCGACGCCGCCAAGGCGACGCTCCCCTCCGGACCCGTCAACCGCTCGGCCGCGGTGTCGAGCAAGAACTCGGCGACCATCGACGGTCGAACCCGCCGCGCCACCGCCGCCACGACCGCGTCGAGCTCGTCCAGCACGATCGGCTTGCCCAGGTAGGCGTCGGCACCGCTCTCGTACCCGATCAGGCGGTCGCTCAGGGCGCCCCGCGCGGTCACCATCACGATGCCAAGGTTCGGTTCGGCCGCACGGAGGCGACGCGCCGAAGGCGCGGTAGCCCGAGGCTGTCAAGTGCGCCACCAACGTCTCGCGCAGGATCGCATGGTCCTCGACGACGACCGTCAACACGGCAGCGTCACCACCGCATCCACGTGGCCGCAACCCACGGACAGCGTCACCGCGCCACCGAGCAGACCCGCGAGCGACCGCACGAGGTAGAGACCCAGCCCCGCACCCGTGACGGCGCCCGCAAGGGGACCCCGGTAGAACCGCTCGAACGCGAGCTCAGGGTCGGGTGCGCCAGCGACGCCGATGGCGTTGCGCACCCGCACCGTCACGTGGTGGGCGTCCGCCGTGACCCCGAACGCGACCTCCACCACGTGTTCCGCATCACCGTACGCACACGCGTTGTCGATCAGGTTCGCCACGATCGTGCGCACGGCCTGCGCGTCGGTGACGACGTCGCGGGCGTCGCCAACGAGCGACACCCGGCAGCGCCCGGGGCGACGGCAAGCGACCGCTGCGCGCCAAGCCGTCGAGCGTCATCATCACCACGGAGAGCGGGCTGCGCTCCTCGTGCACCAGCCTGCCGACGAAGCGTTCCATCTCCTCGCGTCGTCGACGCTCCAGGGCGTCCGTCGCGCCGCGCGCCGCGGCGCAACGACCCACACGCGGCGCGCCCGGCACGTCAGCCGCTCGACGTCCGTCGCGCCGTGCGCCCCAAAGCGTCGATGACGACCGCGGTCAAGGCGCCAAGGGTGAACGGCTTGCTCAGCAGCGGCACGCCGTGCAACGAGGCCGATGGCGGCGACCAACCACCAGACCCGCTCATCAGCACGGCGGGCAGGCCGGGACGCAGCGTGCGAGCCCACTCCACGACCTCCACGCCGTCGACCCCTCCCGCCAGCGCGACATCGCTGAGGACGAGGTCGCAGGGTGTTCCATCCGCGAGCGAAGCCAGCGCGGCGACACCGTCCCGGGCGGCACTGACCCGAAAGCCAAGGCTCTCGAGGTGCGGGGTGACGAGGGCTCGCAGCGGCGCGTAGTCGTCGACCACGAGGACGTGCGCCACGCAGCCCTCGCCCACGTGATCGCCGGCGTGGAGCAGGGCGGCGAGTTCGTCCGGCCCCCCCATTTACGAGCAGGCTGAGATCCACCTCTTCGGCCAGGAGGTGAACCCGGTGACGTGGGCGGTGTCGAAGTCCGACCTGTTCATGAAGGACCCGACGGGCCGCGACGCCGACAACCTCGCGTACGGCAGCACCCTGTCCGTTGATCTCCACGCCGGCCGACCGTTCGACTACCCGATCGCCAATCCCCCCTACGGCAAGGACTGGAACCGCGACGAGGACGCGGTGCGCGCCGGGCACGACCGCGGCACCGCGGGGCGCTTCGCCCCGGGCCTGCCGCGCATCACCGCGTTCTTCCGCCCCTCGCAGCTCGCCGAGGCGGGCCTGACGCGCAACCAACTGCCGGCCCTGCTGCGCTCCAGACGGGTCGAGCACGTCGCCCGCGGCCTGTACCGCATCACCGACGCCGAGCCGACCGAGAACGACTCGCTCGCCATGGCCTTCGCTCGCGTGCCGAACAGCGTGGTCTGCATCCTCACGGCGCTGCGCGTCCACGAGATCGGCACCCAACCGCCGGTCGACGTCTGGCTCGCGATCCCGCACGAAGCCCGCGTGCCACGCCTCCGTGAACTCCGGCTCCGTACCGTGCGCTTCAGCGGGCCCGCCTGGACCTTCGGGGTCCGGGACGCGACCTTCGAGGGCGTCCCGGCGCGGATCACCTCGCCAGCGCAAGGCGACGATCGCGGAGCTGTCGCGCGTGGCCGAGGTCCTTCCGTCGCGGCGACTGAGTGCGGCGCTCGACGCGGTGGCGATGTGAGCCCGGACGCGGCGGCATCCGTGCGTGCCCGCCTGCTCAACCAAGCGCGCCGGACCGGCGAAGAGTTCGAGCGAACGCTGTCCCGCTGTGCGGCCGAGCGGTGGCTCTACCGCCTCGGCGCCTCGGCGCCTCGCCGGCCCGCGATCGCTGCCTTCTCAAGGGCGCGAGCCTCCTCACGGTGTGGCTCCCCGACCCCTACCGAGCGACGCGCGACGTGGACGCCCTGGCCACGGGCGCTGCGGACGACGCCGCGATCCCGTCGCTCGTGACCGAGGTGTGCGCCGTCCCGTGTCCGGAGGACGGCCTGCGCTTCGATCTCTCGGACCTGACGATCGCCCAGGTTCGGCCGGAGGACGCCTACGCCGGCCAGCGGGCGAGCTTCCGCGCGTACCTGGGCAGCGCCCGCATCGCCCTGCAGCTGGACATCGGCATCGGCGACGCCGTTGCGGTCGAGCCCGAGGAGATCACGTACCCGACGCTGCTGCCATCGCTTCCGCGGCCGCGCCTCCGCGCCTACCCGCGCGAGGCATCGGTGGCGGAGACGTTCGAGGCGATGGTCAAGGCCGACACCCGCAACAGCCGCATGAAGGACTTCCACGACGTGTGGGCGCTTGCGGGCGCGTTCGCGTTCGAAGGTGAACCGCTGCAACGCGCCATCGCTGCCTGCTTCGAGCGCCGCGGCACCGCCTGGACGAGCGAGGCGCCGGGCGCCTGACGCCCGCGTTCTACCGGAGGGACGACCTCGCCGCCCGCCGGCGCAACTACCTCGCCGCGGGCGCCGTCCTGATGCCGCCCCCCGCGCAGTTCGAGACCATCGGCGAGCGCATCATCGAGCTGCTCGGCCCGGTGCGGGCCGGTATCCTGGCGGGTGAGGCGCTCGGGAAGACCTGGGTGGCCGGCGGCACGTGGGTGGCCGGAGGAACGGCGACGCGGGCTGCACGCTGGCGACCGCCAGCTTCGTGCCGCCGCCGCCCGAACACCTGCTCGACTGCCTCACCGCATGGGAGCGCTTCCTGCACGAGGACGCGCTGCCGCCGCTCGTACAGGCCGCCCTCATGCACGCGCAGTTCGAGGCCATCCACCCGTTCCTCGACGGCAACGGCCGCGTCGGCCGCCTGCTGATCACGCTGCTGCTCGTCGCCCAGGGTGCGCTCCCTTCCCCGTTGCTCTACCTCAGCGCCTGGTTCGAGGCGACCCGCCCGGCGTACTACGCGCGGCTGGCGGAGATCACCGACGCAGGCGCGTGGGAAGCGTGGCTTCAAACCTTCCTGAACGGCGCAGCGAACCAGGCTGAGGACGCACTCGACCGCATCGCTCGCATTGGCGACCTTCTGGAGAGCTGGCGCGCCAACGTCGCCAAAGCCCCGTCGCGGCTGCCCGAGAAGGCCGTCGACCTCCTCGCGGAGAACCCGTTCTGGACCGTACGCAGGCTGGCGGAGTGGCTCGGTGCCGCCTTCACGACGGCGCAACGCGCCATCGATCGGCTGGAGCGGGCGGGCATCGTGACGCTGACGAGCGAGGCGAGGAGAAACCGCGTCTACTGCGCGCACGCCATCCTCGAGATCCTCGAAGCACCGCCGCGGATCCTCGACGAGGAAGCCGCCTGGCGGCTACCGCCGGCGCAGGCCGGAGGACTACGATCGGGAGCCCTGCCTGCTGCAGCGCGACGTGCTCGACTTCGTGCTCGCCACGCAGCCCAAGGCGTGGCTCCGGCTGTCGCAGCACCACGGCGCCGACGTCGAGCAGCGGCTCCTGAAGCGCGTCTCCGCTGAGATCGGCCGGCGCGGCGCGCTACAAGCGTGCGGTCGGAGCAGCGCTTCCTGATCGTCGCCAACAAGATCCAGACCGGCTTCGACCAGCCGCTACTGCACACGATGTACGTCGACAAGAAGCTCGGCGGCGTCGGCGCGGTACAGACGCTGTCGCGGCTCAACCGCACGCACGAGGGCAAGACCGGCACCATCGTGATCGACTTCGCCAACGAGGCCGCCGACATCCAGGCCGCCTTCCCCGTCTACACCGAGGCCGAAATCGACGCGTTCGCCCGGGTGTACTTCGACCCGAAGGCGACGCAGGACCGCCTCTACGCCGCGCTCGCCGGCGTGGTCGAGCGCGTGCTCGCGCTCCCCGAGGACGAGCGGCGCGACTTCCGCGGCCAGCTCACCGCCTACGTGCGGCTCTACGCCTTCCTCGCGCAGGTGCTGCCCTTCGCTGACGCCGACCTAGAGAAGCTCTACGTGTTGGCGCGCTACCTGCGGCGCCTGCTGCCCGCCGACCGCGTCACCCTGCCGCGCGAGGTGCAGCAGAACACCGACATGGAGTCCTACCGGATCCAGCAGACCGCCGCCGGCAAGATCGGCCTCGAGGTCCGGCCCGGCGTGCTGGTCCCGGCGGGCACCAAGAGCGGGTCGGGAGACGACGAGGAGGAACTCGAGCCCCTCTCGCGCATCATCGCCGAGCTGAACGACCGCTTCGGCCTCCACATGGGTCGGAGCACCGCGTCACGCTCGATCAGATGATGGGCAAGCTCGACGGCGACGCCGCCCTCGACGCGGCGGCCCGCGCCAACACGCGCGAGAACGTGCGGCTCACCTTCGACCAGAAGGTCGAGCGCGTGATCCAGGAGATCGTCGACAGCAACTTCGACCTCTACAAGCGCATCACCGACGATCGCGGCCTTCCTCAACACCGAGGGCGGCGACCTGCTGATCGGCGTGGCCGACGACGGCGCGGTCGTAGGCATCGAACACGACCGCCTGGCCAGCGACGACGAGTTCATGCGCCACCTCTCTCAGGGCGTCCGCAGCGGCCTCGGCGACCGCGCCGGCACCTGCATCGACCCCAAGACGCAGGTCGTCGACGGCAAGACGGTGTGCGTCGTGAGCTGCCAGCGCAGCCCCGAACCGGTGTTCCTGCGGCGGAAGGGAACGGAGGCGACGGACGACGGCGACTTCTTCGTGCGCAGCGGGCCCGGCACGGTGAAGCTGTCGCCGGAGAGTGCCGTGGAGTACGTTCGGACGCGGTACGGGCGGGTGGGGGTGGGGGGTGAGTTGGTGCTGCCGGTGCGCTAACGGGCACGGGCGCCTCCACCACTCGGCTTCCCTGCCCCGTGCGGGGTGTTCCGCGGATCCGGCGAAGCTCAGTTGGAGAGACCCTGTGGAACCGCTCGCCGGGCGTTTGCCTCGTCCACCTAGATGACGTACACTTGTCGCATCGTCAGTACGTCCTGGAGGCGCACAGTGAACACCAAACTCACACTCCGGCTGGACGACCAGCTCATCAGCAAGGCCAAGCGCTACTCGGACCGCTCGGGCAAGTCTGTCTCCCAGCTCGTGGCGGACTTCTTTTCCGCGATGGATGCGGATGCGGACATCCCCGGCACGGAGATCTCCCCGCGCGTCCGATCCCTTAGGGGGGCGTTCAAGGGCTCGACTGCCACAGAGGAAGACTATCGCCGCTACCTGGAGGAGAAGTACCGGTGAGAGTGCTATTCGACGCCAATATCCTGCTCGATGTCCTGCTCGAGCGAGACCCGCACGTCGAAGTGGCCCAGAAGTTGGTGGCGCTGGTCGACAACGACCGAATAGATGGCTACATCTGCGCAACGGCCGCGACCACGCTGTACTACGTCGGCGCTAAGGCATTGGGGCAGAAGGCCGTTCACGATCATCTCCGTACACTCCTCGGCCTGTTTCAGGTTGCAGCGGTTGACCGAGACGTGTTGCAGCGAGCATTGGACACGAATGGCTTCACGGATTATGAGGACGCCGTGGTCCATGAGGCCGCGCACTCGGCTGCTTGTGGTGCCATCGTCACCCGTGATGCAACGGGCTTCACGAAGGCAACGCTTCCGGTGTTCCAGCCGCTTGAACTGCTGGCTGCCGCTGCGGCGAGTTCCGACTAAGGTTGCTGCGAGGGCTTTCCCACAAGGAGATCAACCTGACTCGCTTCGCTCGCGGGTCTTCTCCAAGACGTTAGGTGCGCCGAGGCGGCGTGGGAGGCTGGTGTGCAGGTTTGGCTTCACCGCTGGACGGGCAGTGAGAGCGGCTGGAGCGCCTGGTCGCTGGACCTGCTCGGCTTCGCGACCTGGGCGCCGAGTGAGTCGCAGGTTCTCGCCCGGGTGCCACTGAAGCTCGACGAGTACCTGGCGTGGCTTGACTCCCATGGGCTGACACGTCCGAAGGTCAGTCCGGGCGTTGAGGTAGTCGAGCGCATCTCAGGGGATGAAGTCATGTTTTCTGCAGATGGACTCGCGGTCTCGCCTGACCTCATCGATCTGACCATTCGGCTCCTCGATGCGTCGCGGTGCGATCTCTTGAACACGCTGGAGCAGTTGCCCGATGCGGCACTTGACTGGAGTCCGCCGTACCGTTCGTTCGCTCCTTGGGCGACTTGGCGGAGCGTGCGCCAGATCCTGGCGCACATCGCGAACACGGAGACCCACTACTACTTGGGGTCGATAGGGTGCAGCCCGCGGGTTGCGGCTGCCCGTGATGATGGGGACTGGCTCGCTTTCCTGGCTGAGCATAGGGTGGAGGCCGTCGACCTGTTGCGCGGGATTCGGGACTCCGGGGACCGTTGTCGACTCACCCGGCGTGAGGACGGCGACTGGTCGGTGGCCAAGGTTCTGCGGCGGTTGGTGTGGCACGAGCTCCTGCACCTGAAGAGCATCCGGAGGATCGGCCACGAGTTCAGGTCTGTGGGTGAGCGGCCCGTTTAGGCTTGTTCCATGGCCCGCCCGATTTCGGTCGACGATCTGACCGCTGAGGAGCGCATCGAGTTGATGGGTGATCTCTGGGATGGTCTCGACCGCGCGCTGGCCGCACCGATTACGCCAACCTTGGCAGCGGAGCTGGACCGGCGAGAGGCTGAGGCCGATGACGCACCGGACGCGAGCGGCCTGGGCCGAGGTTGCAGCTGCATTCGACAGGCACCTGGAGCGATCGCCGGCGGCAGCGGGGGCCTTCTTGGAGGCGGTAGACGAGGCCATGCGGCTCATCGAGGAGGCTCCGGAGCGCCATCCGGTCATCCGCGGCCGCCTGCGTCGGGTGCTCTTGCGACGGTTCCCGTACGGTGTCTACTCCAAGGTCTATCCGTCGACCATCAGCGATGTTGGCGTGATTCATGGGCGTCGGCACCCCGACACGTGGCTGGGGCGGGCTGCGCCCTAACAGGGCGATGAGCCTGACGGTCCGCCACGCGGCCCACAGGTGATCGCCGATCCGATAGAACGAAGCTCCCGTCCGGCCCGGTGCTGGCGAATCCCGATCGTAACGTTCAGCGTATCTATACGCGTGGCGTTACCATTCGGACGTGATCGTCTCCTTCCGCGACGCGGACAACCGAGCCATCGCCGCGGGCAGGCGGGCCAAGCGCTTCGTGGCCATCGAGTCGGTCGCACGACGGAAGCTTCGCCAGCCCGAGATCGCGGGGAGGCTTGGTGACTTGAGGGTTCCGCCGGGGAACCGGCTCGAGGCGCTCAGGGGCGACCGCGCGGGGCAGTTCAGCATCCGCATCAACGACCCGTACCAGATCTGCTTCGTCTGGACGGCTGCGGGGCCCAGCGACGTCGAGATCCTGGACGACCACTAGGAGGCGATGGCCGTGGCGACGAAGCTAGCGCCCGTGACGCCCGGTGAGCTCCTGCTCGAGGAGTTCTTGAAGCCTATGGGCGTCTCGCGGTACCGCCTCGCGAAGGAGGTCGGCGTGCCGTCCACTCGGGTCAGCGAGATCGTCGCTGGGCGGCGGAGCATCGCGGCCGACACGGATCTGCGCCTCTGCCGGTTCTTCGGTCTGTCCGACGGATACTGGTTACGTGCCCAGGTGGCGTATGGCACTGAGGTGGCGCGCGAACGACTCGCCGGGGAACTCGACAGGATCCGCCCATGGGCCGCGGCATAGGAGACGGCCAGTTCTAGCAGGGACGTGAACCTGACGGCGCGCCTCGCGTGCGGCAGGGTGCGCCCGGCGCGTCAGCCCGGACCACGGCAGCCATCTTGACCGACTGTAGCCAATTGGGTTCGCTTCGGCATGTACACGGTCTTCCGGACTCAGGAGTTCGTAGCCTGGCTGGATGACCTGAAGGACGTCCGCGCTCAGGTTCAGGTTGCCGCCCGCCTGCGGCAAGTAGTGCCGGGGGAGCCTCGGCGACTGGCAGCCCATCGAAGGCGATCTGTCGGAGGTGCGCGTCCACGATGGGCCGGGGACCAGGCAGGTCTTCGTTCGCCGGGGTCGGATCGTCATCGTGATGCTCAACGCCGGAGACACATCGACCAGAAGTGGGACATCCGCCGCGCCATGAAGCTGGTCGCTGAACTTGGAGAGCACCCATGACGAAGGCCAAAGCACCGCCGAAACCCGTCGCGTTCGACGCAGCCAGGTACCTGGGCGACGATGATGCCATCGCCGAGTACATGGCAGCGGTACTCGAAACGAGCGATCCCGATCTGCTGCTTCTGGCGCTAGGTGACGTGGCACGAGCAAAGGGGATGACGCAGGTCGCGCGCGCTGCCGGCCTGAGCCGAGAGAGCCTCTACAGGGCCCTCACCCCAGGGACGAAGCCGCGCTTCGAGACCGTCATGCGCGTCGCCAAGGCCCTCGGCGTCAAGTTCACGGCAGAGGCAGCGTAACCTAGTGCGCGGCACGGCCTGTGCGCCGTTCAAGCGGACGGCAGCGACATGACGGGGCGCCGAACCTGTCGGCGCGCTCTACAGGCCGGAGGCGGCACCAGCGCCGCTGGCGCGAACAGGGGGATCGGATGACGGGTCAGCAGAGCCAGCGGGAAGGCCCGCGTTCGTTCAGTACTTCGGCCCCACCCTCGGTGCGTTGAAGGCCCTCGGGGGCTCAGCTCGTCCCGCCGAGGTGACGGACCGCGTTGCGGCCGATCTGAGCGTCAGCGATGAAGAGCAGTCCGCGTTGACCTCGAGCGGCGTTCCTCGCTTCTACATCCAGGTCGCCTGGGCGCGTTTCTACCTGGCGAAGGCGGGCATGATCGACGCCTCCCGGCGCGGCGTGTGGACGCTGACGGAGACGGGCCGCGCGGCCGATCCCATGGATCACTCGGAGGCGCTGTTGGCGCTGTCTCCAACGGGGTTCGAGGCCTTCTCGCAACGCGTCCTGCGGGAGTCCGGCTTTCAGGGCGTGACGGTAACCGGCCGCAGTGGCGATGGCGGCATCGATGGCGTGGGCATCCTGGAGGTCAACCCGCTCGTGAGCTTCAAGGTTCTCTTCCAGTGCAAGCGCTACGCGGGAAGCGTCAGCTCGGGTGCCGTACGCGACTTCCGCGGAGCGATGATGGGTAGGGCCGACAAGGGGATCATCCTCACCACGGGGACCTTTACCTCGGATGCGCGCAAGGAAGCGGTGCGTGACGGCGTCACCCCGATCGAACTGGTGGACGGCGAGAAGCTGGTGGACATGCTCGAGACGCTCGAGCTAGGACTCGAGCCCGTTCGCGCCTACCGTGTCGATGCGGCGTTCTTCGCCGAGTTCGCCTAGCGCCCGAAGCCAGCTCCACCCTACGGTCCTTGCCACAGGGCCTGGATCGGCACCGCGACCAGGCGGTCGGATCGCAGGCGGTCGCTCCCACCACCGAGCAGCGCGGTGCCGATGCCGGCGTCGCCGATGTGCAGCTTGGCTGCCTTGACGAGGCGCGCCGTCTGACCGGCGGCGAGGTGCATCAGCCTCGGCAACGCGTCGAGGGCGGCGATCCGGGACAGGTCGCGCACGTCACGCTACGTCACCGCGGCGACGTGATCTCGGTACCAGCGCGCCCGACGCCGCTCGGTCGAGCGAGCCAGGGCTGGCGGGAAGCCGCCGGCCACGATCCGCGCCTGGAGCGGCGTGCCCGACCGGACGAACGGTCCGATCGCGAAGGAGCCGGTGAACAGCCGGTCAAGGAAGGTCGGGGCCGTCCCTTCGAGTTCGGACTGGGCGAGCGGGAGGAGGCGCAGCACGCTCACGCGGCCCGCGAGCGAATCGGCGAGGCGTGGCACGGCGAAGACGTTCGCGGAGCCCGTGAGGAGGAAGCGGCAGGGTCGGCGCTCGCGGATGCTCGTAGCGCGTCGTCGCCGAAGGTGACGTACGTGCGCCCGGACGCGTCGCCCACGTCTCGGACCAGCGTGCAACCCACGCCCTGGCGCGGTCCGTGAACGAGGACGACCGGGTCGTCCTCCTGCGCTTCGATGAGCAGGCGTCGCGCCAGACGCGGGATGATCGGACGGCCATCCATGTCGGCTCATCGCGAAGCATCGTGTCGGCTTGATGCAAGAAGCCGTGTCGGCTGACTGAATGGCCAAGATTCGGCCCGAAGCAAAGACTCGGGTCGTCTGGACGCGGATCGAGACGCCACCGACCTGAGGCCCCTGGTGATCGGAGAGCAAGATGCGCGGCCGGGACGTCGCCACCTGCGTCGTTGGCACGCGCAGGAGCGGATCGCGTCGCTGCCGCTCGTGGGACCCTCCAAGGAGACCCTCGCGACCGAGCACCGGCACACCCTGCGGGACCTGAACGCGAGCTTCCGGGTGTCGGCGCTGGATGCGCCCACGTCGTAGGGCTGCCGCTGGCTCCAGCGCGCACCACGAGTCCTGTTGACAGGTGCTATCGTGAGACCTGCGCAGAGAACCGGCAAGGAGGCTCCATGGCCACAACGACCAAGTCCTCCGAAGACGTCGTCCCGCTCAGCGACCTCAAGGTGAACCCGGGCAAGATCGTCCGCCAGGTCGATGCCACGCGCCGGCCCGTGTTGTTGACCAGCCGAGGTCGCGGCGTCGCCGTCGTGCAGGCGCTGGTCGATTACGAGGCAGAGGCCGAGGAACGCGCCTTCCTGCGCGACGTCGTGGCAGGCCTCATGGACCTCGACGCTGGCCAGGAAGTCGATCTGGAAGAGGCCAAACAGCGCCTGGGTCTCAGCTGAGTGCCGTCCCGACACCGCGTCACCTTCGCCGACTCAGCGGTCGTCGACCTCGAGAACGTTCGGCGCTGGTACCTGGAGCAAGGCGCACCGGAGGTCGGCGAGCGCCTGCTGCGCGAGATCGTCGCTGCGGTCGAAGTACTTGCCGACTTCCACGAGGGCGGGCGCGTCGTGCCCGAGTTCGGCGTGGCCACGCTGCGCGAGGTCATCCACTCGCCCTTCCGCATCGTCTACCGGGTCGACGCGGAGCGTGTGCGGATCGTGCGCGTGTGGCGCGGCGAACGTCTCCTGCGTCTGCCGTGACGATGCCTCCAGACGCCGCGGCGCTCCACCGCTACGTCCAAAGACGCCCGCCCCACCGGGAGTTCGGCAAGCGACCGCCAACCGCTCGGATCGGCGCGAACTCGGCCCCCATCGCTTGACCGCCATCCGTTCGAGAACCTGCTTACGCCTGGGTGAAGCCAGCCGTCCACGTCAAGCCAGCGCCAGCAGCCGCTCGCGAAGCGCGGCCGGCGCGGTGACGACCCGGGCGGCTCGGTAGAGCGCCTCGAAGCGCGGCGGGTCGAGCTGCTCGAGCGCGCTGCGGGTCGCCACGGTGGGGGGCAGCAGCGGCTGGAAGCGACCGAGTCGCAGCTGGGGCGCCAACCGCGGCAGCAGCTCGTGGGCCGCGGCCGCGGTCAGGTGCGGGTCCCAGGGTGGCAGGGCCGCCAACGCCTCCGGGAGCCGCAGGCAGAGCTCGTTCCGCGCGCGTACGCCACGAGGCACGGTGGCGTCGTCGTCGTCGCTGGACTGGGTCCGCAGCAGCGCCGCGAGCAGCGCGCCGTAGACGTCGCCCCAGAAGTGGAAGAGCCAGTTCCGGTCGGCGTCCTCGAGGGCATAGAGGTGCCCCGGCGCCAACCCCAACTGCGCCGCCACCCCCTGCGCCAGCTCGAGCGGCACCGCCTGCGGGGCGGTACGGAAGCGCAGGACCTCGTCGGCCGGGCGCGTGCCCCGGTTCACCCCGAAGGTGAAGCGGTCGTGCCACGCCACCTCGACCGGCCGGCCGCCCATCAGGAGCGTCTCTCCTGCCACGCGCGGGCGGGTCGTGCGGGCGATCGTCCGCCCGCTGTAGGCGTCGACGATCGTAGCGCCCTGGGCCTCGCCACCGATGTTGGCGTAGATCTCGTGGGCGTCCGCCAGTTCGGCAAGGCGCTCGCCCGGGCGCCACTCGCCGAGGCGCCAGGCGCGCAGGTGACCGGTCACCGTGAGGTGCTCGAGGATGGCCTGCAGGGTCGCGTCCGACACCTCGTCGGGGGCGAGGCGCCGCAGGTCGGCGAAGCGCACGCCGCCGGTCGGGCTCTGCTTCAGCAGGCTGAAGACCTGCTGCACCAGCACCGAGGGCCGGAAGGCGACCGCGCGCGGCGGTAGCCCCGCGCCGCCGAGGTCGGCGGGCGTCGCCAGCGCGCCGCCCTCCGGTCGGTCCGCCAGACCGACCAGCGCCTGGAAGCGCAGGTGCTCGCGCGACGAGCGCGCCAGGCACAGCACCCGCGTCGTCGCGCCGCGCCGCCCGCCGCGCCCGACGCGCTGCAGGAAGGAGGACGGCGTCGACGGCGGTCCGAGCAGCACGACGTCGTCGATGCTGCCGATGTCGATGCCCAGCTCCAGCGTCGAGCTGGCAACGCACACGGCAACGTTCGCCGCGGCGAAGCGCTCCTCGACCGCGCGGCGCAGCGAAGCGTCGAGGTTGGAGTAGTGGACGAAGACCTCCGCCTCGTAGCCGAGACGCCCACTCAGGAAGCTGGCGGTCTGCTCGACCTCGTTGCGCGTGTTGCAGAAGACCAGCGTCTTGGCGGCGCCCCGCTCGGCGAGCGCCGCGGCGAGCACCCCGAGGGTCTCCAGCGGACGGATCTCCGCCTCCAGTTGGCGGCCGCCTCGGACGTCGATGACCACGGGATCGTCCAGATAACGCGCGGCGACGCCGCAGGCGTCGGGGACCGTGGCCGAGAGCGCGACGCGCTGCAGGCGGCGTGGCGACACCGTCGGCGCCGACCCCGTGGGGCCGGCGTGCGCCACGGCCACGCCACCGGCCCCGATCCGGCTACCCGTCGCGGCACGGTCGTACGAGCGCACCCGCTCCACCCGGCGCAGCAGACAGCGGAGGTGGTCGCCCCTGGGGTCGTCGTCGAACAGGTGGATCTCGTCGAGCACCACGGCCCGCAGCGTGGCAAGGACGCGGGGCGCGCGCGTCAGCAACGCGTCGAGCGACTCCGGGGTCGTGATGAGGAGCGAAGGCGGCGCCCCGCTCGGCACCGGCCCGGTATCGCCACTCTTCATGCCGGCGCTGACGCCGAGACGCTCGAGCGGCGCGCGCAACCGCTCGAACATGTCCCGCACCAGGGCCCGGGTCGGGCAGAGGTAGAGCACGCGCAGCCCCGCGGCCGCGTCACGCCGCCTGACCAGCAGATGGCGCTCGAGCAGGGGAGCGACCGCCGCCTCCGTCTTCCCCGTGGCCGTGGCCGCGCTCAGCAGCACGTCCCTGCCGCTCAGGATGGTCGGCATGGACCTCAGCTGCGCCTCGGTGAAGCTGCCGTGCACGGCGAAGAAGGCCGGCCAGACGCGCGGCAGGCGCGCCCTCAGTTCGCCCGCCGTCAGCGTCGCCGCGCTCGGGGCACCGACCGGGGCACCGACCGGGGCGTCGCCCCTCATCGGGGCCTCGGCTGTGTGACCTCCGGGCCGGCCACCGCGCGCTCGAGCTCGGCGACGAGCACCTCGGCGTCGGTGTCGGGGTACAGGTAGGCGAGGTCGAGGAACTCCACCGCGAGGCGGACCAACCCGCGGATGCTCAGGCTGCGGCGCTCCATCGCCACGGACAGCGTCGCCGCGGCCCCACGGCACAGCGGATCGCGCCGCTCGTCAACTGGATAGCCGTAGGCCTGGCCGTGATACCCCTGCAGGCGCCCGAGGAACTCCGCGATCTCCTGTGCGCTCGGGTGCGGGTCGAGTTCGACGACCTCGTCGGCCGCGAGCCAGGCGTCGAGCGGCAACTGGTTCTCGCTGCGGGTGACCGCGAAGAGGAAGAGGAGCGACTGGCCCGCGCCGTACCGCGCCGGGTAGTCGCGCAGGTGGTGCTGCGGCAGTGACGCGTCCGGGATCGCGGAGCGACCGGCACCGACCGCGGTCGCCGCGTGGATCATGGCGGCGAAGAACAGGCCGGCCTTGGGGCGCTGCGCCGCCCTCAGCAGCGAGTAGCTCTCGGCCTCGTCGATGAGCACGCACAGGCCGCTGTAGCCGGCAAGGCGCGCCAGGACGCTGATCCCACCGAGCAGGTAGGCGACCTGGCGGGCGTTGTGGCCGACCCTGAAGATGGTCGGGAACTTGAGGCCTCGAGGGATCGCCGGGTGCATGTGCCGGGTGCGTCGACCGCCCATCAGCCAGCTCTGCCAGGCGGCCCGCTGGCGTCTGGCGGGGGCGGCCGACAGGGCGTCGAGGGCGAGCAGAATGGGGTCGGACGCGAGCCCGGCGACCTCCCGCAGCCGCCCCGCCAACTCGAGCCTCTCGGCGCGCCGCAGCAGCGGCCCGAGACCCAGCTCCTCGCTGTCCGGCGTGCGCACGTCGTGCACGAGCTCGCGGTAGATGTCGAAGGCCCGGCTCGGCGGCAGCTCGAGCAGGTCGAGGCTGGCGCGCGCCACCAGGAAGCCACGGGAGAGCGCCTCCTCGGCGCAGAGCGCCAGCAGGTGGCTCTTGCCGTGGCCGTACTCGCCCAGCACGGCGCGCACCGCGCCGCCCTGCTCGTGGCTTCGGGTCAGCGCGGCGGCGACGTTGGCCCGCTCCTTCGTCAGGCCGATCGTCAGCTCGCTCAGGTGGGCGGCCGGCGCGACGCCGAACCGCAGCGCCTCGACGAGCCGGCGCGCCTCGAACCGCGACCGCAGCACCGGCGGCATGACGCCGAGGGGCGTCGCGGACGGCGCCGGCGGGCGGGGTGTCTCGTCGGCCACGCCGACGAACTCGCGCCGCGCCCGACGGAAGCGCAGTCCGCTCTCGAAACGTACGAGCCACTCGCTGCCACCCCGGAAGGCGGCCACGACGGTGCCGGGGCCGAAGGTGGGGTGTTCGACGCGCTCACCGATCATGGTCTGCCGCGGATGGGCGTCAATAGGGCGGGGTCTCCCCGCCGACCATGGCTTCCGCCTGCCCGCGCACGACGGCGATCGCCTCCTCCGCGCCGAGCAGGTGTTCGCGGCCGGCGTGCTGGCGGGCGAGTTCGGTCACGAAGGCCTTGATGAACAGCCGGCGGTGGCTCACGTCGAGGAACACCTCGCGCGCCATGCTGGCGAGCATGGTCGCGTTGGCCTGCTGGATGGCGGCGTCGAGCTTCGTGTCGAAGGCGGTGTCGAAGATGGGGACGAGCTTCGCCGCGATGGCGGGCATCAGCTCCTCTTCGCTGAGGTCGAGGCGGTCCAGGTTGATCTGTGGGCTGAGGTGGTTCGTCATCGAGAAGCGCCCGGGGGCGCGGACCCGCTGCTGCAGCGCCGGGTAGCGCGGCACGACGTCACTCAGGAACTGCGGCGGCACCGCATAGACGAACATCGCGCCCGGCATCTCGCCCTGGCACCGGTCGATCACCTCACGGAGGTTGTCGGTCGCCAGCTTCTCCGCCTTGCCGCCGATGCTGCTCATGCGGTCGACCTCGTCGAACAGCAGCAGCAGGCCACTGTGGGAGAGGGCGCGCACCGCCTGTGCCAGCGAGCGCAGCATGCGGAAGGCGTTCGTGCGGGTCACCTTGCCGGTCACGCCGACCTCGCGCAGCAACTTGGTGTCGTCCGGCGTGGTGTCCTCGGCGAGAAGCCAGCGCTGCAGTGCATCCTGCCGCTCCGACTGCTGGCGGACCAGCGCCTCGAAGTAGGCCGCGACCGCCGCCTTGAAGGCGGGCGCGTCGATGGGCGCCGCCTCGAGCGTCTCCAGCAGGCCGCGGTAGGTGGGATGCGTGAGCGTGTCGAGGTTGACCTCGCCGCCCATGACCCTGGCCAGCGTCCCCTCCAGGAAGCGCGGCAGCCCCGTCTCGTCGGAGACGCCCTCGTCTCGCTCGTGCCAGATGAGGTTGCGCGCGACCGCCGCGTACACCGCCTTCTGGTCGTTGTAGGGGGTCTCGACCGGGCTGAGCTCGACCTTGGCGACCGCGAAGCCGCGGCCCCAAGCGATGTCGCGCAGGCAGTAGAGGAAGTGCGACTTGCCGCTGCCGTAGTCGCCCACGACCAGCTTGAAGGTCGCGCCGCCGTCCTGGAGGTAGGAGGAGAGGTAGTAGCGATCCAACGCGTCGAGCAGCGAACGGTTGCCGACGTTGAAGTGCTGCACGCCGCGCGCCGGCGGTGTGCCCGAGCTGCCGAGGACCTCGATGATGTGGCGCGCGAGGGTGGGGGTGAGGCTCATGTGCGGCTCACGCGGGCGCCTCCTCGAAGGTGACGTCCGAGTAGTAGGCGCCGTCGAGTCCCCCGCTCCCGCTCGGCAGCCAGACGCTGCGGCTGGAGCTGTCCGCCTGGCTCTTGGTGGCGACCCCGAGGCGCAGGTGCTGGAGTCGGCCGTCGACCGAGATCGTCGGCGCCGCCTGGGCCTGGACCAGGTCGCGCACGAACTGCGGCCGCGGGTAGTCCCTGAAGGTCTGGCGCGACGGCGCGTTCCAGAAGCGCGCCGACTGCCGCGCGAGGGTCATCTTGGCGAAGGTGTCGACAAGGTTGAGCCGGTTGCCCGCGGGCCTGCGCGACCGGCCCTGCAGCTCGGCGCTCCAGGTCGCGAAGAGCTCGCGCAGGAACTCCGCGGGATCCGCCTCGCCCTGGGCGATCAGCCTGCGCTGCCGCTCGTAGGCCGCGACGATGGCGGCGGCCGAGAGCGGCAACCGCCCGGTCAGCGGCTCCTGGCCGTAGAACCACTGCGCCCTGCGGGCGGCGACGTCGATCCGCAGCACCAGGTCGCCCACCAGCAGGGCCGGCGGACGCCCGGTGACGTCCACCCCGCGCCCGGCGAAGGTGTCCCGCAGGTCCTTGGCGAAGTCGAAGGCGAGCGCGTCCAGCGCCCGCTCGGTCTCGCGCCTGAAGGCGTCGGCCGCCGCCCACAGGGCGTCGTCGGGCACCTTCGTCGTCGACGCCTCGAGCTTCAGCAGCGCCTTGTGCATCGGCAGCGCATCGGGCTTGTCGGCCTCGGCGAGCCGGACGGCGGTCTTCAGCGCCGCGACGGCCTGGCGCAACTCCTTGAACTGCGGCTCGAGGACCCGCTGGGCCTCCCGCACGCGCTCGACGAGGTCTCGGTCCATGTTCGCGAGTCTATCGCGCCGGCGGCGGCGGCGGCGCACGGGGGGCGGGTCGATTCAGCGGCCGACGAGATCACGGGGGCGGCGAGCGACCTCCGGGAACGCCCTCAGCACGGCCTTGTCGAAGGTCGCCAGCGGACAGGCCGAGCGCGCGGCGAGTTCGACGAAGAGGGTGTCGTACGCGGAGACGCCCGATTCGATGGACCGAAGCAGCGCCCCCTGGCAGAGGGTGGTGGTCGCGATCGACTCGATGCCGAGCCGCCGCGCCCATGCTAGCCGCACCGGGCCCCCGGCCGCCGGGAGCACGCCCGCCCGGACGGCCATCCATACGACGTTGGTCAGCTCGGCTTCCCAGTGGGACGGCGCCAGCGGCACGGACACCTGCTCGAGGCACGCGCGCGCCTCGTCCACGAACGCCTCGGTCCCGAGGAGCAGGTACGCGACGACGTTCGTGTCGATGACGGCCTTCACGGCCGGCCGACGGCCATCCAGGCATCGATCTCGTCCGCCGTCGGCCGCCGCGACTGCGATTGCCAGCCGGCCTCGATCTGGTCGAGGATCGCCGCGCGCTCGGCGACATGGCCCTCCAGCAGCTCGCGCACCTCCTGCTCCATGCTTCGGTTGTGACGCCTCGCCAGTGCCTTCAGGGACTGCACCACCCTCGGCGGAACGTTGCGCACGGTGATCGTCGGCATCACGGCCCCCTTTGCTGGCACTATGCTAGCACCGCGGACCCCGCCGATCAGCGGTCGACGGCGCGGCGTTCTCCAGCGCCTGGCGGTTCGACCGCGGCTTCGCGTGCCGCCCCCGGCCCAGCGCGAGCTCCCGATCGCCCTCCCGGGATCCGTTCCCCGGGGGGTCGAGGCCGTCGAACCGCCCGGCTCCTGCTGATACGCTCGACGTCATGAAGCCGGGCGGCAACCACGCGGGCCCAACGTCGCGGACTTGGACGGCACTCGCGGGCTACGCCCTCGTGACCTTCGCGTGGACGTGGACGTTCTGGTGGGGCGGCGTCATCGCTGGGGCGCTGTCGATCGACGTCCCCGTGGGCCTCGTCGTCTTCCTCGGGGGCCCCGGTCCGTTGCTCGGTGCGCTGTTCGTCCTTCGGCGGTCCGCTTCGGGCTATCGCCGCGCCTTCTTCGGGCGCATCGTGGACCCGCGGCGGGTGCCCGCCGCCTGGTGGCTGGCGACCGCGGCGGTGGCCGTCCTCCCCGCACTCGTCGGTTACCTGGTCAGCGCGGCCGCGGGTCGCTCCCCAACGGCGGACCTGGCGCTGTCGGCGGGCGCGATCGCCTTCGCGGTCGGCTTCGCCCTCGCGGCCGGCCTCGTCGAGGAGCCCGGTTGGCGCGGTGTCGGCCACGACGTGCTGCAGAGCCGCGTCACACCGGCCGTGGCCGCGGTCGTCGTCGGGGTCCTCTGGATGCTGTGGCACCTCCCGCTGTTCTTCTTGGAGGGGACCTACCAGCACGCCCTCGGCTTCATCACGGCCAGGTTCTGGGCCTTCAACCTCACCTTGCCGCTGCTGAGCGTCCTGTACGCGTGGCTGTGCAACGGCTCCCGTGGCAGCATCCTGATCGCCGTGCTCGCCCACGCCGGCACGAACGTCGCCGGCAGCTTGATCCCGCAGGATGCGCTGACGGACCTGATCCGGACGGCGGCGCTCGTGGTCGCGGCCGCCGCCGTCATCGGACTCACCCGCGGGGATCTCGCGTACGGCTCGCCGCGGGGTGCGCGCCCCACCCATGGGTCCGCTGCGCCTGGCGGCGCCCCTGGCGCCCGCGTGGGGGTGGCGTGGGCCCCGGCGGATCGGCCCCTCGCGTCAGAGCGCTGACCGCATGATCACGTTCGTGATCCCGGCGTACGACGAGGGGGGCCTGCGCTGCCCGCGGTGACATCCTGATGTTCGTCGACGCCGACACGATCGTGCCGATCGGAGGAAATCGCGTTCAGCCGTGCGCTGAAGCGCTCGGGGCGCTTCGCCGTTCTGCGGCAGAGCGTGGTCACCTCCGGGCGGAAGCTCCGGGATCCCGCGGCGCCGAACGCGCTCTGGACGATGTTCCGCCTGTTCCTCCGAGGTCCGGGCGCCGTCAGGAGCCGGAAGTACCTCGGGGCGTGGTACGGCGAGCGGGCCGAGGATCGCGACGACGGCGGCTGACGAGCGGACCGGGTTCCGGCACGGCGGGGAGTCGGTAGCCGCCGATGTCGGGACGTTCGATGCGCACGCGTTCGACCCAGCGTCGGTGAAGTTCGACGACCCGCGGAAGCGGTGGCGAACGGCGTTCCAAGGGAGGTGACGCGCCGCCAAGAACGGCTCGGTCGAGCGACCGAGTACACTGACGGGTGTCGCCGACGGTCACGGTCGTAGGACCCTATAGGCTCTTCTTCATCGAAGCGGTAGTTCGAGAGCAGGAGGACGAGCTGATGGAGGCATGGCGTGGTTTCCGAGGCTGCTGCATGCCTCGGCCGAGCAACGAGCCGTGTTCGAGTTGATCGGTGACGGCGAGGGCATCCACTGGCCCGGTGTCGACGAAGACGTCAGTGTTCGTGGTTTGGTGCTGGGCTACCCCTCCGCTGAGTACGGGAAGCGCGGCTGATCGAAGCGCCCAGGTGAACGACGATCTGGAGGTATTCGGCGAGGTCCGGCATGCCCCCGCGTGACACCCCCGACCTCACGGTCTTCATCACGAGCCGCAACGCCACCTGCGACGAGTGTCACGAGGACCTCGGGCGCGGCGCCTGGATCACCCTCGGCGACGGCGGCCGCGCGTTCTGCCTCGCCTGCGCAGACCTCGACCAGCTGGTCTTCCTGCCGGCCGGCGACGCCGCCCTCACGCGCCGCATCGTTGCCGTCGGTCCCAACCTTGGCTCACCGCACACGAACGCGGTCGGCAACGAGCTCTTCGAGCTACGCCTCAAGGGCCAGGAGGGCATCGCCAGGGTGTTCTTCTGCACCCACGTCGGCCGTCGGGTGATCGTGCTTCACGCGTTCGTCAAGAAGACGCAGAAGACGCCCAAGCGGGACATCGAGATCGCGCGCAAGCGCATGAAGGAGGTCAAGCATGCGAACCCATGACGAAGTCGTCGCCAAGCTGCTGCGTCGCCCCGGCGTTCGCGAGGAAGTCGAGCGCATCGAGCGTGAAGAGGGTGCGCTGCTCGACATCTTGCTCAAGGCGCGCACGGAAGCCGGGCTGTCGCAGGCGCAGGTCGCCGAGCGCATGGGGACCCAGGCGCCGGCCGTCGCTCGCCTGGAGCGGGCGCTGGCGACCGGGAAGCACTCGCCATCCCTGACCACCTTGCGCAAGTACGCGCAGGCTTGCGGCAAGAAGCTCTCCATCCACCTGTCGTAGCCGGTAACGGGATCCGAATCCTGCGTCACGACCGCCGTTGACGAAACGGACGCCGCGGACCACCGCATGACGAAGAGCCAATCGCTGAAGGAGTCGTCCCATGGCCGTCGTGACCGTGTCACCCAAGTACCAGGTGGTCATCCCAGAGGCCGTCCGCGAACAGCTGGGCATCCGACCGGGTCAGCAGGTCGAGGTGCTCGCCGTCGGCAACCGGGTGGAACTCGTACCCGTGCAGCCGATGCGGACGTTCCGGGGGAGGTTCCCGGATCTGCCGCCGCTCGAGCGGGAGCCGGACCGGCATTGAACGTCGTCGACCCAAACGGTTGGGTGGACCGTGACGACACGCTCCAGGTCGTGGCGGCCAGGCGCCAGGCGAGCGTCATCGACCTCGGCGACCGCTTGGCGCCGTCGGCCACGGCGTCGAGCGTCGCCACCCCCTCGAGCGCCCCTCAGGCGAGCACGGCGATCGCCTCGATGTAGCCGATGCGGATGAGCTCCTCGTCGTCCTCGGCGCCGTCGACGGGGCGCGCGTGCAGGTACGGGATCGAGCCCCGGTAGCGCACCAGCAGCGGCCGGAAGCGGGCGGTGCGCTTGCGGCCCCGCGCGCGCAGCGTCCGACCGTAGCGCCCGTAGCGCTCGCGCTCCGCCGTGTAGCGCAGCTCGACGTCGTGGCCGCCGGCGATCGCCTCCTCGAGCCGCTCGCGAACGCGGCGCGTGCTGAGACCGGCGATGAGGGCGTCGACCGGTTCGGCGGCGGTGGGTGCGCCCGCGGGCGCGCGCGCCGACGCGGCGGCGGCCAGCCCAGCGGCCGCCTCGTCGGGCGCGGGCTCGACCGGCGCGTCGGGCGCGAACCCGAGCTCCCGCAGCGCCTCCAGCAGCGGTGCGACCGCCGCCGGCTCCACCAGGTAGGCGCCGTCGCTCAGCGCGGCCGTCAGGTGGGGCGCCAGCCGCGGGTGCTGCGCCCACGCCGACGCCTTCGGGTGCCGGAACAGCACGGCGCTCTGCAGCACGGGCTCCGGCGCGTCGCCGCTCAGCGCGCGCAACAGCGCGTCCACGTGCGCGGGCGGTGCGGCCGCGAGGCGGGCGCGCAGCACGTCGCGCCAGCCGCCGGGGAGGGGACCCGCGCGGATGGCGCCGGGGTCGAAGACCCGCTTCGCGCCCGACCCTGGGCGCGTGAGGGCGTGCACCACGGCGCGGCCTGCGAGGTCGAGCGGACCGGTGACCCGCAGCGCGCCCGCGCGATCGATCGCGAGCCCGCGTTCGGCGGGGTCGCCGTAGCGGTGCAGCTCGCCGGCGGGCGGCTTCGTGCGCGGCGCGAGCAGGGCGAAACGCTCGCCCACCGGCCGCGCGCGCCCCAGGCCCGGAAGCGCGGCGTCGCGGGCGGCCTCGTCGGCGAACTCCACGAGGCGGGCGTCCAGCGTGACCCGCAGCCGCTCCCGGCGCGCGGCCCAGTCGCGCAGCGCGCGCTCGACGTTGTCCGGTACGGCGCCCGCGTGCACGCGCAGATCGGCGATCACGCCATCCACGGTTCGCCCCACGTCGATGGCCCGGCTCGCGCTCCGGCGGTCGATCTCGAAGACCGCCGTGTGCGGGTCGATGCGCACGGCGGTGGCGGAGGTCAGCGCCGAGATGGCGTCGGCGTCGAGGCGGTCCAGGTAGGCGTGCACCTCGAAGTTCGGCTGGACCACGAACGCCGGTGTCCCGCCGGCCGTCGGCGCGTCGCGGATCGCTGGCGCGTCGCCGCTCGCGGACGCGCCGCCCACGGTGGAACGGTCGGCCGACGCCGGCCGGGTGGCGGGTCCGCCGAGGTTGGGCGGGTCGTCCCCCGGAAGGGCGCGCCCGAGCAGTCGCGCGCGCGCCGCGGCGTACCAGCGCGCGCCCAGCGCGGGCGCGATCGACCGCGGCTCGAGCGCGTCGTGGGGCGCCCCGCCGTGGGTCTGCGGCGCGGCGCTGGTGGCGAGGAGGCCCAACCGCACGCACGCACCGGACAGAACAGCGGCGACCTCCGACGGCTGCCGGCGCCCGAACTCGCCCGTGCCGCCGTGCCGGTCGGGCCAGCCGTAGACCTGGACCAGCGGGCCCCGCCACAGCGCGGTCGCCGCTGCGTCGAGCGTGACGGGGTGGGGCGGCAGCGCGGCCAGGGCGTCGAACACGGAGCGCCGCAGGGCGGCGGTGGGGGCGGCGCCGTAGAGCCCGTCGCTCCAAGCGTCGTCCAAGGGGCCGTCGCCGACGCGGCATACGGCATCGACGATCGCGGCGTACGCGAGGTAGGGCGGCAGCCGCAGCAGCTTGGCGAGCTCGTCGCGGTCGAGCTGCCACGGGTGCGCGCGGCCGCTCGCGGCGCGCTCGCTGGGCGGGCGCATGAGCCCGAGCGCGAAGAGCGTGTGCAGCAGCGTTTCCATGCCCCATGCGCGCAGCGGACGCCCGCGCTCCGCTCGCCGCACGAACGGCCGCGCGATCGTACCGGAGCGCGTGAGCGGCACGCCGCCCAGGTCGAGGACGAGGTGTGCGGCGTCGAGCACCTCGAGCACCACCGCCGCCGGGTGACGTGCGGCGGCGGGCGCCGACGCGGCCTCCGGCGCCTCGAGCGGCGCGGGTGGCCCGGGCCGGCGCCGCGGCAGGCGCGCGAGCAGGCGCGGGTCGGCGCCGACCCAGGCCTCGTCGAACACACCGACGCCCGCGGGCGCGGCCGGGCTGCGGCCGTGCACGAGCAGGCCGTCGTCGACGAGGGGCCTCAGGTACGCCTCGGCACCAGAGTTCCCGAGCCAGCGGTTGAACGCGTACGGCCGGCGCTCGACCGGCGGCGCCGGGAAGCCACGCAGCGCCACCTGGGTCGCGAGCTCCCAGGCGTCCGCGGCGCCGCCGCGGCGGGCGAGTTCCGTCAGCAGCTCGAGCTCGAGCGGGGCGAGCCGCGCGATCACCGCGTCGAGGCCGTCGGGCGACGCCAGGACCGCGGCGATCAGCTCGCATAGGTGGGCCTTGTTGACGGGCACGCGGCCGTGGGGCGCGAAGCGGCGCCCGATGCGCTGCAGGTCGGGCACCTGCAGGTGCGGCAGCGCGCGGGTCAGGTCGACGCCGGCGGCCCCGCCTTGCGGGTCGGTGTTCGGCGCCGTGCGATCGTCGCGCAGGGTGACCGGCAGCGGCGCGTCTGGATCGTCGTCGTCGTCGTCGATCCGTCGCTCGAGGCCGAACAGCAGGCGCTGGTCGTCGGTCACGGATCGCCCTCGACGGTGGGGGTGTGGCCCGCCTGGATCAGCGCCAGCAGCAGGCGCGGCGCGACCTGCGGCAGCGCCACGGCGGCGTTCTCCCCGATGCGCGCCAGCACCAGCTCGGCGAGCCGCGGATCGGCGAGGAGAGCCGCGAGGTCCGCGGGATCGGCGACCTCGATGAGCGCCAGCCCGTCGTGCACGGCCACGGCCGCGCCCTCGAGCGGCGGGACGGGTGCGGCGCCGGTTACGGCCGTCCCGGACGGTGCCCGTGCGCGTGAGGGGCTCGGTGTGCGTGGACGCTTCGGCATGCTCGGCTCCCGGCTCAGTTGAGGTGCGCCGCCGGGCGCGGCGACGGCTGCAGCCACTCCGCGGCGTCCATGATGCGGTAGGCGTAGCCCTGCTCGGTGAGGAAGCGCTGGCGGTGGTGCGCGAAGGTCTCCTCGTCGGTCTCGCGCGTGACCAACGTGTAGAAGGTGGCGCCGGCACCGCGCGCCTTCGGTCGCAGGACGCGGCCGAGCCGCTGCGCCTCCTCCTGGCGCGAGCCGAACGCGCCCGAGACCTGCACGAGCACCGCGGCGTCGGGCAGGTCGAGCGCGAAGTTGCCGACCTTGGAGAGCACCAACCGCGTCAGCCGGCCGGCGCGGAAGTCGTCGAACAGGCGCTCGCGCTGCGGCTGCGGCGTGTCGCCGGTGATCAGCGGGGCGCCCAGATCGGCGGCGATGCGTTCGAGTTGGTCGAGGTACTGGCCGATGACGAGCGCCGGGGCGTCGGCGTGCAGCGCCAGGATCGCGCGGACCACGGCGTCCTTCGCGACGGTGGTGGCGGCCAACCGGTAGCGGGCGCGCGGCTCCGCGAGCGCGTAGTCCATCCGCTCCCCCTCGGGCAGCCGCAGGCGGACCTCGCAGCAGTCGGCGACCGCGATCCAGCCGTCCTGCTCGAGCTCGCGCCAAGGCCGGTCGTAGCGCTTGGGGCCGATCAGGCTGAAAACGTCGCCCTCGCGGCCGTCCTCGCGCACCAGCGTGGCGGTCAGCCCGAGGCGGCGGCGCGCCTGGATCTCGGCCGTGAGCCGGAACACCGGCGCGGGCAGCAAGTGCACCTCGTCGTAGACGATCAGGCCCCAGTCGTGCTGGCTCATGAGGTCGAGGTGCGCGTACGCCGGCTCGCCGTCCGCGCCGCCGGTGCCGCGCGTGCGGGTGGTGAGCATCTGGTAGGTGCACAAGGTGACCGGCGCGATCACCTTGCGCGCTCTGGGGCCGTACTCCGCCACCTCGTCGGAGGTGAGCGTGGTCTTGGCGAGCAGCTCGCGGCGCCACTGGCTGGCGCTGGTGCGGCTGGTGGTGAGCACCAGCGTGCGTTGCCGCACGCGCGCCATCGCCACCAACCCGACGATCGTCTTGCCCGAACCCGGCGGCAGCACCACCACGCCCGACCCACCGGCGGCGCTGCCGCCCTGGTAGAAGGCGTCGGCCGCCTCCGCCTGGTAGCCGCGCACGTCGACGCCGGGGGCCAGCGACAGCTCCAGCGGCGCCCCGTCGTGGTAACCGGCGACGTCCTGCACGGGCCAACCGACGCCTAGCAGCGCCTGCTTGAGGACGCCGCGGGCGCCCAGCGCGATCGCGAAGGCGCGCGGCCCGCGCGCCGGACCGAGCAGCGGCGCCACCTGCTCGTGGCGCGCCACCTGCACCAGCAGCGGCTCGTCGCCCTCGGCGACCCCCAACCGCAGCTCGTCGTCGACCGACGTCATCCGCAGGCGCCCCCAGCGGCCGGTGAGCTCCGCGACGTCGACCTCGAGGCTGGGCGGCAGCGGGAACTTGCTGTACCGCCGCAGCGCGTTCACGATCGCGGGGCCGTCGTGCCCGGCGCTGGCGGCGTTCCACAGCGACAGCGGGGTGATGCGGTAGGTGTGCAGGTGCTCCGGGCTGCGCTCGAGCTCCGCGAACGGCGCGATCGCGACCCTCGCCGCCTCGGAACGCGGGTGGAAGGTCTCCAGCACCACCGTGCGGTCGGCGTGGACGATGAGGGGGTTGGCGGGGTCGGGCTGCGTCACCAGGGACACAGAGTACCGGGGAAGGGCGTCGCTGCAACCGCCCCGCCCCCGCACACTCAGCCGTGGAAGGTAGCCACCATCACCTACCAGCGACGACGTGTTCGCACGCGTTCACCGGTGCGCCGCGTACACGCTGATCGATTCACTTTCGCCGTCGAAGCGCGGACGGGTCGGGTAGAGTCGTCGGACGCCGACCACCTGGTGCGCGTGACCGAAGGCGGTACCCGAATGCAGCATGACCCCTGGGTCGAGTTCCTCGATGGCCTTCGCTCTGAGCGACATGAGACCGAGTGGCTCGAGTTCAAGCGCTCGAAGGTGCAACCACCGGATCGGCTGGGAGAGCACATCTCGGCGTTGACGAATGCGGCCGCCCTGAAGCGGCGTCGTTACAGATGGGATGAGGCGGCCGCCCTCCCTTCGGCGCAGTCACTCTGGCGAGGCTGCGAGTACCGTGGGTTACGGGTCGGTGGCCCGAGAAGCGGAGGACGGCCGTGAACCAGCATACGGGTGGTAGGAAGATCGCAGGTGTGGACCTCGGTGACCGCG
>CAZJUA010000078.1:0-6133 GCA_964549045.1 uncultured bacterium | reverse complement strand
TGTCGCCGACTTCGACCGACGTCGGCCCGGCGCTGGCTGGCGGCAGCTCGTAGCGCTTCGGCCGCTGGGCGACCGCGGCGACCTCGACCACGACGGCGGGGACGTTGTCCGGGCTGCCGCGGTCGTTCGACTCGGCGATCAGCGCGTCCGCGGCCTCCTGCGGTGCGTGGTCGGTCAGGATCTGCGCGATCAACCCCTCGGAGACCATCGCCGAGACGCCGTCGGAGCAGAGCAGGAAGCGGTCGCCCGCGCGGACGTCGACGCTGCCGAGATCGAGGCGGAAGGTGGAGCCGGCGCCGAGGGCGTTGGTGATGACGTTGCGCCAGCGGTGGCGGCGGGCCTCCCCCAGCGAGAGCAGCCCCTGGCGCACCCGGTCCGCCACCCACGAGTGGTCCTGGGTCAGCTGGACGAGCTCGCCTTCGCGCAGCCGGTAGGCGCGCGAGTCGCCCACGTGGCCGATGAGGCCGACCTGGTCGTCGATCAGCAGGGCGGTCAGGGTGGTGCCCATGCCCTGGTGCTCGGGGCGCTCGTTGGCCAGCGCGTAGACCTCGAGGTTGGCCGCCTGCGCGGCGCGCGCGAGCGCGGCCGGCGGATGGGCGCGGAGCGACCGCAGCGTCGCGAGCAACGTGTCGAGTGCCTGCTGGCTGGCCACCTCGCCGGTCTGGTGCCCGCCCATGCCGTCGGCGACGACCGCCAGGTAGCCCTTGTGGCCGACCTGGCCGGCCCACTGGGCGTCCTGGTTGACGACCCGGACGCGGCCCGCGTCGCTGGCGGCCGCGGCGGTCACGCGGGTCGCGGCCTCGCCGGGCGCGGGCGCTCCGCCCTCCGGTGCGTCGGCGTCCGCCCTTGTGGGGGCGCCCGCCGCCTCGGCGGCGGCCGCCGAGGCCGACCCGTTCGCGCCGTCCAAGCGGCCGCCCGTCACCACGCCAGCTTCGGGCGGCGACGGGGCGCCATCGCGATCGGGGGCCCATGCCATGCCCGTCAGCATAGGATCCGCCGCCTGCGACGCGAGCGAAATCGCTCGCATGCGGGGCGGTCCGCCGGGGCCGTGCTAGGCTCCGCCGCATGACGAGCGCCCGCGAGATCGCCGCCGACGTGCGCTCGCGGCGGGTGACCGCGGTCGAGGTCGCCGAGCGCGCGTTGGCCGCGGCGGCCCGCTCGACGTCGAACGCTTTCGTCGCGCTCGCCGAGGAGCGCGCGCTGGCGCGCGCGGCCGCGGTGGACGCGGAGGTCGCGGCCGGCCGCGACCCCGGTCCGCTTGCCGGGGTGCCCGTCGCCGTCAAGGACAACATCTGCACCCAGGGGGTCGCCACGACCGCCGGGAGCGCCGTGCTGCGCGGCTTCGTTCCGCCGTACGACGCGACCGTGGTGGCGCGCCTGGAGGCGGCCGGCGCGCTGGTGATCGGCAAGACGAACCTGGACGAGTTCGGCATGGGCAGTTCCAGCGAGACGTCGGTCTTCGGTCCCGTGCGCCATCCGGCCGACCCCGGCCGCGTCGCCGGCGGCTCGTCCGGCGGCTCCGCCGTGGCGGTGGCCGAGGGCGTGGTGCCGCTCGCGCTGGGGACCGACACCGGCGGCTCCGTGCGCCAGCCGGCCGCGTTCTGCGGCGTCTTCGGGATCAAGCCCACCTACGGCCGCCTCTCGCGCCACGGCGTGATCGCCTACGCCAGCTCGCTCGACCAGGTGGGGGTGTTCGCCCGTGACCCGGACGACGCGGCGGTGGCGCTCTCTGCGATGGCCGGGCACGACCCGGCCGACGCGACGACCGCCGCGCGCGCCGCCGACGAGGTCGGGCCCGTGCCCGTCGACCTGCGTGGCCTGCGTGTCGGTCGCATCGCCGACCTGTGGCGGGGCGTGAGCGACGGTGTCCGCGCCGCGCTCGACGGCGTCGGCGCGCGCTTCTCCGCGTCGGGAGCCACGCTGGTCGAGGTCGAGATGCCGCTGGTGGAGGCGGCGGTGGCCAGCTACTACCTCATCGCCATGGCGGAGGCGAGCAGCAACCTCGCGCGCTACGACGGCACCCTCTACGGCCTGCGGGTCGGTCAGGCGCGCGACGGCCACGAGGCGGTGGCCCGCGCCACCCGCGCGGCCGGCCTGGGCCGCGAGGTCCAGCGTCGCGTGCTCATGGGCTCGTTCGCGCTGTCGGCGGGCTACGCCGACGCCTACGCCGAGCGGGCCGCGCGCGTGCGGCGGCGCATCGCCGACGCGCTGCAGGGTGCCCTCGCCGGCGTCGACGTGCTGCTCGCGCCGACCGCGCCGACGGTCGCCTGGCGGCAGGGCGAACGGCTCGACGACCCCTTGGCGATGTACGTCGCGGACGTCACCACCTGCCTCGCCAACCTGTCGGGCATGCCGGCGCTCAGCCTGCCGGCGGGCACGGCGGAGGACGGCCTGCCTGCCGGCGCGCAGCTGATCGGGCCGGCCTGGTCCGAGGCGCGTCTGCTGGGGTGGGCGCGCGCGGTGACGGCGGGCGCGTAGCCGCGGCCGAAGTTCATCCCGCGCAGCGGCGCGTGTGCTATCCTCCCAAGGCTCGACCCTGGAGACGTGTCACTCGCCGATGCGGCTCCCTGGGCGGCCACCCCCGATCACCCCCGGCGCGCGAACCCCGGCGCCGTGGTTGCCGTCGCATGCGGCGGTCCGTTCGCGTCCGAGGTGCCGGGCGCGGCGGTCCGAGCGGAAGGAGAACGAACGCCATGAAGCGGACCTACCAGCCCAACCGGCGCAAGCGCGCCAAGACCCACGGTTTCCGTGCGCGCATGAAGACGGCCGCCGGCCGCAACGTCATCAAGCGCCGCCGCGCCAAGGGCCGCCACAGCCTGTCCGTATCGGACCGCTGAAGCCAGCGCCGGTCGTTCGCTCCCTGAAGGGCGACCGCGCGTTCCAGCGCCTCCGGAAGGGACGCCCCGGTGGATCGAAGCACCTCAGCCTGCGACTGCGCCCCGCCCGTCACGGCGACGTGCGCGTGGCCTTCGTCGTGAGCCGGAAGGTGGGCAAGGCCGTGGTGCGCAACCGGGTGCGGCGCCGCTTGCGCGAGTCGCTGCGCGCCATGCTCCGCGCGACGCCCGCGCCGGTCTGCGCTGACGCGCCGGTCGGCCTGGGTCCCGAGGGCCGCTGGCCGGCGTCGTTCGACGCGCTGGTCATCGTTCGCCCGTCGGCCGCCGAGGCCGACTACCGCGAGCTCGGCGAGGCCCTGCGCCGCGCCCTGGACCAGGCCAGCGCGGCGCCGAAGCCGCCGGCGCCGAAGGCGTCGTCCTCGAGGGCCCCGGCGCCCAAGGCCACGCCCAAGGCCACGCCCAAGGCCACGCCCAAGGCGTCGTCGGCCCGAGCGGGCGGCCGCCCCCCGGAGAGTCCGGCGTGAGCCACGACGCCCGCCCCTCGTGGCCTCGGCGCGTCGTCGCCGCGCCCATCGTGCTCTACCGGCGCTACCTGTCGCCGCTCAAGCCCGCCCCCACCTGCCGCTTCCACCCGAGCTGCAGCGCCTACGCGGTCGAGGCGGTGCACGTCCACGGCGTGTTCCGCGGCCTGGCGATGGCGATCTGGCGGCTGCTTCGCTGTCATCCGTTCCACCCCGGAGGGTTCGATCCCGTTCCCCCCGCGCGCTCCACCCCCCTCGTCGTCACGGGCCGCCCCGGCCACGCAGCGGAGGAACCTTGAGCAGCACCGTCGCACCCCGTCTCCTCGTCGCCGTGCTCGCGCTCGCCCTCACCGGGCTGGCCGCTGCGCGCGACGCGTTCGGCACCTACCCCTTCACGCCGGCGGAGTTCCGCGACGCGGAGCAGCTCACCGCGGCCTGTGCCGCGCCGGGCGCGCCGTCGTTCTGGTGCGACGAGCTCGACCAAGCGCTGGTCAAGGTGCCCACCAAGGGCGTCGACCTCATGTTCTCCGAGGCCGGCGAGGTGGTGGCCGCGTTCGCGAAGATCCAGAAGGGCCAGTCGCTGTCGAACTACCAGGTCGAGAACCGCGACAACCTCGTTCCGGCCGACGCCGCCATCCCGGGCGCCGCGCTGCTGCTCGACGGCGTGTACCACCCGCCGGTCGACCCCGAGGCCAACTGGGTCCAGGTCGACGAGACCACCCTCCGCGGTAGCTTCACCTACGAGGCGGCCGGACTCGACGTCGCCGTCGAGGTCGAGGTCTCCAACGTGGTGCAGACGCTGCGCTACGAGGTCACCGTGCGCGTGCCACCCGGTGCGCCCGAGGACCTGGACGTGCCGGAGATGGTGCAGTTCGCGGTCGCCGGGGTGGGGCGCGCCGAGACGCCGGTCATCAAGATCGGCCAGAGCGAGGCCTTCACGCTCAACCCGCTGTCGGTGCCGGTCGAAGCGCCGAGTTACGCGTCGCTGCAGACGAGCAACAACAACCGCGACAACGCGGTGATCCTCACCCCCGGCGAGGGCGTGACCGGGTCCGCCGGGGGCGACCCGCTGCAGGCGATCTCGCTCGGCAGCCGCCGCCTGGCCATGCAGGCGCCCTTCGATGGCGACGCGCGCCTCACGGTCGACCTCTACTACGGCAAGAACGAGCTGGTGCGCTTCTACCAGGAGGGTTACGACGGCCTCCCCGGGCTGTTCAACCCGAACATCCTGGGCCGCATGTCACTGTGGGTGCTCATCGCCCTCGAGTTCATCCACACCTACGTGAACAACTGGGCGCTGTCGATCATCGTCCTGACGCTGCTGTTCCGCGCGCTGGTGTGGCCGCTGATCACCACCCAGACGAAGTCGATGTTCGGCATGCAGGCGCTGCAGCCGGAGCTGCAGAAGCTGCAGAAGAAGTTCAAGGACGACCGCGAGAAGCTGACGCAGGAGACGATGAAGCTCTACAAGGAGGCCGGCGTCAACCCCGCCGGCGGCTGCCTGCCGATCCTCCTGCAGATGCCGCTGTTCATCATCCTGTGGCGCGTGTTCGTCAACTTCGAGTTCAACGAGGGCTTCCTGTGGATCCCCGACCTCGGCCTCCCCGACCCCTGGTACATCCTGCCGGCGCTCTACGTGCTCGTCATGCTGGCGATGTCGTGGTTCTCCGCACGCGGCAACCCCACGATGCTGCGCCAGTCGATCCTGATCAACTTCGTCTTCGTGTTCATCATGGTCGGTTTCCCGGCCGGCGTGCTGCTGTACTTCGTGGTAAGCATGGGCGTGCAGGTATTCCAGTACTGGTTGCTCAACCGGAACCGACCGGCGCCAGCGACCGCGAAGGCGTGAGCGTGCCCGGGTGGCGCCGCCACGACGGGTGAGGAGCTTCCATGGCCGAACGTGACCTCGACCGCTACCTCGAAGGCATCGGCATCGACATCGATGGCGACCAGGACGCCCCGCGGTCGCTCGGGGAGGACGCGCCGCCGAACGACGCGCCCGAGGACGTCGAACCGGAGGCGGCGGGCCTCGACCCGGACGACGGTGACGAGGCGACGTTCCCCGACGAGGAGGGCGGCGATCTCGCCGCCAGCGACGACGGCTGGGGACCGGACGACGACATCGACTTCGAGCGGGCGATGGCCGGCGTCGGGCTCGGCGGCGTCGTGCCCGACGACCTCGCCGCCGACCAGCGGGCGGAGACCTTCCTCGTCCAGCTGCTGCTGTACCTCGACCCCACCTACGCGGTCGACGTCACGGTCGATCACGACGGCTCGGTCCACGCCGACGTGCACGGTGGCGACGCCGGCCGCCTGATCGGCAAGGGCGGCCGCACGCTGGCCGCGCTCGAGTTCCTGACGAACGCCGTGGTCAACAAGGTCGAGGGCGAGGCGCCCGTGCGGGTCAACGTCGACGTGGGCGGCTACAAGCGCCGCCGCGACGAGCGGCTGCGGGTCGTGGCGCAGCGGGCGGCCGCGCGCGTGCGCAAGTCGGGCATGCCGGTCGAGCTGGAGCCGATGAGCGCCGCCGAGCGGCGCGTCGTGCACATGGCGTTGGCCGACGACCCCGCCATCGAGAGCGAGTCGACCGGCGAGGGCCGTGACCGACGCGTGGTCGTCTACCCGGCCGGGGACGGCGCCTGACGTAGCCGCCATGACCGACGACGGGTCGGCTTTCACGACGCGTGACGTGGCGACGACCGCGGCGCACGTGCGCGCGCGCCTGACGGCCGCGGGCATCGAGTCGGCGGCCGCCGAGGCCGCCTGGCTGCTCGAGGC
>CAZJUA010000077.1:0-11429 GCA_964549045.1 uncultured bacterium | reverse complement strand
CCCAGGGCGACGATCCAGCGAAGGTGACGCATCGTGAACCTCCAAGAGTCGAGACTGCTCCGGGAAGATAGCACGGAAGCCGCATGAGAATGCATGCCCGCCGACACTCGTTCGGCGAAGCCCGTTGCCGTCGGCCCGAAGGCATCGCCGGGGGTTCCGCGGGCCGCGCGGCGACGCCCGTCGGGTGCGCGGTAGACTCCGGCGTGGACCTCTCCGGCGTCGTCGTACTCGACCTATCGCGCGTCCTGGCCGGTCCCTACGCCACCCAGGTGCTGGCCGACCTGGGTGCGACGGTGTGGAAGATCGAACCGCCGCGTGGAGACGACACGCGCGGCTGGGGGCCCCCGTTCGCGTGCGATTCGGCGCCAGGGCGCCGAATCGCCAAGCAGATCGGCGAAGCCGATCTGCCAAGCAGAACGAGCCATGAGGTCGGTTCCGCCGTACAGATCGGCGAAGCCGATCTGCCAAGCCGATCGGGGCGTGAGCCCCAGTCCGCCGTGCAGATCGGCGGAGCCGATCTGCCAAGCAGAACGAGCCATGAGGCTCGTTCTGCCTATTTCCTGAGCACCAACCGCCACAAGCGCAGCGTCTGCGTCGACCTCAAGGACCCGCGGGGCGCGGACCTGGTGCGGCGCCTGGCGCTGCGGGCCGACGTCGTCATCGACAACTTCAAGGCCGGCGACCTGGCGCGCTACGGGCTCGACAGCGGGACGCTGCGCGCCCTGGAGCCGCGCCTGGTGACCTGCTCGATCACCGGCTTCGGGCAGACGGGCCCGCGGGCGCGCGAGCCCGGTTACGACGCCGCGCTGCAGGCGATCTCGGGCCTGATGGCGGCCACCGGGGAGGCGGACGGTCCGCCCGTGAAGCTGGCGGTCGCGTGGATCGACGTGCTGACCGGCCTGCATGCGGCGGTAGGCGTGCTGGCGGCGCTCCGGGCGCGCGACGCCGGTGGCACCGGCCGGCACATCGACCTCTCGCTGCTCGACGTCGCGCTCGCCAGCCTGGTCAACCAGGCGCAGGCGACGCTGCTGACGGGTGCCGCGCCCGCGCGGCTCGGCAGCGCGCACCCGCACATCGTGCCGTACCAGGCGTTCGACGCGGCCGACGCGCCGTTCGTGCTCGCCTGCGGCAACGACACCCAGTTCGCCCGCGTCGCCGTGGTGGTGGGCGAGCCGGGTTGGGCCAGCGACGAGCGCTACGCCAGCAACGGCGCCCGGGTGCGCCACCGCGAGGACCTGGTGGGGGCGCTGGCGGAGCGCTTTCGCACCGCGGAGCGGGCCGTCTGGGTCGAGCGGTTGGTGGCGGCGGGCGTGCCCGCGACGCCGGTGTTGACGCTCCCCGAGGCCCTCGCCGATCCGCAGGTGGCCGCGCGCGGCATGCTGACGACGGTCGACGATCCGGTGGCCGGCCCGATCCCGACGCTCGCGAGCCCGTTCGGGGCGGGAGCGCTGCCGCCGGGCCCCTCGCCGCTTCTGGGTGAGCACACGGCCGAGGTGTTTCGCGAGGCGCTGGGCCTAGGCCACGACGAGATCGCCGCGCTCGCCGACGCGGGCGTGGTGCGCCTGGGCGATACGGGTGACGGCGGCGTGCCCGGCACGGCGTCGGGTGGCGCTTGAGACCCTTCGAGTGGCTCCTGTTGGCCCTGGTGGCAGGTCGCATCGTGAGCATGCTCGTCCGGGGCGAGGCGGGCGCCATCTGGCGGAGCGTGTTCGCGGCGGCCGCCGGTGGTGCATGGATCGCGCATCTGGCGCTCGAGGGGCCCCGCTGGTCGATGGGACCGACCTACCTCGTGGTGGTGGTGGCCCTGATGCTGCTGCCCTGGGAGCGACCTCACGCGAAGGCCGTGTGGGCCAGGCTGGGCGCCAACCGCCGCAGGCGGCGGCCGCTGCCGTGGGGTCGGACGCTGCTGTGGGCCGTGCTCTGGCTTCCGACCGCGGCCGTTCCGGCGTTGCTGCCGGTGCCCGTCCTGCCGGCCCCGACGGGACCCTGGAGGGTGGGGAGCGTGTCGTTCGCGCTGGCCCTGCCCGACGCGACGCGGCCCGACGGAACCGTCGAGGCGGGCCGACGGAGCATGGCGCGGCTGTGGTACCCGGTGGCGGCGGGCCCGCCGCTGCCCGCCGACGCGCCGTGGGTCGAACGCGCCGACGACGTGCTGCCGGCCATGGCTGCCGTGGGCGGCCTGCCGGCGTTCACCCTCGGCCACCTGGGGTTGGTCCGGACGCAAGCGACCTGGGCGGCGCCGTTGGCGCCGGCGGCCGAGCCCGGCGGCTGGCCGCTGGTCACCTTCGCGCACGGCCTGGGCGGCTTCCGTAGCCAGAACACCTTCCTCGTCGAGGAGCTCGCGAGTCACGGTGTCGTGGTGGCGGCCCTGGACCACCCGGGTGACGCACTCGGCACCACGCTGCCCGGCGGGGTGACGCTGCCGTACGTGGGCCTGCCCGCGTCCACTGCCCCGGGATACGTCGAGGCGGTCGTGACGATGGGTTCGCGCTGGACGGCCGACACGGTGGCGCTGCTCCGAACGCTGCGCGATCTGCTGCCGGCGGGCGATCTCGCGTCGTTCGCCGGAACGCTCGACCTGGGGCGC
This sequence comes from uncultured bacterium, assembly GCA_964549045.1. Lineage (GTDB taxonomy): Bacteria > Deinococcota > Deinococci > Deinococcales > Trueperaceae > JAABTL01. Next base: position 8,842 of record CAZJUA010000077.1, on the reverse strand, counting down.
GTCGTGGCGGCCGGCCACTCGACCGGCGGGGGCGTCGCGGTCGAGGTGTGCCACGCCTGGGACGGCTGCGTCGCGGCGCTGGCGCTCGATCCATGGTGGGGGCCCGTCGACCCGGCGCGCCTCGAGGCGGGCAGCGAACGCCCGCTCGTCGTCATCGGCTCGGACCCGGCCCTCGGCTACTTCGGGCCGACCCACCGCGACCGCTTCGTGCGCTTCGCGAACGCCTCCGGCGCGCCGCTGCTGGCCCTCGTCCTCGAGGGTGGCGGCCACCACGACGTCAACGACACCATGCACCTGGCGCCGAGCTGGCTGGCCCAACGCTTCGGGCACAGCGTCGGGCCGGTGGACAAGGACGCGGCGATGGCCGCGGTGCGGGAGGTCGCGCGGGTGTGGGTGGCGGCGGCGGCGGAGGGGCGCATCGCCGAGGGGATCACGGCCGTCGCGGGCGTGGCCGCGACGCCATTGAGGATCGAGCGCGCGTCGTCGACGCGCTGACACGTCGTCGCTCGGCGACCGGGCGCCGCTAGACGATCGCCTCCGGACCGCCGGGCGCGTCGCGCCTGGCCCAGCGCCGCAGCGCCGCCACCACGAGCCCGAGCACCCCCAGGACCGCGACCAGCACCACCGAGAGTGCGGCGGCGCGGTTGGTGTCGCCCGCCTGCTCCAGGCCGAACACCAGCCAGCCGAGGGTCTCCGCGCGCGAGCCGGCCAGCAGTGCCGACAGCGAGATCTCGCTGAAGGCGTTGAGGAACACGAGCAGCGCCGCGACGACGACGGTGGGCGCCATCACCGGCAGCAGCACGTAGCGCATCGCCTGCAGCGTGCCGGCGCCGTCGATGCGCGCCGCCTCCTCGAGCGCCGGGTCGAGCTGCCGCCAGGCGGCGCCGATCGGCTGAAGCGCGAACGCTAGGTAGTGGCCGACGTAGGCGAGCCCGAGCAGCCACACGGTGCCGTACAGCCGCAGACCCGGGATGGGCGAGGGGAGCCAGGTGAGCACCAACGCCAGTGCGAACACGATGCCCGGCAGGGCATAGGGCAGGTCGACCAGCAACTGCAGGAGCGTGCCGCGGGCGCCGAGGCGGAGCAGCACGTAGCCCAACGCCAGCGCGACGACGGCCGCGACGACGGCGGCGCCGCCCGCCAGCAGCAGGCTGTGGGTCAGGGCGCGCGGGAAGGCCTCGAGCCGCTGCAGCACGAACGCGTAGTGGCGGAAGTCGAGGTTCTCGAGCGTCGGCCGCACCCCGTAGGCGCGCGTGAGGCTGGTCAGCAGCATCGAGCCGAAGGGACCGGCCGTCATCAGGCCGCCGACGACGAGCCAGACGCCGGTCGCCAGTGGCCAGCGCCAGGCGCCGAGCCGGTAGCGGTGTGGTGCCTCGAGCTGGCTCTCGAGCGTGGCAGCGCGCCGGTTGAGACGCAGCTGCAGCAGTAGCACCGCCAGCGCGGGGATGGCCATCAGCAGCGCCAGTGCCGCCGCCTGGGAGAAGCCGCCGGAGGCGAACGACGTCACGCGCTGGTACACCAGCGTCGGCAGCGTCAGGAAGCGGGCGGGGATGCCCAGCAGCGCGGGGATGCCGAAGTTGCCGAGGGCGGCGAGGAAGGCGAGCATGACCGCCGCCAGCAGGTAGGGCCGCAGCAAGGGCGCCAGGATGCGGACGCCGACCACCGGCAGGCTCGCGCCGTCGAGGCGCGCGGCCTCCTCGAGGTGCCGCGGCACGCGCGACAGGCCGGCGCCGATCGTCAGGTAGGTGACCGGCAGCGCGAACACCGTGAGCAGCAGGACGATGCCGCCTTCGCCGTAGAGGGTCCACGGAGCGCCCGTCAACCCCAGGCCGTCGCGCACCAGGCGCGTGAGGAAGCCCGCCGGGCCGGCCCAGCCGATCCAGGCGATCGCCAGGATCTGCGGTGGGACGACCAGCGGCACCAGCAGGAGCAGTCGCAGCCCGCGGCGTCCGGGCAGCGCGAGCCGCTCGAGCAAGAAGACGAGCGCAGCCCCGATCGCCGTCGCGAGCAGGGCAGAGGCCGTCGAGACGCGCAGCGAGTGCTGGATGGCGCGCCGCGCTTGCGGGTTCTCGAGCAGCCAGGCGAGCGCTTCGGCGTCGAGGGCGCGCTCGATCAGGCGGTAGAGCGGGAGGGCGCTGGTGAAGGCCAGCAACACGAGCAGTCCCGCCAGCACGAGGCCGGCGGGACTGAACGCGCTCCTCGCCCAGCGGCGCCAAGGGGCGCGGTGCTGGGACGGTCGGCGCGGGGGGCGCCAGCGCTGGTTCAACTCAGCTCACTCGCCGAAGAGGGTGGCGAAGCGCTCCTTGTCGGCATCGCGGGTGGCGGCGAGGTCGGCCGGGGCGGCACTCAGGAGCGTGAGGTCGGCCAGCGCCGGGAACCCCGCCGGCGGTGCGACGTCCGCACGCAGGGGCATGTAGCCCATGCCGACGGCGACCCGCTGGCCCTCGGCCGAGAGCAGGAAGTCGACGAAGGCCCTGGCGGCCTCCAGGTTGGGTGTGCCCTTGACGATGCCGACCGGCTCCGTGATCACGGGCACGCCCTCGCTGGGGTACACGACGGCGACGGGCGAGCCCTCGAGCGCCGCGCGGATCGGCAGGAAGTCGACGACGACGCCGTACGGGCGTTCGCCACCGGCCACCGTACGCAGCACCGCGCCGTTGCCCTGCGTGAGGAAGACGTCGGCGCCGGCCAGCGTCTCGAACCACGTCCAGCCGAGACCCGGGTCGCGCGTCTTGACGCCGAGGTTGTAGGCGGCGGCGCCGGAGTACGAGGGGCTGGGCATGACGACGCTGCCGGCGGGCAGGCCGGCGAGTTCGGCCCAGCTCGTGATGGGGTCGGCGACGAGGTCGGTGTTGTACATCACCAGCGTCGCCAGGATCTTGGTGCCGAAGTAGGTGCCGTCGGGGTCGACGTAAGCCGGGTCGATGGCGGCCGCCTCGGCGGGGGCGTAGGGCTCGAGCAGGTCGCGGGCCTTCAGGAGTTCGAAGGTCGGCGCATCGGCCACCAGCAGCACGTCCGCCTGCGGCGCGCCGGCCTCGGCCTCGAGCAGGAAGCGGGCGATCACTTGTTCGGTGCCCGAGCGGAACACCTCGACGTTCACACCGGGGTAGGCGGCCTCGAAGGCGGCCTTGGTGGTGGCGGCGTCGGCGTCGGGCTGCGAGGTGTAGAGCCGCAGGGTGCCGCTCGGTTGGGCGAGAGCGAAACCGAGGGCGAGCGTGAGCAGGAGAGCGAGCGTGCGGAGCATGGGGTCCTCCAGAGTGTCGGGGGTACGTGCGGGTGCCGACCCAGGATAGCGGGGAGGGGTCCCCTCCGGGGTGCAGCGGAGACTACGGTCCGTGCGTCAGGGCTCGGTGATGGGGGCTTCCGACGTGTCCAGCGCCGTGGCCCGCGCGTCCCCGTCGAGTGGCGCGGGCCCCGCGCCTGACGCCGCCGTGCTGACGTAGGCGCGCGCCTCGTGGCCGGTCGTTGCGCGGTAGGCGTCGGCGGTCGCCGTCACGAAGCGCTCGACGTCGTCGCGCCGCACGAGCGCCACGGCGCAGCCGCCGAAGCCCGCCCCGGTCATGCGGGCGCCCAGGCAGCCGGGCGCCGCCCGGGCGGCCGCGACGATCGCGTCCAGGGCCGGCGACGACACCTCGTAGTCGTTGCGCAGGCTCTCGTGGCTCGCGTCCATCAGTTGGCCCAGCCGGGCCACGTCGCCGGCGCCGAGCGCGTCGGCCGCCTCGAGCGTGCGGGCGTTCTCGCCGATGACGTGGCGGGCGCGCCGCGGGTCGGCGGGGTCGAGCCGATCGGCCGCGGCCGCGAGGTCGTCCGCGTCGGCGTCGCGCAGCGCTTGCACGCCGAGCTCGTGCGCCACCCGCGTGCAGGCGGCGCGGCGGTCGTCGTAGGCGCTGCCCACGAGGGTGCGGCGGGTGTCGGTGTCGAGCACGACCACCGCCACGCCGTCGGGCAGCGGCACGGGGCGCAGGCTCAGGTCGCGGCAGTCGATCAGCAGCGCGTGGCCCTCGACGCCGGCGGCGCCGATCAACTGGTCCATGATCCCGCTCTGGACGCCGACCCAGAGGTTCTCGACGCGCTGCATCGCGCGGGCGATCGCCGGCGGGTCCCAGGCGAACCCGCTCGAGGCGGCGAAGGCCGCCGCCACCGCCAGCTCGACGGCGGCGGACGACGACAGGCCGGCGCCCCTCGGCACGTCGGAGGCGAGCGCGCCGTCGAACCCCGTGAGGGTGTGACCCATGTCCTGGAGCGCCCAGGCGACGCCCCTGGGGTACTCGAGCCAGCCTCCCTGCGCCTGGCGGGGGTCGCCGCGGGTGTCGCGCGAGCGGGCGGTGGCCACGGCGAAGGTGCCCTGTTGGCCGAGGTCGTCGGCCGCGAGCCGCACCACGCCGTCGGCGCGTGGCGCGAGCGCGATCCAGGCGGCGCGTTCGAGCGCCATCGGCAGCACGAAGCCGTCGTTGTAGTCGGTGTGCTCGCCGATCAGGTTGACGCGGCCGGGGGCGCGCACGAGGTGGGTGGGCGCGTGGCCGTAGGCGGTTCGGAAGGCGGCGATGGCGCGCGACCGAGGGTGTTCGGGAGACATGGGGACATCGTACGGGAGCGGCGGCCGGGCGGTCGCCGCCGCGTCGGGGCGCCACGCGGAGGCGCCGTCCGCGAGGACCACGACCCCGCACGTCGGCGTCAGGGGTTGCGCTCGCCTGCCTCCAGGTAGTGCACGTCCGGGAGCGATCGCAGCCGCTCGGCCGCCTGCTCGGGCGTCAGGTCGCGCTGCGGCTCGGCGAGCATCTCGAAGCCGACCATGAACTTGCGGACGGTCGCGGAGCGCAGCAGCGGCGGGTAGGCGTGGGCGTGCAGCTGCCAGGCGTCGGTGGCGGCGTCGTCGGTGAACGGGGCGCCGTGCCAGCCGAACGAGTAGGCGAACGAGGTGCGGAAGAGGTTGTCGAGGCGCGTGAAGGCGCGTTTGGCGACGTCGGCGAGGGCGTCGCGCTCGGTGTCGGTCAGGTCGGGAAGACGGGTGACGTGGCGGGCGTGCGGCAGCAGCAGGAGTTCGAACGGCCAGGTGGCCCAGTAGGGTACGAGCGCGACCCAGTGTTCGTTCGCGACCACCACGCGCTCGCCGCGGGCGAGCTCTTCGCGCGCGTAATCCAGCAGCAGGACGCTGCCGCGTTGCTCGAGCCAACGTCGCTGGCTGGTGTCCTCGCGCGCCACCTCGGTCGGCACCGCGTCGAGTGCCCAGATCTGCCCGTGGGGGTGGGGGTTCGAGGCGCCCATCAGCGAGCCCTTGTTCTCGAACACCTGCACCCAGCGGTAGCGGCGGCCGAGCTCGGCGGTCTGGTCGGCCCACAGGTCGACGACCCGGCGGATGTCGGCGACCGGCAGCTGGCAGAAGGTGAGGTCGTGGCGCGGCGAGAAGCAGATGACGCGGCAGGTGCCGGGCACGGCCTCGAGGCGGAAGAGCGGGTCGGGATCGGCGGGCGCCGGCGGCACGTCGGGCAGCAGCGCGGCGAAGTCGTTGGTGAACACGAAGGTGCCGTCGTAGTCGGGGTTGCGGTGACCGCCGGCGCGGGCGTTGCCCGGGCAGAGGTAGCAGTCGGGATCGTGCGCCGGCTTGGCGTCGGTGGGTGGCGTCTCCGTCTGCCCCTGCCACGGGCGCTTGTTGCGGTGGGGCGAGACGAGCACCCATTGGTCGCGCAGGGGGTCGTAGCGGCGGTGGGGGTGGTCGGTGGGGTCGAAGACGGTCATCGTGGTTCGATCATCGCGCATCTGGCGGGGAAGGTGCGCACCGCGCGACCGCTTCACGCCACGAGCCACGACCGCACGGGTCGCTCCAGGAACGCCTCCAGTGGGACGCCATCGCCGCCGACGACAAGCGGGCGCGCCCGCGGGAAGGCGCGGGTGAAGGTGTCCAGGCCGGGCTGGTGCGTCCGGGCCGCGCCGCTCTTCACCTCGATCGCCAGCAGGTCGGGCCCCGACTTGACGACGAAGTCGACCTCGCGGTCGCGCTCGCGCCAGTAGAAGACCTCGAGCTCGTGGTCGGTCGCGGCGTTCACCAGATGGGCGCCGACCGCCGACTCGGCGAGGCGGCCGCGGAACGCCGACTCCGGCGGGGCGTCGAGTCGTCCGGCGATCGCGGACATCAGCGCCGTGTTGAACACCTGGAGCTTGGGGCTGGAGCCTCGCTGGCGGACGACCTCGCCCGCGTACTTCGACAGGCCGGTCAGCATGCCCGCGCCCGCCAGCAAGTCGAGGTAGTGGGCGAGGGTGGTGGTGTTGCCGGCCTCCTGGAGCTGGCCGAGCATCTTCGTGTAGGACAGGATCTGGCCGGAGTACCTGCAACCGAGCTCAAACGTGCGGCGCAGCAGGGCGGGCTTGTCCACCCGGGTCATGAGCAGCACGTCGCGCGCGATCGTCGTCTCGATCAGCGCATCGAGGAGATACCGCCGCCAGCGTTCGGGATCGCCGACGAGCGGTGCCGCGCCGGGGTAGCCGCCGAACCTGAGGTAGGCCTCGAGGTCGAAGCCGAACGCGGCGCGCATCTCGGCCAACGACCAGTGGGGCGCACGCACGATCTCGAAGCGGCCTGCCAGGCTCTCCGTCAGACCCTGCTGCACGAGCAGCGGCGACGAACCGAGCAGGACGACGTGCAGCCCCAGGCCCCGGCGGCCGTCCTCGTCCCACAATCGCTTCACGGTTTCGGACCAATGCGCCGCCTTCTGGACCTCGTCGACCGCCAGGATCGCGCCTTCCGGTGATCGCTTGGCCTCGGCCCGCGCGCGCTCCCATTGGGCCGCCAACCAGGCGGTGTCGCGGAGTGTGGGCTCGTCGGCCGAGACGAAGACGTGGGGAACACCGAGCCGCGCGAGCGCCTGGGTGACCAACGTCGTCTTGCCGACCTGACGCGGACCCGCCACGACCTGGACGAAGCGGCGGGGTTCCTGCAAGCGGCCTGTGAGGATGGCGACCTGTGCGCGCTCGAAGGTGGGTCGGTGCAGTTTGCGAGCCATGCTGAGTAGTTTTACTCAATGCGCCTCGCAGAGCAAGAGCACGCCGTCTCCGTCACCCTAGGCTTGTGTCGCCGCTCCCCTCACCTGGCCGCCGCCACCACCTCGTGCGCCAGTTCATGGGTCCGCAGCGCGTCCGCGTAGTCGCAGACCAGCACGCCACCGTCGGCGCTGCGCAGCGCCTCGAGGAACGCCCGGTCCTCGGTCGCGACCGGGTCGCCCGTCACACGCACCTCGCGCCGCTCGCGGCCGTCGTCGTAGACGACCGAGCCCTGGGTGACGGTGATCAGCTCGCCCTCGCGCATCAGCTGCAGCTCGACGCGGGCGCTGGCGCCGAGCAGGCAGGTGGCGGTGAACATGCCGAGCGCGCCCGCGTCGAAGCGCAGGGTCGCGGCGCTGACGTCAGCGACGTCGGCTTCGGGGAAGCGGGGCCGCTCGCGGCGGTCGGCGGCGGCGTGGGTGACGACGGCCTCGCCGAGCAGGTGCCGGGCCAGGTCGAGGAGGTGGGTCGCCTGCTCGACGAACTGCCCACCGCTGCGCGCCTGTGAGCGCCACCAGGCGGGCGGCGGGGTGCTCGAGTGCCAGGCGCCGGTCACCAGCGCCACCGGCGGGCCTTCGGCGAGCCGCGCGCGCAGTTCGGCGATCGTGTCGAGCGCCCGCCAGTGGTAGCCGACGGCGGCGATCATGCCTGCGTCGGCCACGGCCCGCCCGATCTTCTCGCCGGTGGCCCGGTCGCCGGAGAGCGGCTTCTCGACGAAGAACGGCACGCCCGCGGCGATCAACGCGTGCTCGATCCGCCCGTGGGCGTGCGGCGGCACGGTGATCCAAGCGGCGTCGGGGCGCGCGTGCGTCAGCAGCTCCTCGACGTCGCCGAAGGCTCGACCGCCGTAGCGCCGCGCCTGGGCCTCGGCGGCCGCGAGCGTTCGCGAGACGTGGCCGACGATCTGCGCCCCCGGCTCACGGCGCAACACCTCCAGGTGGCGCGCGGCGAAGCCGCCGGCGCCCACCATCGCGACGCGCAGGGTCGGCGCCGCGCCGCTCACGCGGCGCCCCCGCCCGCCGCGACGGGGCGCGTCGCGGGCGCCGCCTCGGTCGCCAGCACCACCTGCAGCGCGGACTCGGGCGCGTCGTCGAGCATCGTGAAGGCCGCGGCGGCCTCGGCGAAGGGCAGCACGTGGCTGACGAGCGGGCGCAGGTTCAGCGTCCCATCGGCCTGCAGCGCCATGACCGTGCGGGCCAGGCGCGGTTTGTCCCAGCGGTAGCTCTGCTCGGGGGCCACGCCCGAGATCTGCGAGCTGATCAAAGTGACGCGGTTGTGGTGGAACTCGTCGCCCAGGGCGAGCCCGGTCGGGGCGCCCTGGAAGAAGCCGAGCGCGACGACGCGCGCCGAGTAGGCGGTGGCGCGGATCGCCTCGTGCAGGGCGGCAGCCACGCCCGACACCTCGATCGTGACGTCGGCGCCGCGGCCGTCGGTGCGCCCCTTGACCGCCTCGGCCGCGCCGCCTCCGGCGGGGTCGAGGGCGGCGTCGACGGCGCCCAGCTCCGACGCCAGCCGGCGCCGGTCGGCGAGCGGGTCGACACCGATGACCGTCGCGCCGGAGCGCTTGGCGAGTTGCGCGACGATCTGCCCGGGGACCCCGAGGCCGAAGACGGCCACCGTGTCGCCGATGCGAATCGCGGCGTCGTGCACGCCGTTCAGCGCCACCGAACCGATGTGCGAGAAGATGCCGAGCAGGGGGTCGAGCCCGTCGGGCAGCCGCCGGGCCGCCGCCCAGGCCGCATCGACCACCGCCTCGGTGCGGTGGCCCCAGGTGCCGTACACCAGGTCGCCGACGGCCGGCATGACC
>CAZJUA010000076.1:0-3756 GCA_964549045.1 uncultured bacterium | reverse complement strand
GCGCAGATCGCCGCGCCGATGGCCAGCTGCCACCACACGTCGCCGAGCGTGGCGCCGCGCTGCCCGATCTCGACGATGGGGTCGATCAGCCAGTAGGTGGGGAACAGGTAGGCGATCCAGCGCGGCCAGTCGGTGAAGACGTAGAACAGCGCCGGCGCGAACACGACCAGGTTGAGCGACTTGAACAGCGCGAACAGCACCTTCGTGTCGGGCGACAGCACGCCGTACAGCAGGCCGAACAGCGCCGCCATCACCGCGCCGATCAGCAGTGCGACCAGCAACCCGAGGGCCTGGCCGACCAGCGCGCCGTTGAGCGCCAGCGTCACCGTCGCCATCGCAGCCGCCAGCAGGCCGCCGAACAGGCCCTTGGCCCACAGCACCTCGCCCATCGTCATCGGGGAGGCGAGCAGCGCGTCGAGCGTGCGCTTCTCGCGCTCCTCGGTGAAGCTGAAGGAGGTGACGAACACGCCCGCGGCGAACAGCGCCATGAGCACCGCGAAGGGCACCAGCCGAAGCTCGAGCGGCACGCCCTCGCCGCCCGGCGCCACGACCTCCACGTCGACCAGCGCCCGACGCCCCTCCACACCGCGCAGCAGGTCGATCGTGGTCACCGCCAGCATGACGCGGTCCGAGGCCAGGCTCTCGCCGGCGACGTAGAACGTGAGCGGCGGCCGCTCGCCGGCGCGCAGGGCGGCGTCGAAGCCCGCGGTGAGCACCAGGCCGGCGTCGAGGTCGTGCGCCGCCACCCGACGCTGCAGCTCGTCGGCATCGGTCACCAGGCTGACCCGCACGCCGCCCTGCTCGAGCGCGGCGGCCGTCAGCTCGGACGACCCCAGGTCGACGATGCCGAGCCGCGGTGGGCTCGCGAACAGGCTGCCGAACACGCCCTGCAGCAGCAGGGTGATGATGACGGGCATCGCGACCGCGTACATCAGCAGCGGCGACCGCGGGCCGAGCGAGAGGTCCTTGCGGACGAGGGCGAGCACGCGCGAGACGTTCACAGCCGCACCAGCTTCCTTCCGAGCACCCACCAGCCGAGGCCGAAGATGGCCGCCGTCCAGGCAGCCGCCGCCGCGAGGTGGCCGGACAGGTCGCGGAACCCGAGGCCGTAGACGGAGGAGCCGGTCATCGCCTCGATGAGGCCGTAGCTCGGCAGCACCCGGATCCACAGCGCCGCGCTGCCGGGGAAGATCTGCGCGATCGCCGGAACCATCAGCACCAGCAGGAACACCATGCCGTAGAAGAGCGTGCCGAGGAAGTCCTTGCCGGCTGCGCCGGTCAGCATGCCGATCGCCGCCATGAGCATGGCGCCGAGCAGCGTCGCGAGCAGCAGCACGCCCCAGCCGGGACCGAAGGCGCGCGTGACCAGCAGGACCAGCAGCGCCTGGCTGAACGCCAGCAGCGTGCCCACGATGCCCTTCGCCAGCAGCACGTCGACGGTGCGCGCCGGCGTCGCCAACAGCGCGGTGGCCGTGCGCTGCGACACCTCGATGGCGACCAGGCCCGCGAGCGCCAGCGACTCGGTGAGCAGCACCATGAAGGCGAGCATGGGGCGCATGCGCTCGCGCAGCGGGATCTGCTCGCCGGCGCGGTCGGTGCCGAGCACGACGAACTCGTCGGCGTCCCAGGCGACCGGGAGCGGCGCGCCGGCGGCCGTGGCGGCCACCTCGCGCACGGCGGTGGTCATCGCGCCGCGCACCTCGGGCGGGACGGCGGCGTCGACGTAGACGCGGGCGGTGGCGGGCTGGCCGAGGCGCGCACGCAGCAGCAGGTCGATCGGCAGCGACACGCCGATCATGGGGCGCGCCTCGCCCTCGGGCCCGTCGCCGGCGACGGCCGCCGCCATGGCGGCTTCGTCCTCGAACGGCAACACCGTCAGGGCGACCGCCTCGTCGCCGACGCCCATCGCCAGCCGCAGCGCGGCGGCCATCGCCGGCGGGTGCACGCCGACGACCAGCGTCTCGTCGACCCTGGGCGGCATGAGGTAGTAGAGCGCGACGATGAAGATCAGCGCCACCGGCGTGAGGACCATCCACAGCTTGTCGCGCGAGAAGGTCAGCAGGTCCTTGGCGACGATCGCCCCCACGATGCCGGTGCGCGACGGGGCGCGCGTGGGGGCGCCGCGCGCGAAGAACTCGCGGGTGCGGCGGGTGCTCATGCCAGCCCCCGGCCCGTCATGCCGATGAAGACCTCCTCGAGCGTCGCCTCGGCGGTGTGGATCGTGATGACCTCGCCGCTCGCCATCAGCTCGGCGATCCGCGCACCGGATGCCTCGCCGTCGAGCTCGACCGACTCCTCGCGGACGCCGTCGCCGTCGCGCAGCCGCACCTTCACCGAGCGCGTCCCATGCGCCAGCTTCAGCCTCTCGGGGGTGTCGAGCGCGTAGATCTCGCCCTCGTTGATGAACGCCACCCGGTGCGAGAGCTCGTCGGCCTCGTGCATGTCGTGGGTCGTGAGCAGGACCGCGTTGCCGGCCTCCACCCGCGCCCGGATGACGTCGCGCACCGACTGCGCGGACACGGGGTCGAGGCCGTCGGTGGGCTCGTCGAGCAGCAGGACGTCGGGGTCGTGCACCAGCGCGCGGGCGATCATGAGCCGCTGACGCATGCCCTTGGAGTAGCCGGCGACCATGTCGCGGGCGCGCGCCTCGAGGCCGACCTGCGCCAGCAGCGCGCGCACGTCCGGGTGCGGCACGCCGTACAGGCGCGCGAAGAAGCGCAGGTTCTCCTCGCCGGTCATGCTCGGGTAGAGGTTCTTCTCCTCGAAGCTGACGCCCACACGCCCCATCACCTCGGAGCGCTCGCGGCCGACGTCGCGGCCGAAGAGCTTGACGCTGCCGGCCGAGGGCCGCAGCTGACCGGTGAGCATGCGGATCGTGGTGGACTTCCCCGCGCCGTTCGGCCCCAGGAAGCCCAGTACCTCGCCGGGCGCGACCTCGAAGCTGATGCCCTTGAGGACCTCGCGCTCGCCGTACGAGAAGCGGGCTCCCTCGACGCTGATCGCGCTCGTCGCCATGTCGGACCTCCGTCGGCTTCGGCATCCGGCCGCGATCGTGCGGCCGAACCGTCGTTCAGCTCTCATGGCTGAACGCACGTTCAGGTCCCACCCCTGAACACCTGTTCACATGATTGAACGCGCGTTCAGCGCCTGTCAAGAGGCGCCGCTGGGCGCCCTCAGGAGCCGAGCAGCGCCGCCGCCCCGAGCAGTCCGGCGTCGGCCCCGAGCTCCGCCGCGACCACGGCGAGCGGATCCTCGGGCTCGAGGCCCGCCAGGGTCTCCCGCAACGCCGAGAGGTACCCCGGCGCCAAGCCGACGCTCCCGCCCACGGCGACCCGCTCGGGATCGACCAGCCAACGCAGGTCGACGAGCGCGCGAGCCATCGCATCGACGGCCTCCTGGACGACGATCCTCGCGCGGGCGTCGCCGCCCGCGGCACGCTCGAACACCTCGCGGGTGCTCAGCGGCTCGCCGCACGCGGCGCTGCCCGCCCGGGCGATCCCGGTGCCGGACGCGAGGTGCTCGAGGACGGTCCGTCCGCCGTCGGGGGCGATCCCCTCGCCCGGCAGCCTCCAGAACCCGAGGTGCCCCGCCAGCCCGCGGGCGCCCCGCAGCAGCCGGCCCTCGGCGACCACCCCGGCGCCGATACCGGTGGAGACGGTCACGAAGGCGAAATCGCGGGCGCCGCGGCCCGCGCCGAAGCGCGCCTCGCCCCAGGCCGCGGCGTGGGCGTCGTTGACGACGCGCACCGGCAGGCCG
>CAZJUA010000075.1:0-12819 GCA_964549045.1 uncultured bacterium | reverse complement strand
CCGTCATGGCCCCGCGGCCCCCGTGGGTGACGTGATCCCCGACGGACAGCGCAACGACACGCTCGCATCCCTGGCCGGTTCCATGAGGCGCCGGAACATGAGCGCCGAGTCCATCGAGGTGGCGCTGCTCTTCCTCGCCGCCGGCTCCGTCATCCACGCGCTGCACGGCGAGCAGGACGTGCGCCGCATGGGCGGCCTCGGTCGCCGCATGCGGCTGACCGGCACCACGGCGCTGATCGGTACCCTGGCCATCTCGGGCGTGCCGCTGCTGTCGGGCTTCTTCAGCAAGGAGGCGATCCTCGGCGGCGCCTGGAACTCGACGCTGGTCGAGGACTACGGCAGCCGCGTGCTGTTCGTCCTGCTGCTGGCCACGGCCGGCCTGACCGCCTTCTACATGTTCCGCTGGTACCACCGCGTGTTCGCCGGGCCCTCGCGGCTCAGCAAGGACGCGGCGGCCAAGGTGCACGAGTCGTCGCCGCTGATGACGGTCCCGCTCATGCTGCTGGCGGCGTTCGCCGCGCTCGCCGGCTTCCTCGGGCTGCCGTCCTTCGCCTTCCCCAACTGGTTCAAGGACTGGTTGGCACCGGCCCTGGCGCAGGTGCCGACGCTCCACCCGCCGCTGTGGGTGGAGTGGCTGCTGGTCCTCGCGTCGATCGTCGTCGCCGCGGCGGGCCTCTTCGCCGGCTGGTGGATCTACGAGCGGGGCAAGGGCGCCATCGCCGCGAAGGCGGGCGGCGGGGCGCTCGGCCGCTTCGCCGAGGGCGGTCTCGGCTTCGACGCCGCCTACCGCGCCGGTCCGGTCGGCGTGGCCGAGGGCATCGCCGGCGGCCTGGCGGTCGCCGATCGTGACCTGCTCGACCGCGGCATCGCCGCCGGCGTGACCGCCTCCAGCCTCATCGGCCGGGCGGTCGCCGCCTGGCAGTCGGGCTACGTCCGTCTCTACGCCCTCGCCATGTTCCTCGGTCTGGCGGCCCTCGCGGTCGTCGCGGCCGTCGTTGGAGGTCGCCCGTGATCGCTGCCCTGATGGTCCTGCTGCCGTTGGCGGTCGCGCTCGCGCTGCCCTGGGCGAAGCGTCCGGCGGTCCATCGGCCGCTGGCGGTGCTCGGGGTCGCGGCGACCCTGGCGCTGGGCGTGCTCGCCACCGGCGACGCCGGCAGCGTCGAGGTCGCCTGGGTTCCCGCGCTCGGGACCTGGTTCGCGCTCGACGCGACCGGCGCGGGCGGGATCCTGGCCCGGATCGCCGCCGCCGTCATGCTGCCGACCGTGCTGTGGGCCGGTGCCCGGGTCGACGACCGACCGCAGGTGTTCCTGGCCTGGTTGTTGGCCACCCTGGCGGGGCTCGTCGGCATCTTCCTCGCGCGCGATCTCGTCCTCTTCTACGTCTTCTGGGAGCTGACGCTGCTGCCGGCGTTGGCGATGCTGGCCGGCTGGGGCCTGACGCATCGGCGCGCGGCGACGGTCAAGTACCTGCTCTACGCGGTGGCCGGCTCCTTCGCCATGCTGCTCTCGGTGTTGGCGATCCGACCGCTCTCCGGCGCCGAGGGCTACCGCTTCGACCAGCTGCTGGCCGCGGCGCCGCTGCTCGACCCGCTGACCCAGGCGTGGATCTTCGCCGGCTTCGCGTTCGCCTTCGCGATCAAGCTGCCGATCTTCCCGCTGCACGTGTGGCTGATCGACGTCCACGAGCAGAACCATCCGAGCGGCGCCGCCGATGTGGCGGGCACGCTGTACAAGGTCGGTGGCTTCGGGCTCTTCATGTGGGCCATGCCGCTGCTGCCGGAGGGCGCCACCGCGCTGGCGCCGCTGGGCCTCGCCCTTGGCGCCTTCACGGCCGTCTACGCCGCCATGATCGCGACCCGCCACGCGCACCTCAAGCGCGCGCTCGCCTACGCCTCGCTGTCGCACATGGGCATCGTCGCGGTGGGCCTGTTCTCGCTGCATCTCGCGGGCCAGTCGGGCTCGATGGCGCTGCTCGCCGCCCAGATGGTGACGACCGGCGGCATGTTCCTGGTCAGCGGCATGCTGTACGACCGCCGCGGCAGCTTCGAGCTCGAGGCCTTCGGCGGGCTCGCCCGCAGCGCGCCGGCGCTCGCCGCCGCCACCCTGCTCGTGCTGTTCGCCTCCGTCGGGGTCCCCGGCCTGGCGAACTTCCCCGGCGAGTTCCTGGCGCTCCTCGGCACCTTCCAGTCGGCGCCCGCGGCGGCCGTCGTGGCCGTCCTCGCGAGCATCGCCCTCGGCGCCTTCGGCGTCGGCCTCTACCAGCGCCTGTTCCAGGGCGAGGCGCGTGAGCGGGCGCACGAGATCAAGCCGCTCGAGGTCGCCGTGTTCGCACCGATCGTGGCTCTGACGCTGTGGCTGGGCGTGGCGCCCGCAGCCAACCTCACGGTGTTCGAACGGGAGGCCGCCGCGGCCCAGGTCGTCGCGGCGCCGGTCACCCCGCCGGCCGACGCCCGGGCCTCGGGAGGTACGCGATGAGCCTGCCGCCGGACTTCGGCGATCTCGTGGTGCTCCTGCCGGTCGTCACGCTGATCGTGTTCGCGGCGTTGACGCTGCTGTTCGGCGTGTTCACGCGGGAGCGGGCCGCCCTCGGGGGGCTCGCGCTGACCGGCGTGATCGCGGCGCTGGTGTTCAACGTCTTCCTCTGGCTCGAGGCGCGCGCGGGCGGTGTCGCCGTCACCGCGCTGGGCGGCGCCTTCCGCGGCGACGCCTTGTCGTACGCCTTCTCGTTCGTCATCCTCGTCGGCGCCGGCCTCGCGCTCGTGCTGGCCGATGGGCACCGCAAGCGCCTGGAACTCGACCAGCCGGAGTTCCATCCGCTGCTGCTGCTCGCCGCCAGCGGGGGCCTCGTCCTGGTGTCCGCCGGCGACCTGGTGACGCTGCTCCTGGGCCTCGAGATCATGTCGCTGGCCGTGTACGTCCTCGCCGCCTGGCGCGAGCGCTCGAGGGTGAGCGAGGAAGCGGGCATGAAGTACTTCCTGCTCGGCGCGTTCGCCTCTGCCGTGCTCGTCTATGGCATGGCGCTGACCTTCGGGGCCACCGGGCGCTTCGACTTCGCCGGCATCGCCGCGGCCGCCGCGGCGCCCGGCTTCGAGTCGCTCGGCCTGCTGCTCCTCGGCGCGCTCTTCGTGCTGATCGGGCTGGCGTTCAAGGTCGCCTTCGCGCCCTTCCACCAGTGGTTGCCCGACGTCTACACGGGGGCACCGACGCCGGTGACGGCCTTCATGAGCGTCGTCGTCAAGACGGCCGCCTTCGGCGCGCTGCTGCGCACGACCGGCACCCTCGTCGAGGCGCTCGGCGTCGGACCGATCGGCGAGGTGCTGCCCGCCGTGCTGGCGGTGGTCATCGGCCTGACGATGGTGGTCGGCAACTTCGGCGCATTGCTCCAGAGCGGCGTCAAGCGCCTGCTCGCCTACTCGGCCGTGGCCCACGCCGGCTACGTCGGCCTCGCCGTGTTGGCGGGCGGCGACGCGGGCCTGCAGGCCGCGTCGTACTACCTGTTGACCTACACCTTCACCAGCGTGGCCGCCTTTGCCGTCCTCCTGTCCCTCATGGACGACGACGATCGCGGGGACCGGATCGAGCGCCTCGCCGGACTCGGTCGTCGGCGTCCCTGGCTGGCGGCGGCGCTGGCGGTCGTCATGCTGAGCCTCGCGGGGTTCCCGCCGTTCGCCGGCTTCATCGGCAAGGCCGTCGTCTTCCAGGCCGCGATCGCCGCGGGCCACGCCGCCCTGGCGGTCCTCGGCATCGCGACCGCGGTGGTGGCGGTGGTGTTCTACGCTCGCGTGGTCATGACGATGTACATGCGCGAGCCGGACGCCCACACGCCCTTCGCGCGTCCCATGTCGCGTCGTACGGCCGTCGTGCTGTCGATCGGCCTGGTCGCCACCGTCGTGTTCGGGTTGTTCCCGGGCCTGTGGCTGGACTGGATCGCTCGCGCGCCCTGGTGGTCCGCGGGCTTCTGAGCGGCCGACGTCGCTCCGGCTGACCGCGGGTGGGGCCCCTCTCGTGTGGAGGGGCCCCACCGCGCGCTCGACGAGCCGAGCGTGCCGCCGCGCCCGGGGTACCCTCGAGCGATGGACGCGTACCTCGCCTCGCTGATCGAACGCCTCGGTGACGAAGACCCCATCGCCGTGCTGCAGGCCACGCCGGCCCGTCTCTCCGAGCTCGCCGAGCGCCTCGGTCCCGACGGCTGGGACGCGGAGGTCTCGCCCGGCGGCTGGACCTTCGCGGAGACGCTGGCGCACCTCGCCGACGTCGAGTTGGCGATGGGCTTCCGTCTCCGTCAGGCCGTCGCTGGACAGCCGACCGTGCAGGCCTTCGACCAGGACGCCTGGGCCCGCCGCTACGGGCGCCTCGACGCCAGCCTGGCGCTGGAGATGCTGCGCGCGGCGCGCGCCTGGAACCTCGCGCTGCTCGCGACCTTCGACCTCGACGACTGGCTGTGCGACGTCGTGCACCCCGAGCGCGGCCCGGAGAGCGTCGACGCGGTGGTGCGCTACCTGGCGGCCCACGACCTGCGCCACCTCGACCGGCTCGTGGCGCTGCTCGGCTGAAGAGCGTTCGGCCGTCGGCCCCGTGTGGTTGGGGTCGCCGAAGGCGGCGACCCCAACCACCCTGCGTCGGTGTCGCCCCCCCGGGCGACGCCGACGCACGTGGTACCTTGGCCGCCTATGGCCACCGAACGTACCTACGCGATGATCAAGCCCGACGGCGTCCAGCGCAACCTGGTGGGGGAGATCGTCTCCCGCATCGAGGCGAAGGGGTTCCGCATCGTCGGGATGAAGCTCATGCGCATCCCGCGCGCCACCGCCGAGCGCCACTACGGCGAGCACGTCGGCAAGCCCTTCTTCGAGAGCCTCGTCGCCTTCATCACCAGCGGTCCGGTCGTGGCGATGGTGCTCGAGGGCGAGAACGCGATCGCGGAGTGGCGCAAGATGATGGGCGCCACCAACCCGAAGGACGCCGCGCCGGGCACCATCCGCGGGGACCTCGCCAGCACCATCGACCACAACGTGGCGCACGGCTCCGACGGCGCCGCGACCGCCGAGCGCGAGATCGGCATCTTCTTCGAGCCGGCCGAACTCATCGACTGATCGGGCCACGACCCGCAGCGAAGGTCGCGTGGCCGGGGGTGCTTGCCCCCGGCCACTCGGGTAACCTGAGCCCACGCGCCCGGCGACGCGACGCCGCCGATGCCGCAGCCAACGAGGTGACCGCATGCCCCAGCTCTCCGCCAGCATCCGTGCCCTGAAGACCTCGTCGACCGTCGCGCTGAACGCCAAGGCGCTCGAGCTCAGGCGGGCCGGCGTCGACGTCATCGCCATGACGGCCGGGGAGCCCGACTTCCAGCCGCCCGCCCACGTCCTGGCCGCCGCCCACGAGGCGATCGACCGCGGGCTGACGAAGTACACGGCCGTTCAGGGCACCGTGGAGTTGCGCGAGGCGATCGCCGCCAAGCACCTGCGTGAGAACGAGCTGCGCTACGGGCCGAACCAGGTCAGCGTGTCGACCGGCGGCAAGCAGGTGCTCTACAACGCCTTCATGGCGATCCTGAACCCCGGCGACGAGGTCATCCTGCCGTCGCCGTACTGGGTCAGCTACCCGCCGCAGATCGAGCTGGCCGGGGGCGTCACCGTCACCGTGGCGACCCGCCCCGAGGACGGCTTCGTGCCCGACCCCGAGGCGATCGCGGCCGCCATCACGCCGCGCACCCGGGCCATCCTGGTCAACTCGCCGAGCAACCCCACCGGCGCCGTCATCCCGGAGGGCGTCCTGCGGGCGATCGCCGACCTGGCGGAGCGCCACGACCTGTGGTTGATCAGCGACGAACTGTACGAGCACATGGTGTACGAGGGGTCGTTCACCCCGGTCGCGCAGTGGTATCCGGAGCGCACGATCCTGGTGCACGGGGCGAGCAAGGGCTACGCCCTCACCGGCTGGCGCATCGGCTGGGGCTGCGGCCCCAGTGAGGTCATCCAGGCGATGAACCGCCTCCAGGGCCAGGTGACCAGCAACGCCAACGCCGTCGCGCAGTACGCGACCCAGGTGGCCCTGAACTCCGTCGAGGAGACGGCCGCCTTCCAGGCGATGACGCGCGCCGCCTACCGCGAGCGGCGCGACGTCATCGTCGCGGGCCTCAACGCGCTGGGCCTGCCGACGCCGACGCCGCAGGGTGCGTTCTACGTCATGGCCGACACCCGCGGCATCGACCCCGATGAGAACGTCGCCGGGGCCGTCTTGCTGGAGAAGGCGCGCGTCGCGGTCGTGCCCGGGACCGACTTCGGGGCGCCCGGCTTCGTGCGCATGTCGTACGCCTGTTCGCTCGATCAGGTGCGCACGGCACTCGAGCGGATCGCCGAGGTCGTGGCATGAGTGGGCCGCGAACGGCCGCGTCCTCGATGGCCGCGAGCGGCTACCGCACCGTCGCCAGGGTCGGCCGCCACCTCCTGGTCGCCGACGAGCCCGTCGAGGTCGGCGGTAGCGACACCGGGCCCACGCCCATGGAGATGGTCGCGGCTGCCCTCGCCGGCTGCATCTCGATCACCCTGCGCATGGTGGCGCAGCGCAAGGGCTGGCCGCTGGAGGGCGTCGACGCCGAGGTGGCGATCGTCAAGGAGACGGTCGAGGGATCGCGGCCGCGCGACACCTTCGACGTGCAGGTCACCCTCGAGGGCCCGCTCGACGAGAAGATGCGCGCCGAGCTCACCCGCATCGCCTCGCGCTGCCCCGTGCACCGCGTGCTGGTGCACGAGACGCCGGTCACGACGACCGTCCGCTGACGCGCGGCCGGTCAGATCGGGGCCGGGCTGACGGACGTTCCCGCGTTCGCCGGCGTACCGTTGCGCCATGCGTCGCACTTCACTGCTCATCCTGCCGCTCCTACTGCTCCTCGCCTCCTGTGTCCCGGCCCTCGAGGCCGAAGGGCCCGAGGCGATCATCCCCGGCGCCCGCTTCGCCACCGCGCCGTTCGTCGATCCCGCCTCGGGGGCGACCTACGAGACCGGCTTCGAGGCCATCGGCCGCGGCGCGCCCGTCGTCATGGTCCACGGGATCGGCGGCGGCTCGAGCCTGTTCCAGTACCGGCTGAACGCCCCGGCCGTCGCCGACGCCGGCTACGGCGTGTACGCCCTCGACCTGCTCGGCTTCGGCCGCTCCTCGCGCCCGGCCATCCGCAGCACGCAGGACCTGCTCGTCGCCCAGGTCACGTCGTTCCTGGAGGACGTCGTGCGGGAGCCGGCCGTGGTCGTCGCCAACGGCCTGGCGGCCGCCCACGCGATCCGCATCGCGGCCGAGCGCCCGGAGCTGGTGGCGGGCCTCGTGCTGATCGCGCCGACCGGCTACCGCAGCCTGAACCGGCCGCAGGACGAGGCGCGCGTGCGGACCTACGAGCTGTTGGCGAACCCCGTCGTCGGCGAGGCGTTCGCCGGCGCGCTGCTGTCACCCGCGGCGCAGGAGTTCTTCCTGCTCGACGCCTACCAGGACCGCGAGAGCCTCACGCCCGAGGTGCGGGCGAGCTACGACCGCAACCTGCGGGTGGCCGACGCGCGCTGGATCGTCTTCTCGTTCGTCAGTGGCAACCTCGACCAGGACGTCTCCGAGTTGTGGCCGGCCACGACCCAGGAGGCCCTGCTCGTGTGGGGGAGCGCCCCCGGCTTCAGCTCCTACGAGGACGCCGAGGATTTCGTCCTCGCGCGACCCGACGCGCAGTTGCTCGTCCTGCGCGACGCAGCGCTGCTGCCGAACGAGGAACGCGCGGACGCCTTCAACGGCGCCGTCGTCGGCTTCCTGGAGCGCATCGGCTGGTAGGCGATGGTGCCGGGAGCACGCGCGAGCGTGGTCCCGGCGCACGGGCGCGGCGGTCGCGCGTCGGCGCCGCGCTCGGCGCACGCGCGCCGCGGTCGCGTGTCAGCGCGCCCGGCGCACGCGCGCTACCATGCGGCATGCCGCCCGAGGACGATCCCGCCGCGGAGAGCCGCGCCCTGGAGAACCCGCGCGCCGAGGGCCCCGCGTCACCCGAGGGACCCACGGGCCCCGTGCCGCCCCCGGTGCCCGCGGCCGCGGCCCCCGGCACCACCAACCACATCTACGCCAACCCGGAGAAGTGGCGCATCGGCCGCGAGTTCCTCGCGCGTTACACCGGCACCGAGCCGGAGGCGTTCCACAAGCAGATCGTCCTGACGAACTTCCACCACTACCTCGAGCGCTTCGAGGCGATCGCCGGCGACGCCCGCCGGACCCATGGGTCGGCGATGACGGCGTCCCACAGCGACCGCCTCGGGGTGTCGATCATCGACTTCTCGATCGGTTCGCCGGTCGCGGCGCTGATCATCGAGGTGCTCGCCACCGCGGATCCCAAGGCGACGCTCTTCCTCGGCATCTGCGGCGGGTTGCATCGTTCGCTGGAGGTCGGCGACTTCGTGCTCCCGACCGCGGCCATCCGCGACGAGGGCTCGAGCAAGCACTTCATGCCGCCGCAGGTGCCTGCGCTGCCGACCTTCAAGATCCAGAAGTTCGTGTCGCAGATCGTCGTCGAGCGTGGCCTCGACTACCGCACCGGGGTGGTGCACACCACCGACTACCGCTTCTGGGAGTTCGACGAACGCTTCAAGGCGCAGCTCTACGAGGAGCGCGCCCTGGCGATCGACATGGAGAGCGCCACGCTGTTCTCGGTCGGCTTCGCCAGCAAGGTCCCGATCGGCGCGCTGCTGCTGGTCTCCGACCTGCCGCTGCGCGAGGGTGGCGTCAAGACGCGCGAGAGCGCCCGGGCCGTGTTCCGGCGCTACACCGACCTGCACATCGAGGTCGGCATCGAGGCGATGAGCCAGATCGACGCGCGCGGCGAGCACATCCGGCACTACCGCTGGTGAGGCGATGGACCCGCCCCGCCCCAAGGCCCGCGCCGCCATCGACTACCTGACCGATCTCGATGGCGTCACGGCGGCGCAGCTGCGCGGCTTCTTCGACGGTTGGCCCAACCCGCCGATCCCCGAAACCCATCTCCGCATCCTGCGCGGCAGCACCGCGGTCGTGCTCGCTGTGGAGGCCGAGACCGGGTGCGTCGTCGGTTTCGTCACCGCCCTGAGCGACGGCGTCCTCTCCGCCTACCTGCCGCTGCTCGAGGTCCTACCGGACTACCGCCGACGGGGCATCGGCAGCGAGTTGGTGCGCCGCGTCCTGGTGGCCCTCGGCGACCTGTACCTGGTCGACGTGGCCTGTGACGCGGAGGTGCTGCCCTTCTACCGGGC
Organism: uncultured bacterium; assembly: GCA_964549045.1. GTDB lineage: Bacteria > Deinococcota > Deinococci > Deinococcales > Trueperaceae > JAABTL01. Next base: position 3,574 of record CAZJUA010000075.1, on the reverse strand, counting down.
ACTCGGCCTCCGCCCGGCGACCGGCGCGAGCGTGCGACGGTACGCGCTCCAGTCCGGCGCACCCGCGGGGTAACGGGCGGGCGTTCCCTCCGCGTGCCGGCGCCGCCGGCCCCGGCTGCGGCCGGAGGCGTACGCTGACGGGCGATGCTCCACTTGCTCGGCGTGGCCGCCGCCGCCGCCATCTCCTTCTCCGCGATCTTCATCCGCCTCGCCGACGTCTCGGTCTCGACCGCCGCCTTCTTCCGGCCGTTCTACGCCCTGCCGGCCATCGCGTTGCTGCTCCTGCTCGACCGCGGCGACGACCGCCGCACGCGCCAGGAGCGGCTCGGGACCGTGCTCGCCGGCGGCCTCATGGGCGTGGCCTTCACGCTCTGGAACTACGCGATCGGCTACGTGGGCGCAGGGTTGGCGACCGTGCTCGGCAACACGCAGGTGGTCTTCGTCGGGCTGTTCGCCTGGTGGGTCTTCAAGGAGCGTCCCCCCAAGGCGACCGCGCTGGCGGTGCCGCTCGTGCTCGGTGGCGTGGTCCTCGCGACCGGCGTCGGGCGCCCGGACGCCTACGGCAGCGACCCGCTGCTCGGCGTCGTGTTCGGGATCTCCAACGCGATCTCGTACGCCGCCTTCCTGCTGATCTTCCGCCGCACGGCCCGCAGCGTGACGCGCCCCTGGGGGGCGCTGTTCGATGCCTCCGTCGGCGCCGCCGTCGTCACGCTGGCGCTCGGCCTGCTCACCGACCCGGCCTTCGACCTGCGGCCCGCGTGGCCGGCCCACGGTTGGCTGCTGACGCTGGCCGTCGGCTCGCAGACGTTCGCCTGGGGCGCGATCCTGGCGGTACTGCCGCGCCTGCCCGCGCTCGACACCTCCGTCATCCTGCTGGTACAGCCCGTCCTGACGGTCGTGTGGGGCGCCTGGCTGTTCGCCGAGCGGCCGTCCCCGTGGCAGTGGGCGGGCGTGGCCTCGGTGCTCGCCGGGATCGCCGTGGTCGTGCTCGCGGGGGCGTTCGGTCGGTCCCGCCGGCGGCCCTGACGCCCGCGTCGGTGCCCGCGCGCGGCCGCCTCGACCTCCGCGGGGCGCGCGCGTCGCCCACCGCCCCTGCCGCCGGCCGCCGTGCCGTACGCTCGTAGCATGCTCAGATCAGCGTCGATCCTTCTCCCCATCGTGCTGGCCATCCTGGTGGCCGGCTGTGCACCCGCGGTGGTCGGCAGCCGCAGCAACCCGGTCGACCTGCAGCGCGATCGAAGCGCGACCGCGACGCCCGCGTCGACCGTCTACGTGCGAAGCACGTATCCATCCGGCGCGTTCGGACTGCGCCCCGACGCCTTCCGGGGCGCGTTCCAAATCCCGCTCGGCGTCGACGGTAGCGGCGCGCGCGTGACGAGCGAGTTCGATCTGGTCGACGTCGTCGGCCCCTCCGGTTGGGACTGGCGGCTCGAGGAGGTGTGGTCGGAGTCGCGCGGCGGTCGCCCGCCCGTGCTCGTGGTGACGCTGCGGCTCGACGTCCCCGCCGACGCCCGGCTGGGTGGCCAACAGCTGCGCGGCACGCTCGTCGCCCGCTCGACGGGCGGTCGCGAGCCGGTGTCGCTGGTCGTCCAGGTGATGCCGCGGCGCTGAGGTCGGGGTGGGTCGGGGCCTCGGCCCCCGACGCTCATGCCCAGGGGAGGTCGTCGCGGCGTAGCCCGGTGAGCCGCCAGCCCGTCGCGGCGTCACGCCGGGCGGAGACGAGGTAGAGGGCGCTCGTCGCCTCGCCGGAAGGCGCCCGCGCCGGGTCGCCGGCGACGCGCAGGTGGGTGCGCGCGACGTCGCCGCGCCGCTCCCAAGGGTCGATCTCGACGGATGCGTGCCCCACCAGCGGCGCGAGCAACTCGTTGCCCAGCGCGCGCCGGGTGCCGTCGACGTCGCCCAGCGGCGCGCGCGCGCTGGCCGTCAGGGCCGCCCAGAGGGCGGCGGCACCGTCGTCGCGTCCCGATCGCAGCGCCGCCAGCAGGGCGGCGAGCATCGGGCCGGGGCCCTGGGACCCCGCGGGGTCGTCGGCGGCCCCGGGGCCCTGGGACCCCGCGGGGTCGCCGGGCGGCCGAACGGGTGCGGTGGGGTCGGCGTCCGCGCCCGCGTCCCGCTCGCCCAAGTCAGCCGATCCCCAACGAGATGTACTTCGTCTCCAGGTACTCCTCGATGCCCCACGGCCCGCCCTCCCGGCCGATGCCCGAGGCCTTCACGCCGCCGAACGGCGCGTGCGCCACCGACGGGATCCCGTCGTTGACGCCGATGAGACCGTACTCGAGCGCCTCCGCCACGCGGATGGCCCGGGCGAGGTCGCGGGTGTAGAGGTAGGCCGCGAGGCCGTAGGGCGTGTCGTTGGCGCGCGCGATCGCCTCGGCCTCGGTGGAGAAGCGGAGCACGGGAGCGACGGGGCCGAAGGTCTCCTCCTCGAGGATCTTCATCCCCGGCTCGACGCCGACGAGGAGGGTGGGCTCGTAGAACAACCCCTCGCCGCGCGCGCCGCCGGTGACGACCCGAGCGCCGCGGGCGACCGCGTCGGCCACGTGGTCCTCCACCTTGAGGACGCCGTTGTCGTCGACCAATGGACCCACGTCGGTGGTCTCCTCGAGGGGATCGCCCAGCCGCAGGCCACGCACGGCGTCGGCGAAGGCCGCCACGAAGGCGTCGTGGATGCCGTCCTGGACGTAGATGCGGTTGGTGCAGACGCAGGTCTGGCCGGCGTTGCGGAACTTGCAGGCCGTGACCTCGCGCACCACCGTGTCCAGATCGGCGTCGTCGAACACGAGGTACGGGGCGTGCCCGCCGAGCTCCAGCGACATCCGCTTCACCGTGTCCGCCGATTGCCGGTACAGGACCTGGCCGATCTCGGTCGAGCCGGTGAAGGTGAGCTTGCGAATGCGCGGGTCGTCCATCATGACCTTCGTGAGGGGCGCGGGCTTGAAGGCCGGCAGCACCTGCAGCGTGCCAGGGGGCCCTCCCGCCTCGACCCACAGCTCGGCCAGCCGCAGGGCGGTGAAGGGCGTCTGCTTGGCCGGCTTCACGATCATCGTGCAGCCGGCGGCCAGGGCCGGGGCGGCCTTGCGGGTGAGCATCGCCGCCGGGAAGTTCCATGGCGTCACCGCGTAGCTCGGCCCCACCGGCTGGCGGATCGACATCAGGCGCTTGTGGGGCGCGTGGCTGGGGATCCAGGTGCCGTAGACGCGCTTGCCCTCCTCGGCGTACCACTCCACGAAGCTGGCTGCGTACGCGGCCTCGCCGCGCCCCTCACGCAGCGGCTTGCCCATCTCGCGCGCCATGAGGCGACCGAGCTCGTCCTGGTGCGCCATGATCCCCTCGAACCAGCGGCGCAGCACCTTGGCCCGCTCGAACGGGGTGGTCGAACGCCACGACGTGAACGCGTCCCAGGCGATGTCGATCGCGGCCCGCGCCTCGTCCTCGCCGCAGGCGGCGGCCCGTCCGAGGACGGTCCCGGTGGCCGGTTCGGTCACGTCGAAGGTGGAGTCGGTGTCGTGCCAGACGTCGGTCAGGTAGCGGCCCTCGATGAGATCCATACCGCCAGTCTACGGCGCGGGTGGGG
>CAZJUA010000074.1:0-16481 GCA_964549045.1 uncultured bacterium | reverse complement strand
TCGTGGCGCTCATCCGCCGCCGCAGCGGCTGGGGCCTGGCGGCGTCGCTGGCGTCGACCGGTCTCATCGCCATCGCCACGCTCGCCGTGCTGCGGCGGGCCGCGCAGGGCGCGCTCACGGTGGGCGACTTCGGCCTCTTCGTGCAGGGCATCGGCGCGTTGCAGCGGCAGTTCTCCACGCTGCTGCAGGGCGTGACCGGCGTCCAGCAGAACCTGCTGTACATGCGCAACCTGTTCGACTTCCTCGAGCTGCCGGCGCGCGACCTCGACGCGGGCGAGCCGTGGACCGGGCCGATCGAACGCATCGACTTCCAGGACGTGAGCTTCCGCTACCCGCTCACCGACCGCGACGTGCTGCGCGGCGTCACCTTCAGTGTCTTGCGCGGCGAGTCGCTGGCGCTGGTGGGCGAGAACGGCGCCGGCAAGACGACGCTGGTCAAGCTCCTCACGCGGCTGTACGAGCCGACCTCTGGCCGCATCCTGCTCAATGGCCACGACGCCCGCCGCTTCAGCCCGCGCAGCGTGCAGCGCGAGATCAGCGGCATCTTCCAGGACTTCGGCCAGTACCAGATGACGGTCCGCGAGAACGTCGCGGTGGGGCGCGGCGGGGGAGGCGAGGGCGAGGCGGGACCGTTGCGCGACGCCGCCGACCGGGCCGGCGCCAGCGGCGTGATCGACGCGCTCCCCGGCGGCTTCGAGCAGATGCTGGGGCGCGCCTTCGCCGGCGGCCAGCAGCTGTCGGGCGGGCAGTGGCAGCGGTTGGCGCTCGCCCGGCTCTACTACCGCGGCGGCAGCGTCCTCGTGTTCGACGAACCCACCGCCGCCCTCGACGCCAACGCCGAGTTCGAGGTGATCGAGCAGCTGCGCGCGCAGGCACAGGGCCGCATCACGGTCATCATCAGCCACCGTTTCAGCACCGTGCGCCTGGCGGACCGCATCGTCGTGCTCGACGGTGGCATGATCACGGAATCGGGCGACCACGACGCGCTGATGGCGCTCGGCGGCACCTACGCCGCGATGTTCTCGCTGCAGGCGCGCGGCTACCTGCAGGGGTACGGCGCGGCGTAGGTCGCGGCCGGCGCCCGGCCCAGACGCAGCGTAGTTCACGGCCGCCGCCGCGCGCGGGCCCTAACCTGACGCCATGCGCCGGAAGCTCCTGCCCCGCCTCGTCACCGCGTGCCTCGCCCTCGCCGTCCTGACGGCGTGCGGCGGCGGGTTGGGCGGTGCGTGGCCGAACCTGGTGGTCGACGAGACCGCGATCGAGCTGCACGAGCTCGTCAACGACGCGCGCGCGACCGGCCGCAACTGCGGCGCGCGCGGGTGGTTCGACGCCGCCCCGCCGCTCGCGCTCGAGCCGCGCCTCACCAGGACCGCGCAGCTGCACAGCGAGGACATGCTCGCCACCGGCACGATGTCCCACACCGGCTCGGACGGCAGCACCTTCAACCAGCGGATCGATCGCCAAGGTTACGCCTATGCGACGGCCGGCGAGAACGTCGCCTACGGCTACCCGACGGCGGGGGCGGTGGTGGCGGGCTGGCTCGGCAGCGACGGCCACTGTGCCAACCTCATGGGCGCGGGCTTCACGGACCTCGGCGCCGGCGAGGCCGGTCGCTTCTGGACGCTGGTCTTCGCGCGGCCGCAGTGAGGCGGCGCGCCCTGTGAGGGTTGCGTAAGCCGGCGGGCTGCACGCTAGGCGCATGGATCCCGTCCACGTCCCGCCCGCCGCCGAGGCGGAAGCTGGCGCTCGCAACCGCCGTCGCGTGAGGAAATCGCGTCGGTGGGGGCGTGTCGCCACGCTAAGGTGACGTCCGATGACGCTGCAGTTGACGCTGATCGTGCTGCTGTGGGCCGTAGGCCTCGGCGCGTTGAGCGTGTGGGCCCAGGTGTGGCGCCGCGGCCAGCTCGCACGCCGACCGGCGCTGTGGCTCGCCGCCTGGGCGGCAGCGCTGTACGCCTTCGGCTACGCCCTCGAGATCAGCGGCGATCGCGTCGCGTGGCTCCACTTCGCCGTCACGATCGAGTACCTGGGCATCGCCGCCTTCCCGACGCTCATCCTGTGGCTGGCGGCCGACTACGACCGGCAGGGCTGGCTGCGCGGCCGCTGGTGGCGCTGGGTGGCCGCCGCAGTCTCGATCGCCACCTTCCTCGTCGTCGCCACCAACCCCCTGCACGACCTCTTCCATGCCCGACCGCGCTTCGACACGTCCGGCCCCTTCCCGATGGCCGCCTTCGACCGCGGGCCGTGGTACTGGGGCTTCCAGGCCTATACGGCCCTGGCGATCCTGGTGGCCAACGCGGTGTTCCTGCGCGCCTGGCGCGCCGCCGGCGCGCACCATCGGGCGCAGGTGCGGTTGCTGTTCTTCGCGTCGCTGATCCCCTGGCTCGGCAACCTCGTCAACGTCTCGGGCGTGCTGCCGTGGGGGATCGACATCATGCCCTTCGTGCTGGTCGTCGCGATCGCACTGTTCTACCTGGGCGTGATGCGGCAGGGCCTGGCCGAGCTCGCGCCCGTCGCGCGGGACCTGGTCTTCGAGCAGCTGGGCGACGCTGCGCTCGTGCTCGACGACGAGGGCCGCGTGCTCGACCAGAACGTCGCCGCGCTGCGGCTGCTCGGCCCGCTATCGGAGAGTCACGGCGGCGACGGCGGCGTCTTGGCCGATCGCTACCCGGAACTCGCCGATCTCGTCCACGTCGTGCAGAGCGAGCTGCCGACCCAGGAGGAGATGATGTACGGCACGCTGCGCGACGAACCGCCGGAACTGAGGCGCGGCGACCGCACTTACAGCGTCCGCGCCCAGCCGCTCGGCGCGCGGGGCCGGGACGCCATCGGCCACGTGATGGTGTTGCGCGACATCACCCGCTACGCCCGCATGGAGGAGCTGCTGCGGACGCTGGCGACCACCGACGAGCTCACCGCGATCCCCAACCGGCGGCACTTCCTCGACCTCGCCGAGCGCGAGGTCGCCCGCGCGCGCCGGCACGGCCGGGCGCTGGGCATGATCGTCTTCGACCTCGACCGCTTCAAGGACATCAACGACACCCACGGTCACCACGCCGGCGACGCCGTCCTGCGCGCGGTGGCGAAGGCGGTGGAGGGGCAGGTGCGGAGCAGCGACATGATCGGCCGCATCGGCGGCGAGGAGTTCGCCGTCGTCCTGCCGGAATCGACCATGGACGACGTCGCGTACGTGGCCGAGCGGGTCCGCGCGGCGATCGCCGAGCTCGCCGTGCCCATCGGCAACCACGGCGTTCGCGTCAGCGCCAGCGTCGGCGGCTGCAGCCTCCCGGCGGCCGCGCTGCGTGAGCTCGGCGACCTGCTCATGCGCGCCGACCACGCCCAGTACCAGGCGAAGGGCGCGGGCGGCAACCGGGTGGTGCTGTGCAGCGTCGCGGAGCCCGACGAGCCCGCGCTCGAGCCGGTCTCGGCGAGCGCCTAACGCGCCGGCCCGCGCGACCCGCGCGGCGCCCTCGTGCCGCGCGACATGCGTGGCCCCAAGGCGCCGCGCGACACGCTCGGATCCCCCCGCAGCCAGAAGCGCAGCGGCAAGTCGCGCGACGTGACCCGCTCCGAGAGCCCCACGCGCGGCCCCACCTCGACCTCGGCGTCGCCCACCGGCGCGCCCGGCGCCAGCCACAGGGGCGGCGCGTCGAGCCGGTGCCCGTCGAGCTCGACGCCGATCGCCAGCGCCTGCGTGAGGCGGGCCGGGCCGGCGCAGAGGCGCGCGTCGTCGTCGGCGCGGCCCCGCAGCGCGCGCATGCGCGCCGCCCCGGCCAGCGGCGCCAACGCCCGCACGAGCACCGCCTCGGGCCGCGCCGTGTCGCCGGTGACGACGTTGAGGCAGAGGTGCAGGCCGTAGATCCGGTAGACGTAGGCGTGGCCCGCGTTCAGGTACATCGACGCCACCCGCGGCGTGCGGCGGCCGTGGAAGCTGTGGCAGGCGGCGTCCTCGAGGCCGAGGTACGCCTCGGTCTCGACGATGCGGCCGCTGAGGAGCGTGCCGTCGTCGAGCCGGCGGTGGACCACGGCGCCGAGTAGCCCGCGCGCGACGTCGGTGGTGGGGGTGGCGGGGTCGATGGGCCACATGACGGGGCGGCGCCGGCGTGGCAGGCTGGGAGCGTCGCCCGCCCAGGCGCCCGACGACCAGCCTACCGAGGAGTGCACCGCCGATGCCCCTGCTGACCGACGCCCCCGCCGCCGCCCGCCCCCCGCTCGCCCCCGGCGACCGCCTGCAGGAGATCGCGGCGGCCGACCTTGGGCCCGAGGCGGCCGGCGTCTGGCGCGGCTTCGTCGGCGCGGGGCCGGCGTTCGTCGCCGGCGGCGGAGCCTTCCGCGACCGCATCGTGCTGCTGCGCGACGAGGCCCCCCGCTCCCAGTACGCGCTGATGAACGAGATCCTGGCCGCCGGCGGCTCGCTGCCGGACGGGCTGGCGTGCCTGGCGCTCACCGGCTCGCGCTTCCAGGGCCAGCGTGGCCGCGCGTGGGCGGCGCTGCGCGGCAACCTGCACCTCAGCGTGCACTTCTCGCTCGACCTCGACGCCGGCGGACACCAGGTCGGCCTGACGGTCCTGCCGGCGGTGGCCACGGCGCGGGCGATCGAGAGCGCCAGCGGCGGGCGCGTTCGCCCCGGCACGAAGTGGGTCAACGACCTCGTGCTGAGCGGGCGCAAGGTGGCCGGCGTGCTCACCGCCACCCAGCTCCACCGCGGCCGGCTGCGGCACGCGGTGCTCGGCATCGGCGTCAACGTGGCGCACGCGCCCGCGCTGCCAACGGCGCCGAGGGTGCCGCGGCCCGGCTGCCTGGCGGACGCCGACGACGCGTTCGCCGGCGACGACGCCTGGGCCCGGCTGCTGCCGCCGCTGCTGGCCGAGCTGGACCGCGGGCGCGCGCTGCTGGCCGCCGGCGGCGGCGCCACCCTGGTGGCCGAGTACCGCGCCCGTGCGACCTTCCTGGGCCGCACCGTGACGATCTGGCCGGTGGACGAGGGGGCGGACGCGGACGTGCGGCCACTGGCGCGGGGGGTGGTGCGCGCGCTGCGCGACGACCTCGCGCTCGAGCTCGAGGGCGCGGACGCGCCGGTGCGACACGGGAGGATGACGCTCGAAGAGCCCGCGTGATGGCCGGCAACTCGGGGTCCGCGCCGGGGCGCGTCGGGCGCCCCTCGGCGGGGCGGCCGCCCCTTGGCCGAGGGCCCTCCAGGACGTAAGCTGGCGGGCACGTTCACCCGCCCCGACGGGTGCGGCTGCCCCCGCGGTCGCGCCGGTCCCGATGCGGACGTGCGACCCGGGAGGCGAGCCTTGGATCAGCCTGCGCTCTGGATGCTGTCGATCAGCGCCTTCACCGCCGTGATGCTGCTGCTGGGAATCCTCGCAGCGGCGATCTGGCTGTTGACCGTCGCGTTCCCCGCCCCGCCGCCCCCCGCGGCCGCCACCGTGGTCGCGCAGAGCGCGCCGCCGGCGGCGGGCGACGCCGATGCCCCCACGCTGGCCGCCCTTCACGCCGCCGTGCAGCGCCTGCTGCCCGGGGGCCGCATCACCCACGTGTCCGCGTTGCCCGGCCCGGCCGAGCGCGGGGAGGAAGCCCGTTGAGAGGTCACCGATGATCCACGCCAAGAACGGCAAGCAGGTCCGCGTCATGCTCACCGCCTTCCGCGACGGGCTGCAGAGCGTCTTCGGCGGCAAGGTCCGCACCGACGACGTCATCCCGGCGCTGGAGGCGTCGGTGGCGGCCGGCATCCGCCACTTCGAGTTCGGCGGCGGCGCCCGCTACCAGGCGCCGTTCTTCTACGCCGGCGAGGACCCGTTCGCCTCCATGGACCGCATGCGCGCGGCGGTGGGCGAGGGCGTCGACCTGCAGATCCTCACGCGCTCGGTCTCCGGCGTCACGCTGACCAGCCAGGGCATGGAGGCGCTCGCGCTGCAGGCGAAGCTGATGCAGCGGCACGGCACCACGGTCGACCGCAACTTCGACTTCATGAACGACGTCGACAACCTGGTGAAGACGGCCAAGCCGATCATCGACGCGGGCATGCACCACCAGCTGTGCGTGTCGCTGATGGGCCTGCCGTACGCGTCGGAGAAGGTGCACACGGCGGCGTTCTACGTCGACGTGGTGCGGCGTGCCCTCGACTCGGGCGTACGGATCGACAGCGTGTGCATGAAGGACGCGTCGGGCACCACCGACCCGACCACCTGCTTCGAGACCGCCAAGGGCCTCAAGCGCATCCTGCCGCCCGAGATCCCGCTGTGGCAGCACACCCACGACACCGCGTCGATGGCCGTCGCCTGCTACATGGCCGGCCTCGAGGGCGGCGTCGACGGCATCGACCTCTCCGTGCGGCCGCTGGCCTCGGGCACCTCGCAGCCCGACGTGCGCTCGATGTGGCACGCCCTCAAGGGCACCGGCTTCGAGCTCGACCTCGACGTCTCCAAGATGGAGGAGATCGAGGCGCTCCTCACCGAGGGCCTCGCCGACTACGAGTTCAACCCCATCACGCTCGCGGCCGACGCGCGCGTCGTCAACTTCCCCATGCCGGGCGGCGCGATCGGCCCCAACGTCCACATGATGGCGGCGGCCGGCATCCTCGACCGCTACGGCGACGTGCTGGCCGAGTTCCCCGTCGTCGTCAAGGCCGGCGGCGCGTGGACCAGCGTCACGCCGGGCAGCCAGCAGTACTGGCTGCAGGCGTTCGCCAACGTGCTGCACGGCCGCTGGAAGAAGATCGATCCCGGCTACGGGCGCTCGGTGCTCGGCTACTTCGGCAAGCCGCCGGAGGCGCCCGACCCCGACGTCGTCAAGGCCGCGGCGGAGCAGCTGGGGCTCGAGCCCTTCGACGGCGACCCGCTCGAGAAGGCGCCCGACAGCCTGACGCCCGCCGAGGCCGCCCTGCGCGAGCGGGGCCTGCCGGTCACGGAGGAGAACGTCTTCCTGGTCGCCTCGGCGATCGTGCCGGGCAAGAACATGGAGCTCAACGAGGGCATCCGCTTCCTGAGCGGCCGCGCCCGCGTCAACCTGCCGCTCAAGAAGGTGGCCGCCGAGCCGGCGGCGCCTGGCGCGGCGGCGGCAACCGCCCCGGCGGCCGCCCCGGCCGGCGCACCCCCGGCCGCGGCCTGGAACGGCCCCGTCACCACCACCGTCACGGTGGAGGAGGGCGGACGCGCCCGCAAGTTCCGCGTCACCGTCGAGCCGCCGGGCGGCGCCGACGACGCGGCGACCGCGGCGCCCGCGCGCCCCGTCGAGGCGCAGAAGCAGGTGGACCCCGCCGCGCCCTACGTGGAGCCTGCGCTGACCCCGGTCTACTCCCCCTTCAGCGGCACCGTCGAGCTCGTCGGCCTGAAGGTGAAGGAGGGAGACGCCGTCACGGCCGGCCAGGTGGTGGCCGCGGTCGAGGCGATGAAGGCCGAGCACGACGTCCGCGCGCCGGTGGCGGGCCGGATCGCCAAGGTGCACGCGCGCCTGGGCGACGAGGTCGGCGCCGGCAAGCCGATCCTGTCGATCGAGGGCTGACGTGGCGGGCTGGGGCACCCTGCTGCAGGGGAGCGGCTTCGCGGGCCTGACGTGGGAGAACCTCGTCATGTTCGCCGTCGCCGGCGTCCTCATCTACCTGGCGGTCACCCGCAACTACGAGCCGCTGCTGCTGGTGCCGATCGGCTTCGGCGCCATCCTCGCGAACCTCCCCTTCGCGGATCTCGCCGCCTCCAGCACCTACGCGGCCGAGGGCGGCAAGCTGCCGCTGCTGCAGCTCATCTACAGCGCCGGCATCAGCACCGAGCTGCTGCCGCCGCTGATCTTCCTCGGCGTCGGGGCGCTGACCGACTTCCGGCCGCTGCTGGCGCGGCCGCTCACGCTCATCCTGGGCGCGGCGGCGCAGCTGGGCATCTTCGTCGCGGCGCTCGGCGCGCACTACCTCTTCGGCTTCAGCGCCCGCGAGGCCGCCTCCATCGGCATCATCGGCGGCGCCGACGGCCCGACCTCGATCTTCCTCACGGCCATCCTGGCACCGCACCTGCTGGGGGCCGTGGCCGTCGCGGCGTACACCTACATGGCGCTGGTGCCCGTGATCCAGCCGCCCATCCTGCGGCTCATGACCACCCGCGCGGAGCGGGCGATCCCGATGGCCCAGGAGCGGGCGGTGTCGCGCGCGGCGGTCATCCTGTTCCCGATCGTCATCACCGTGCTGGTGTCGCTGGCGGTGCCGCCGGCCGCGCCGCTCATCGGCATGCTCATGTTCGGGAACCTGCTCAAGGAGTCGGGCGTCACCGACCGGCTGTCGAAAACCGCGTCGGGGCCGCTCATCAACATCGTCACGATCCTGCTCGGCCTGGTCGTCGGGGCCACGATGAGCGGCGTGACCTTCCTGCGCCCGCAGACGCTCTTCATCATCGTCCTCGGCGCCGTCGCCTTCTCCTTCAGCACCGCGGGCGGCATCCTGCTCGCGAAGCTGCTCAACGTCATCCTGCCGGCCGAGCGGCGCATCAACCCGTGCATCGGGGCGGCCGGCGTCTCGGCCGTGCCGATGTCGGCGCGGGTGGTGCAGAAGTTCGTCTCCGAGCAGACCCAGGGCCGCGTCAACCCGCTGATGGCGGCGATGGGGCCGAACGTCGCCGGCGTCATCGGCTCGGCCGTCGCGGCCGGGGTGTTCCTGGCGATCCTGCGCTGAGCCGCGGGAGCTTGGGGCGCGACCTCCCAGCGGCTCACGCGGGGGCGGTCACCTTGATCATCGTCAGCAGCAGCACCAGCGGCGTGCGGGCGGTGACGGTGTGCGGCAGGTTCGGCGCCATGTGCGCGAAGCTGCCCGGGCCGACGTCGAACTGATCCTCGCCCAGGCCGAAGGTGCCCTCGCCGGCCAGCACCTGCAGGATCGCGGGATTGCTGGCCGTGTGCTCGCTCAGCTCCTGGCCAGCGGCGAAGCCGAACAGGGTGACCTTGACGAGGTCGTCGGCATGCACCTGGCGCGACACGATGGCGTCGGGCTGGATCTCGCCGACGAGGGCGGCGAGGTCGGGGTGGAAGAGGAACGGGGCGTCCTGGCCGGGATGGGGCATGGGGGCTCCTTCTCGCCGGTGGGCCCAAGGGGGCCGCGCCGGTAAACACGGAGCAGTGTATCGGAGAAACACGATGCGTCGTCCGCCGTCGTGTACGTGCCGCCCGTCGCGCGAGGCGTGCCGGTCTATCCTGGCGGCGTTTCGAACGGGTCGACGATCGTGACGCCATCGTAGGTGGCACCCGCAGCCATGTCCTCGCTGAGGAGGAACGGCACCTGGTGGAGGTGCGCGGCAGCCCACATCTGGGCGTCGAACCACGACAGCCCGTGGTCGCCCACGCCGCGCAGCGCTTCTCGCACGATCGCGGGCGTGACCGGGAGGACCTCGTAGGCGTCACGCAGGGCATCCATCAGTGTCGCCAGTTCCCCCGCGCCGAGGTGGGGCCGCCGGCGCCGGAGACCGACGTTGGCGAGCTCCGACAGTGCCTGGGTTGAGAGGACCCCCAATCGCGAGTTCGCCAGGGCCTCCAGCCACGCCGTGGCCCGCGCTCGGCGCTCGCCCTCCGCGGGATCGATCGCGTACACGAGAACGTTCGTGTCGATCAGGGTCTTCACGACTCGCCACGATCCAGGGCGGACATCCGTTCGGCGTAGAGGTCCTCGCGGTCGTAGGCCTCGGGCGCGAGCGTACCGGTTCGTGCGATGGCGTCCAGCGTCGCGACCAGCCGTGCCGCCGCGTGCGTCCGACCCGGATGGAGCAGTGCGGCGGGGTCGCCTGTGAGCGCGGCATCGAGCGCTCGCCGAACCAGTTCGGCCTCGGACACGCCCAACTCGCGCGAACGCCGCTTGAGCGCCTCCTCCTGATGGGGTTCGATGTAGAGCTGCTTCCGGATCACGTACATCATCCTACATCGTGCCGGTGCCGCTTCCCGGGCTCACAACGAACTCGGTCACAACCAAGGGACGATAGGCAAGAGACCAGAAGATGGGCGACATCACCTGCGACGCGTCGGGCGCCGCCCCGCCCCTCAGGGCCCCCGGCCCACGATCGCCTCGCTCACGTCGACGCCGTACAGGACCTCCTCGACGCGGAACACGGCCCACGGGAGGTCGTCGCCGAACCAGGTGAGGTCGCCCTCCGTCAGGACCGTTCGTCCGCCGATCTCGCCCCAGGCGACGGCGCGGCTGAGCCACAGCGTCTTCGCCTCGTCGTCGGCCTCGCGGTAGCGCATGGCCTCGAACAGGGTGGGCCGGCCCGACGCCGGGTCGAAGCGGACCACGAACTGCTCCTCGGCGGTCTCGCCCGGCACGATCAGCAGGGCGGTCTCGTCGTCGATGGCCTCCCAGCGGACGCGCGGGTCGGTGACGAACACGGAGGGCAGCCAGATCGACTCGGCCCACAGGCCGAGGTTGGCCGCCTGATCGACCTTCGGTTCGCCCTCGGTGACGCCGAACGGGAGCTCGAGCCGCGCGCGGCCGCCCGTGAACCACTCGTTCACGCGCATGAGCGGAACGCCGAAGAGGGTCGCGTCGAGGTAATGCCGGTAGGCGGTCCCCGCGTCGTGGATGAAGCGGAAGCGCCCGTTGAAGGTCAGGCCCATCAGCCTCAGCGTGGCGCGGCCGCTGATGACCGCGGAGGGGATCACAGGCACCCGCTCGCCGTACAGCTCGCGGTACCAGCGATCGACGGGCGCCGGCAGGTCGACCGGCAGGGGGACCGTCTCCAGCTCGGGCTCGCCGTTCGCGAACGGCGGCAGTGGGCCGGGGACCATCCGCACCCCGACCGCGAAGGCCGCGACGCACGCACCGAGCAAGAGCACGATCACGAGAAGTCCCCGCACGAAACCCCCCCTCGCGAGAGGCTACGTGCGCCGGTCGGGGGTGGGCCAGGGGTGAGCGTCCCGCGGCGCGGGTCGGACGGGCGCGGCGCGGCGCATCGGCCGCGCGCGGGGTGAGCCCGAAGCGGTGCCCGTCAGGAGCGTTGGGCCAGCCGCAGTTCCTGCGCCAGGACGGCATCGAAGCCCTCGCGCCGGCCGCGCGCCCAGGCCGCGGCGAAGCGCGCGTCGTCGACCTGCGCGCGCGCCTCGGCGACGTCGGCGAGGAAGTTCGCGTGCGCATCGGGCAGGCGCCGGAGCGACCGCCGCAGGCGCTCGGCCTCGACGGCGCCCCACAGCCGGGCGGCCCGCTCGGGGCGCCCGCCGACGCTGGCGATGCAGGCCAAGGCCTCGATCGCGTGGATGCACGCCGTGCGGTCTCGGAGTTCGTGGTGGTACGGCAGGGCCTGGCGCTGTAGCGCCGTGGCAGTGGCCAGGTCGCCGCGGCGCTTGGCGATCAGCCCGAGGTTGTAGCTGCGCGAGGCGATGCCCCAGACGTTGCCCAACTCGGTCTCCAGCTCGAGGCTGGCCCGGTACCGGTGCTCCGCTTCGGCGAAGTTGCCCCGCAGGTACGCGGTGGTGCCCAGGCCGTTGAGGGCCGCGGCCTCGCCCCGCCGATCGCCGAGGGCGCGGAACCGCTCGAGCGCGTCCTCGAGCGCCCGCCTGGCCGCCGCGTAGGCCTCGCGGCGCTGGTCGTAGATCGCCCCGCGCAGCAGCAGCTCGGCGACCAGCGCCTCGTCACCGAGGGCCCCGGCGATCGCCAGGCCCTCGGTGACCAGGGGGGCGCCCTCGTCGGGGGCGTCGCGCGCGTGGGCGAGTAGGATCAACGCCTGGGCGCGCTCGACGATCGCTGCGCCGAGTTCGGGGGTGGCCAGCAGACGCTCCATCGCCTCGCCCAGCTCGAGTCGGTGGCCGCGGACGGCCCAGAAGCGCTCGATGGCGTAGGCCAGCCGCACCCCTTCCGCGGGCGAACGCCGCACGGCGTACGCCAGGGCCGCCCGCAGGTTGCCGAGATCGGCGTCGAGCAGGTCGAGGCCGCCGGTCTGGCCGGACGAAGTGAGTCGCGGGCCCACCTTGCCGGCGAGGCGGGCCATCGCCGCCCCCTGCCGCCGCTCGGCGTCCGCCGCCGTGGCGGGATCCGCGGCGAGCCGCTCCCGGGCGTACTGGGCCAGCAGCGTGTGCTGACGGTAGCGGTCCTCGTCGACGCGTTCGAGCATGGCGGAGGCCAGCAGGCGGTCCAGCATCGGCCCGTCGGCGTCGGCGACGGCCGCGGCGGCCTCCGCCGTGAAGCCGCCGCGGAAGACGGCCAGGCGCGTCAGCGCCGCCCGCTGGGCGTCGTCGTGCAGTTCCCACGAGCGGTCGAAGACGGCGCGCATCGTGCGGTGGCCCTCGGCGACGTTGCGCGACGGGGTCTGCAGCGCGTCGAGCGACGCCGCGATCGCCAGCGCGACGTCGTGCAGCGTCATCGATCGCAGCCACACCGCCGCCAGTTCGATGGCCAGGGGCGAGCCCTCCACCTGCCGGCAGATGCGCGCCACCTCGGGCAGCTCCGCCGGCCCGATGTCGAGGTCGGCGCGGGCCCGGCGGGCGCGCTGGAGGAACAGGCGCACGGCGTCCGAGTTGGCCGCGTCCCCCTCGCCGCGATCGTCATGGCCCGGCAGGGCGAGGCCGCCGAGCTGCCACACGTACTCCTGCTCCAAATCCAGCCTGCGGCGCGACGTCACGATGAGGCGCAGGTCGGGGCAGGCCGCGAGCAACGCCGCCACGACGTCGGCGACGTCGCTCAGGTGTTCGGTCTCGTCGAGGAGCAGCACGACGCGTCGATCGAGCAGGCCCGCCACGACGCGCTCGAGCGCCGGCACCCCGGGCAGCGGCGGCATCCCGATGGCCGCGGCGATGGCCGTGGTCACGTCCGCGTTGGAGGTCGCCGCCAGCAAGGGCACCGCGTGCACGGCGTCGACGCCGGCGGTGCGCGCGCGGGCACGGGCCACCTCGGTTCCCAGGCGCGTCTTGCCACTGCCGCCGTGGCCGTGGATCGTGACCAGGCGGGCCCCCGTGCGGTCGAACAGGTCCGCGATGCCGGCGAGCTCGCGATCGCGGCCGATGAACGGCGTCGCGTCGTCGGGCAGGTCGTGGAAGGCGGTCGTCGCGGGCGCGGTCGGACGGAGTCGGTGCCGAGCCTCGGTCACGGGCGCCGGCGCCACCTCCACGCCGTCCCACGACGCGAGCCGCCGAAGTGCCTCGCTGCGGTCGCGCTCGCCGGCGGCCAGCAGGTCGGCCAGCGGGCCCATGGCATCGGGTTCGGGCACGGTCGCGCCCGCCAGACTCGCCGCGCGTTCGGCGTGCAGGGCGGCGCGCTCGAAGTCGCCGTGCGCGGCGCTGGCGCCCGCCTGGCGCAGCAGCGCGTCGCGCAGGCGGTCGGCGAGGTGCTCGCGCGTCGCGTAGACCCAGTCCTCGAGCTCGACGCCCAGCGGCAGCTCGAGCCCGACGAGGAACGCGCCGCGGTAGATCGCCGTCGCGGCCACCACATCGTTGCGGGCGAGCGCCTCGTGCAACTCGCCGGCGTCGCACGCCAACGTCGCGGCCACCTGCTCGTCGTCGGCGTCGATGGCGCCGGGCGCTTCGTGGCGCAGGCGCCGGAGCGTCACCGACAGCCGGTTGCGCCGATCGGTCGCCTCGGGCCAGAAGAGCTCGGCGAGATGCCCGCGCGCCTGCCGCCCCTCGACGGCGAGGTAGGCCAGCAGCAGGAGGGCCTTGGGGCGGCGCAGGTGCCCGCCCTCGAGGCGCAGGCCACCCAGCGTCTGCAAGCGCATGGCACCGAGTGTACGGGAGCGCCGGACGGCACGTGGGCCCGGACCGCGCGTGGGCACCGACCGGCGCGGCGGCCTGGGCCGGACAGGGCTCGGACAGGGGGCCTCGGGCAAGCTCGGTTCCACGGCGCCCGCGAGGACGGGCGCACGACCCCCACAGGAGGCATGGCGATGATGCGAACCGGAACCGTCGAGCGAGCCTACGTCGACACGATCTCCCTGCGTGACCCCACCGTCGTCGTCCGCTACGTCGCGGTCGTGGCGCTGCTGACGATCTCGCTGCTGCTCACCGCCCACTGGGCGGGCAGCCCGCGCGCCGCGCTGGACGCCGGCGCCGCGCCGACGGCCGTGGTGACGGAGTCGTCGCCCGCGTTCGGGGCCGGCGACGACGGCGTGGCGGGCGTGGCACGCTGAGGTCGGTCGCCGCGGTCACGTCGGCGACGTTCGGCTCATGATCCGGCCTTACGATGCCTCCACGCCGCACCATCGTCGGGATCGCGGGCCGGTCACGCCCCGCAGGTCCCGGACATCCTGCGGCCGGAGGTTCGCATGAGACTTGCAGGCAAGGTCGCCGTCGTCACCGGCGCCGGCGCGGGCATGGGTCGCGCCATCGCGCACCTGTTCGCCCAGGAGGGCGCCAAGGTCGTGCTGGGCGAGATCGCCAGCGATCGGCTCGAGGCCGTCGTCCACGAGATCCGGGAGCTGGATGGCGAGGTCACCGGCGTCGTCGGCAACGTCGCCAAGGCCGAGGACGCCGAGGCCCTCATCCAGACCGCCATCGACACCTACGGCAAGATCGACGTGCTGGTCAACAACGCGGGCATCATGGACCTGTTCGAGGGCGTCGCCAACTTCAAGGACGAGACCTACGAGCGCGTGATGGGCGTCAACGTGTACGGGCCGCTCGCGACCTCGCGTGCCGCGGTGCGCTTCATGAAGGAGCACGGCGGCGGCGTGATCGTCAACTCCGCCTCGGCCGCCGGCGTCGGCGGCGCCGCCGCGGGCGTCGTCTACACGGCCTCGAAGCACGCCATCATCGGCATCACCCGCAACACGGCCATCGCCTACGGGCCCGCCGGCATCCGCTGCAACGCCATCGCCATCGGCGCCGTCGGCGATACCGCGATCATGTCTGACGCCGACATGAGCAAGGCCGACATGGAGGCGCTGGGTCACTACGGCAAGTGGCACGGCCTCGCCACGAACCTGGAGTCGATGGACATCGCGCGTGTGGCGCTCTTCCTCGCCTCCGACGAGGCGAAGGGCGTCAACGGCGTCGTCCTCCCGGTCGACGGCGGCTGGACGGCCCACTGAGCGGTCGACCGCGCCCGTCGCGTCGTCGCTCGCGGGGCGGCCTCCGGGCCGCCCCGGCGTCGTCGTAGCATCGACCCGTGAACGCACTCCAGGATCCGCCCGCCGCCTTCGATCGCGACCGCCTCCTCGCTCTCAAGGACGTCGCCGCCCAGCACGCCCGCGAGCTCGGCCGCTGGGCCCGCGGCTTCGCCGAGCGGGCCCGCGCCGGCGACGGCGACCTGGGCGTCAGCCACAAGACGAGCCCCGGCGACGTCGTCACCTTCGCCGACGCGGAGGTGCAGCGGCGGCTGGTGGCCGCGCTGGGCGAGGTGGCGCCCGGCGTCGGCTTCGTGGGCGAGGAGGGGCTCGACGCGTCGGTGCCGGGCGCGCCCACCTGGGTGATCGACCCGATCGACGGCACCCACAACTTCGTGCGCGGCTACCCGGGCTTCTGCGTCTCGATCGGCCTGGTGGTGGACGGCGACAGCGTGCTCGGCGTCATCTGGGACTCGGTCGACGACGCGGTGTACTGGGCCGTCCGCGGCGAGGGGGCCTGGCGCGACGACGCGCGGCTGCGGCGCCCGGAGCCGAGGCCCCTCGAGCAGGCGCTGGTCGGCACCAACTTCACGTCCACCTCGGCGCGCTCGCCCGTCGATCAGGCGGTGTTCTACGAGATCGTGCGGCGGGCGGCCGGCGTGCGCGAGAGCGGCGCCTGCTGCCGCGACTTCTGCCACTTCGTGAGCGGCCGCACCGACCTCTTCTGGCAGTTCGACCTCAAGGCCTGGGACGTGGCCGCCGGCGTCTGCCTGGTGCGCGAGGCGGGTGGCTTGGTCGTGTTCGGCGACGCGCCCGACGACTGGGTCCACGCGCCGGGGCTGGCGGCCTTCGCGGGCGAGCCGGCGCTGGTGGACGAGACCGTCGCCGTGTGGCGGGCGGCGCGCGGGGGTTGAGGTCGGCGGGCGCCGCCGCCGGCCCCCGTCCGTAGCCGGCGTCCGTAGCCGGCGCCGCCGGCTCCTGTCCGTAGCGGGCGCCGCCGTCTACGGGGTCAGAACGGCACGCCGGCCACCAGCACGACGTTGGCGTAGGGCGTGAACTCGCCGGTGCGGACGATCGCGGTCGCGCCGGCGGTGATCTCGAGCAGTTCGGGGTGCGGGACCTCGCGCAGCGGCAGCCCGGCGGGCCAGGCGGCGTCGAACGATGCCCGCATCGCGGGCGACACGGTCGCCATCTCGACGTCGATGACGCCCTCCTGGACGACGAGTTCGCCGAGCACCGTCGCGAGTGTCTCCACGAACCCGGGTACGCCCGGGCGCAGCGCCAGGTCGATCACCGGCACGCCCTTGGGCACGGGCAGGCCCGCGTCGCCGATCACCAGCAGGTCGTGGTGGCCCATCGCGGCGACGAGCCGCGAGAGCTCGGCGTGCAGGAGGCCATGCTTCTTCATGCGGACCCCCTCACCGGCCCTCGTCGCGGTCGGTCGCGGACGGCCGGCCGGGCGGGGCGGGGGTGGGCAGGCGGAGC
>CAZJUA010000073.1:0-1629 GCA_964549045.1 uncultured bacterium | reverse complement strand
GCGCGGCACCCACTCGGGGGTGAAGGCGGCGAGTTGGTGCACGGCGAGCGGCTCGAGGCGGAGATGGAGCGCCAGGCGACCGTAGAGCGGCGCGCCGCCCGACGCCAGCGCGTCGAGCGTCGACACGGCGGAGCCGGACAGCGCGACGACCAGCGGCCGGTCGACCCGCGAGCGCTCGAGCGTCGCGTTGAGTGCCGAGGTCACCTCGGCCAAGCCGGCCTCGTCGACGGCAAGGTACTGGAACTCGTCCAGGACCACGGCCAGCGGAACCCCCGGGCGCGTGCGCCACACGAGGTCGAAGACGGACCTCCAGCTCCGGTAGTCGTCCGGATCGAGGGTCTCACCCGTCCAGGTCGCCAGATCGAGGATGAGTTGCCGGCGGTTCTGCATTGGGGTGGTGCGGGTCGCGGTGAACAGGAACGTCGACTCGGTGGGCCACGCGCGGGCTAGGAGGTAGGTCTTGCCGACGCGGCGGCGACCGGTCACCAGCGCCAGCGACGCGCCGGGGTGCGCGAGCAGCGCAGCGAGGCGCGCGCGTTCGGCGTCGCGGCCGATGAGGGTCTGGCGCGGGTCGATCACGATCGATGCTACCACAATACGCGTGTTGTGAAACATCGACATGGTGGTATGCGCGTGTTGAGGTCTAGAGCGCGGTCGATCGATCAGCGGTCCGCGCGTGACCAGCGCAACGCCCCGTCGACCAAGGCCGCCGCATCGGCCTCGCCGAGGTCGGCGTTCCTCTCCTGGACGGCGTCCAGCATGAGCCGGTAGAGCCGTTCCTCCACGGCCTCTTCGACGAAGCGCGAGAGGTCGCCCTTGCGACTGCCGTGCTCGGCCAGGTAGGCGCGGAGGTTGCGGTCGACCTCCTGCGAGACCTTGATCGTCCAGCGCACGCCGAGTGGCGGCGTCATGGCTCGAACTCGTCGAGCGTCGATGCGGGGATTGGCGCGCCGAAGTCATCCGGGACCATGAGAGCACCACGATCGGCGCCGAGGACCCAGGCTGTGCCGGCGTGCGGGTGCTCAGGTGCGCGCACGGACACGAACCACGCGACGGGCCTCCTGCCGCGCAGGATGACGACCGCGGTCCCTGCCTCGACCTCTCGCAGGAGCCTGGAGAAGTGGGTCTTGGCCTCGTGGATGCCAACCTCACGCATGGGGTCACCGTACGCGATGAGGCCGACCAAGTCCCGGACCAAGTCGGCTTGCGCGCAGTGACGCGGCGTCGTGAACCCAGGTCCCGAACGTCTACTCCCCCTCCACCCGATACCGCATCCGCAGCACCAGGTCCTGCGGGTAGTTGCCGAAGCCGCGGCCGAAGAGGTTGAGCCCGCCCACGTGGCGCGCGTCCGCTTCGACCCCGATCGCCACCTCCACGTAGGGATGGGCGCTCAGGTCGAGATCGGCGATCGTCACGTCGGAGAGTCGCAGGCCGTCGACGAAGCTTCCGTCCTCGGTGACGCGCCACTCCTTGAGCACGCCGTACTGGGTGTTGCGGGCGTCCCACCAGGCGGGGGTGAGCAGGCCGCGCTGGCCGCCGAAGTCCGCGGGGCTGGTCCAGTGGCCGAGGCGCACGCCGTTGACCCAGACGGTGACGTCGGAGGGCCAGTCGTGGTGGTGCATGGGGGCC
>CAZJUA010000072.1:0-19623 GCA_964549045.1 uncultured bacterium | reverse complement strand
TCGACGCCTCCGGCGCCATCTTCGTGACGGGCGACGTCGGGAACGTGCTGTACCGGATCACGAAGCGGTGACCCCGGCGCCGCCCGCGGCGCTACACTTCGGCATGCCCGCAGACGACGCACCCGCGCCCGGCGCCCGGCCTTTGATCGGCCGCGCCGGGCGTCGGCTGCCCGCCGCGGTCGTGGCCGCCGACGCGGCCGCCGGCGGTTCCACGCCCTGGGCGATCGCCTCGCTGGTGGCCGTCAACCTCGTGCCGCTCATCGGCGTGCTCGGGTTCGGCTGGTCGACGTTCGACCTCATGGCGCTGTACTGGTTCGAGAACGGCATCGTCGGGCTCTTCGCCGTGCTGAAGATCCTGCTCTCCCGCGGCGACGGGAAGGGTCCCGGCGCCGCGCTGGGGCGGCTGTTCACGGCGGGCTTCTTCACGCTGCACTACGGCGCGTTCTGGTCGGTGCACGGGTTGTTCGTGATGACGCTGTTCGGCGGTCCGGCGGACCGGGCCTTCGGGGCCATGGACCTGCCGTTCGGCTTCTTCTTCGGCGGCGTCGGCATCGCGGGCGTCGCGCTGCAGGGCGGCCTGACGCTCGCCGCCATGGGCCTGCTCGCGAGCCACGCCGTGTCCTTCGTGGGCAACGTCGTGCTGAAGGGCGAGGACCTCGAGCGCACGGCGCGCGAGCTGATGTCCCAACCCTACGGACGCGTGGTCGTGCTGCACGTGACGCTGGTCCTGGGCGGCTTCCTGGTGCTCGGGACGGGCGGGGCGACGGCCGCGCTGGCCCTGTTCGTGCTGCTCAAGACGGGCGTCGACCTGGCGGCGCACCTGCGCGTGCACCGGACACGGGTGGGCTGACGGTCGCGTCGTCAAACGTCGTCGATCACGGTCCCGCGGTAACGCGCCGCCATCGTGGCCAGCACCTCGTCCAGCGGGCGGGCGCGCAGCGCCTGGTTGAAGATCTCCACCTCGATGGGGCCGCGGTAGCCCGCGGCGTCGACCTGCCGGCGCATGCCGCGCAGGTCGATGACGCCGTCGCCCATCATGCCGCGGCCGTCGAGCACGTCGGGCAGCGGAACGATCCAGTCGCTGACGTGGAAGCCGAGGGTGTGGCGGGCGGCGGCCGCGATCTCGTCGCGCAGCCCGGGGTCCCACCACACGTGGTAGGCGTCGACGATCACGCCCACGACGGGGGAGTCGAGGCGCGCGGCCAGCGCGCGGGCCTCGCCCAGCGTGGTGATCACCGAGCGGTCGGCGGCGAACATCGGGTGCAGCGGCTCGATGCCGAGCCGCACGCCGCGCGCCCGCGCCTGCGGGATCACGGCGGCGATGCCGTCGGCGACCATCTGCCGCGCGCCCGCCAGGTCGCGGTCGGGCAGGCCGCCGCACACGAGCACCAGCACGTCCGCCCCGATCTCGGCGGCCTCGTCGATGGCGCGCAGGTTGTCGTCGATGCGCGCCCGCCGCTCGGGTTCGGTCGCGGCGGGGAAGAAGCCGCCGCGGCAGAGGCTGGAGACGCGCAGGCCCGCGTCGGCGATCGCGCGGCCGGCGCGTGCCGACGGCAGCGCGTCGAGCTGGTCGCGCCAGGGGGCGATCCACGGCACCCCGGCGCGCGCGCAGGCGTCGACGGCCTCCAGCAGGCCGCGACCGCGGACCGTGGCGGTGTTGAGGCTCAGGCGCTCGAGGCCCGCGCCGGGCGTGAGCGGCGGGCGGCCCGCGGCCGGGCGCGGCCGCCGTTCCCCCGGCGTCACCCGTCGATCCCCGCGAGCCGCAGCAGCAGCCGCATCCGTTCGCTGGCGAGGTCGGGGTCGTGCAGCAGCCCGGCGGCGTCGGCCAGCACGAAGACCTCGGCGAGGTGCACGATGCCGCGGGCGCCCTCGAGCCCGCCGAGCATGCGGAAGTGGTCCTGGAAGCCGTTCAGGTAGGCGAGGAAGACGATGCCGGTCTTGTAGTGGAAGGTGGGCGCCTCGAACAGCTTGCGCGACAGCGGCACGGTCGGGGCGAGGACCTCGCGGAATCTCGCTTCGTCGCCGGCGTCGAGCGCCTGCAGCGCGGCCGACGCGGCCGGCGCGATGGCGTCGAAGATGCCCAGCAGGGCGTCGCTGGTCGCCTCGCCGTCGCCCAGGATGAGTTCCGGGTAGTGGAAGTCGTCGCCGGTGTACATGCGCACGCCGGGGGGCAGCCGGCGGCGGAGCGCCACCTCGCGGCGGTCGTCGAGGAGCGACAGCTTGATGCCGTCGATGCGGTCAGCGTGCTGCGCGAGCAGCCCGAGGCAGGCCTCGGTGGCGTGGTCGAGGTCGCGCGAGCCCCAGTAGCCCTCCAGCGCCGGGTCGAACATCGGCCCCAGCCAGTGGACGATCACCGGGCCATCGCGCCCGGCCAGCACCCGGTCGAACACCCGGGCGTAGTCCTCCGGATCGCGTGCGCTTGCCGCCAGCTGGCGGCTCGCCATGAGCACGACCTGGCCGCCGCAGGCCTCGACATGGGCGCACTGCTCCTCGTACGCATCGACGATGGCCTCGAGGTCGGCCGGACCCGGTGGCAGTTGGTCGGTGCCGGCGCCGCAGGCGATGCGGCCGCCCGCGCCCTGCGCGTCCGCGCAGGCCTGCGCGGACGCGCAGGCACGGGCCGCCGCGCAGGCCCGCTCGACCAGGACGCGGGTCGCGGCGTAGTCGAGGCCCATCCCGCGCTGCGCGGTGTCCATCGCCTCGGCGACGCCGAGGCCGTAGCCCCACAGGTGCTTGCGGAAGGCGAGCGTGGCGTCCCAGTCGACGGCGCCCTCGCCGGCGTCGGGGCCGAGGGGGTCGCGCACCACGTGGGCGGCCGCGAAGGCGACCCGCGAGCGGATCGGCCCGGTCGGCTGCGCGAAGGCGGTCGCGCGGCCGGTCGGCATGTAGGGGCGCAGCGAGCGGTCGGGTTGGGGGAGGAGGAGCGGTCTCACGGCCTCAGTTCCTCGATCTCGACCCAGCGGCGCTCGCGCCACGAGCGCAGGCCCGCCTCGGCGAGTTGCACGCCGCGGGCGCCCGCGACGAAGTCCCAGGGGAAAGGTTCGTCCCACGCGACGTGGCGCAGGAAGCGCTCCCACTGCACCTTGAAGGCGTTGTCGACCGGGTCGTTCGTCGGCATCAGCGCCCAGCCCGCGCGGTAGTCGATCGGGCTCGCCAGGTCGGGGTTCCACACGGGCTTGGGGGTGGTGACGCGCGGCTGCACGCGCACCTCGCGCAGGCCAGCGACCGCGCTGCCGTGGGTGCCGTCGACCTGCAGGGTGACGAGGTCGTCGCGGTAGACGCGCACGGCCCACGACGAGTTCATCTGCGCGATCACGCCGCCCGCCAGCTCGAAGATCGCGTACGCGGCGTCGTCGGCGTCGGCGCGGTAGGGCTCGCCGCGCTCGTCGACGCGCTCGGGGATGTGGTTCGCGCCGAGCGCCGTCACCGCCTCGACGCGTCCGAAGAGGTCGCCCAGCAGGTACTCCCAGTGGGCGAACATGTCGAGGATGATGCCGCCGCCGTCGGACAGGCGGTAGTTCCATGAGGGGCGCTGGGCCGCCTGCCAATCGCCTTCGAACACCCAGTAGCCGAACTCGCCGCGCACCGACAGGATGCGGCCGAAGAAGCCGCTCTCGATGAGCCGCGCGAGCTTGAGCATGCCGGGCAGGAACAGCTTGTCCTGCACGACGCCGTGCTTGACGCCCGCGGCGCGGGCCGCGCGCGCGAGGTCGAGCGCCGTGGCGAGGTCGTCGGCCAGCGGCTTCTCGCAGTACACGGCCTTGCCCGCAGCGATCGCCGCGCGCACGCCGGCCGCCCGCTCCTGGGTCGCCAGGGCGTCGAAGTAGACCTCGGTGTCGGGCATCGCCAGCGCCTCGCGCAGATCGGGCGTCCAGCGGTCGAGGCCGTGCGCCTCGGCGAGGGCGCGCAGCTTCGCGGGGTTGCGGCCCACCAGGATCGGCTCGGGCATGAGCGTCTCCGACGGGCCCGCGATGCCGCCCTGAGCGCGGATGGCGAGGATGGAGCGGACCAGGTGCTGGTTCGTGCCCATGCGCCCGGTCACGCCGTTCATGACGACCCCGATGTGTCTCATCCCCACTCCAATCCGGCGGTCGCCCAGACGGACGCGCCGCTCAGCACGCGCCGCGGAGCGTGGCGCGTCATGCGCGAGAGACGCCGCTCCACGCGCAGCCCCGTCCGGGCGAAGGCCTCGTCCCTGGCGGGCGAGCGAACGACGTCGGCGAACACGGGCGCCCCCTGCGACCGCCGCGCGGCGGCGGCCGTCAGGGCCGCGAAGACGGCTTCGTCCTCGGCCAGCAGCGGGCCCAGGTGGCGGTGCGTGCGACCGGGCCGCAGGGCGGCGTAGCCGACGAGCTCGCCGTCGCGGCTGGCCAGCCAGGCGTCCGGTGCGCTCGCGTGCAGCAGGTGGGTGACGAGGCCCCGCCGGTCGACGCCGGTCCGCGCCGCGTCCCAGGCGGCCAGCTTCACGACGTCGGCGGGGTCCGCGACGCGGACGTCGGTGCCTTCCGGTGCCGTGACCGTGCCCAGCGCGCCCCCCCAGCGGTCGATCGGCTCGGCGTCCACGAACCCGCGCCCGCGGTAGAGCGGCGCGCCCAGGTCGGTGGCATCGAGCCCGACGGTCGCGTCCGGCGCGATGGTCGGTGACGCCAGGGCGGCGTCGAGCAGGCGCTTCCCGAGGCCGCGGCCGCGGTGCTCCGCGTCGACGATCATCATGCCGATCCAGGCGAGCGCGTCGCCGTACGCCACCACCGACGAGCTCGCCACCAGGTGGCCCGCCTCGAAGGCGCCGAAGACGCCGTCGGGCGCGAGCGTCAGCAGGCGCGCCCAGTCATCGGGCGTCTGGTTCCAGCCGACCCCGCGCGACAGCGCGACCGCCTGCTCGAGGTCGTCGTGGGTGAGGCGAGCGACCTGCGCCACGGGCAGGTCCTCAGGCCAGCCAGGCGTCGCGGTGCGCGGCGACGAACGCGTCGTCGACGAGGTCGGGGTGCTCGGCGCGAACGCGGGCGATCTCCTCGGCCTGCCCCGGCGAGAGCCCCTCGGCGGGATCGAGGCACCAGGTGCCCTCCAGCAGCCCCTGCAGCCGCAGGACCTCGTGCACGCCGGCGATGACGCCGTGGAAGCGGTTCGCGGCGTCGAACACGGCGGCGTTGGCGTCGGTGAGCCGCGCCGCGCGGGTGAGCAGCTCCGTCGGGACCTCGTCCCGGCCGCGCAGGGCGCGGACCTCGTCGAGCAGCGCCACGGACGCCCGCGTCCACACGGCCCACTGCCCCAGCAGGCCGCCGACGATGCGCTTCTCGACCACCCGCTCCCCGACCCGCACGCGGAAGGTCGTGAGCAGGTCGACGACGATGGCGTCGTCGTTGCCCGTGTAGAGCGCGATCTCGTCGCGGCGTTCCGAGGCGCACACGGCGCGTACGACGTCGAGCGTGGCGTAGCGGTCGAAGGGGGCGATCTTGATGGCCATCACACCGTCGATGTCGGCGAAGGCGCGCCAGAAGTCGTGGCTGAGGCGGCGCCCGCCCACGGCGGGCTGCAGGTAGAAGCCCACCAGCGGGATGCGCTCCGCCACCTCGCGGGCGTGCGCCACCAGACGCTCCTCGTCCCAGTCGAGCCCGCGCAGGCTGAGGAGCCCGAGGTCGTAGCCGAGGGAGGCGGCGAGCTCCGCCTCGCGCAGCGCCTGCTCGGTGGGGCCGAGGACCCCGGCGACCTTGAGGAAGGGGCGGCCGCCGCGGGCCTCGTCGGCCGTCTCGGCGGCGAGGCGCAACACCGGCTCCAGGAGCCCGACCCGACGGATCTCGAACTGGGTGGTGTGCACGCCGACCGCCACGCCGCCGGCGCCGGCCGCGACGTAGTAACGCGTGAGCGCGCGCTGCCGCCGCTCGTCGAGCCGGCGGTCGGCGTCGAGCGCCAGCGGGTGTGCGGGGATGACGGTCCCCTCGTGCAGCAGGCGCAGTTGGTCGGGCGAGAGCGGCCTGGCCATCAGAAGCGCCCGCTGCGGACCTGGAACTTGGTGGGCTTGCCGTGCAGCTCGCCGCCGGCGTGCAGCCAGTCGGCCACCATGTCGACCATCTGCAGCAGGGTGACGTCGGGGTAGCCGAACAGCGCGTGGCAGCGGGAGGCGTCGTTGAGCAGCGCGTTCGGCTGCTCCTCGCCGACCAGCACGGGCTCGCGCCCCAGGCGTTCGCCGAACCAGTGGGCCACTCTCCGGACGGAGACGATCTCCGGGCCGGTGAGGTTGATGGCCGTCGGCGGCGCCGACGCATGGTGCAGCGCGCGCAGCGTGACCTCGTTGGCGTACCCCTGCCACACCACGTTGACGTGCCCCATGGAGAGGTCGATCGGCTCGCCGTCGCGCACGGCGGTGGCGATGTCGACCAGCACGCCGTAGCGCAGGTCGATGGCGTAGTTCAGGCGGATCGCGGCGACCCTCGTGCCGTAGCGGTGCGAGGCGTACGCGAAGATGCGCTCGCGCCCCAGCACCGACTGCCCGTACTCGCCGATCGGCTCGATCGGGTGGTCCTCGGTGGCGCCGGTGCTCGCGAGCGGCACCAGCGGGTAGACGTTGCCGCTGGAGAAGGCCACGATGCGCGCGTCGCGGTAGCGCTCGCCCACGCGCCCGGGGAGGTAGGCGTTCATCGCCCAGGTGAGGTGCTCGCTCCCGCTGGTGCCGAACTTCATGGCCGCCATGTGGATGACGTGGGCGGCGTCGGGTAGCGCCTGCAGCTCGTCGTCGTTCAGGAGGTCGGCGGCGACGGTGCGCACGCCGGCGTCCTCGAGCCGGCGCCGCGCGGCGCCGTCGCCGAAGCGCGACACGGCGATCACCTGGTTGGACGAACCGGCGGCGTCGAAGGCGTTGCGCGCGAGCATCGCCAGGCTCGGCCCCATCTTGCCGCCGGCGCCGAGGACGAGCAGGTCGCCCTCGAGGCGCCCCATGTCGGCGACCAGCCGGGCGGACGGGGTCGCGAGGGCGGCTTCCAGCGCCTGCACGGTGCGGATGGGCATGGGCGTCACTCCCTGGGCGCCGCGTCGCGCTCGTGGGGCCGCGCGCCCAGCGCCTCGACGAGTCCTTGGAGGTAGCCGATGGCGTGCGCGGCGGCGGTGGCGCCATCCGGGTGGTAGTCGAAGGGCTCGACCGCGACCGTGCCCGCGTAGCCTTCGCGCAGTAGCAGCCCGACGACGTCGGCGAAGCCGTCCTCGCCCTGGCCCGGGCCCCGCCGGTTGCGGTCGTTGAGGTGCACGTGGGCCACGGTCCCGTCGCGCAGGCCGCGCTCGAGCACGGCGGTCACCGGTTCGGATTCGCCGAGGCGGGCGGCGCGGGTGTCGATCATCGTGCGCAGGCCCGGGTGGTCGACGGCCCGCACGATCGCGGCGGCGTCGGCCCAGCTGGTCACGAAGCGCGTCTCCTGCGGCGAGAGCGGTTCGATGCAGTAGCGCACGCCGGCGCGGTGGGCGTGCTCGGCGACGTCCGCGAAGGCCGCGCCGGCGCGCTCGGCGTCGCCCTGGGGGTCGTCGTCCGAGAGCTTGCGCTGGTCGGGCGAGCCGTGCACCAGGACGTCGCCGCCGAGGGCCGCGCAGAGGTCGATCATCGCGTGCATGTGGGCCAGCGTGCGGCCGCGGACCGCCGCGTCGGCGCTGGTGATCGACAGCCCTGGTGGCGCCGTGAGCAGCCAGTGGAGCCCGGAGACGCGGACGCCGGCCGCCTCGGCGGCGCGGCGCAGGCGCGCGGCCTCGGTGGTGCCCAGCGTGGCCGGGTCGTCGGTGAGGGTGAAGGGTGCGACCTCGAGGGCGTCGTAGCCGAGCGCCGCCGCCAACGCGCACTGGGCCTCGAACGGCCGGTCGCGCAGGACCTCGTTGCACAGCGCGATGGTGAAGGGGCGCGCGGCGGCGCCCGGCGCGGGGGCCGGCGACACGTGCCCGCTCATGAGCCCGCGTCCGCGGTGCCGTCGCGCGAGCGCCGGCGGAAGACCCGGCCCATCAGGCGCTGCACGGGGGGCACGCCCAGCAGGACGGTCACCGCGATGCCGAGCCACAGCGCCAGGCTGATCGGGCGCGTGAGGAACGGCACCAGCGACCCCTCGGAGAGGACCAGGCCGCGGCGCAGGTTGCTGTCGAGGATGGGGCCGAGGACGACGCCGAGGATCAGCGGCGCCATGGGGAAGCCGTACATGCGCAGGACGAAGCCGAGGACGCCGAAGCCGAGCATCACCCACACGTCGAAGAGGCGGCTGGCGATGGCGAAGGAGCCGACCGTGCAGAGCACGAGGATGATCGGCATGAGCCGCGACGGCGGCACGCGCAGCACCAGCAGCAGCGGCTTGGTGAGCAGCAGGCCGTACAGCAGGATCGCCGCGGTCGCGAGGAAGACCATCGCGGTGACCTCGTAGACGAACGAGGGGTTGGTGATCATGATCAACGGCCCGGGCCGGATGCCGTGGATGAACATCGCGGCGAGGAGCACGGCGGCCGGCGCCGAGCCGGGAACGGCCAGCGTCAGCACGGGGATGATCGCCCCAGGCACGGCGGCGTTGTTGCCCGTCTCGGCGGCCATGAGGCCCTCCACCGAACCCTTGCCGAACTGCTCCTTCTCCTTGCTCGCGCCGCGGGCGAGGGCGTACGAGGCCCAGGCGCCCATGTCCTCCCCCACGCCGGGGATGAGGCCCATGATCGTGCCCACGACGCCGGAGCGGATGATCGTCTTCCAGTAGCGGAAGACCTCGCGGACCTTGGGGATGACCGAGTCGGCGGACGTCTTGATGACCGCGGCCAGCGGCTGCTGCATGACACTGAGGACCTCGGCGAAGCCGAACAGGCCGACCAGCACGGGCAGCAACCCGAAGCCGCCGGCGAGGTTGGTGTCGCCGTAGGCGAAGCGTGGGTAGGAGTAGATGGCCTCCTGCCCGACCATGGCGACGAGCAGGCCGAGGAAGCCGGCGATCCAACCCTTCAGGGGGTCGTTGAGGGCGGTCAGTCGGCCGGAGATGACGATGCCGAAGATGGCCAACCAGAAGAACTCGAACGACTGGAAGCGCAGGGCCGCCTCGGCGAGGAGCGGCGCGATCGTGGCGAGCATGATCATGCCGATGAACGAGCCCATCACCGAGCCGGCGGTGGCGATGCCCATGGCCTTGCCGCCCTCGCCGCGGCGGGCGAGCGGGTTGCCGTCGAGGGCGGTGGCCGCGTTGGCGGGCGTGCCGGGGATGTTGAGCAGGATGGCGCTGCGGCTGCCGCCGTAGATGGCGCCGACGTACATGCACACGAGGATGAGGATCGCCTCGTCCGAGGGGAGGCCGAAGGTCAGCGTCGTCAGGAGCGCCACGCCGAGCGTGGCGGTGAGGCCGGGGAGCATGCCGACGATGATGCCGAGCAGGGTCGACCAGAGGATGTCCCACAGCGACGTGAAGTCGAGGAAGCCGAGGATGCCGGTGAAGAAGTAGCCGAGGCCCTCCATGGTCGTCTACACCTCGACTTTCATGGGAGTCGCACCAGGAAGATACTTTCGAACACGTACACCACGGCCCAGGAGGTGCCGCCGGCGATCACCAAAGCGACCACGAGACGCTGCCACACGCGGCGGCCCATGCCGTAGCGCTGGAGTTCGAGCAGGGCGACCGCGACGAAGACGAACAGGAAGGTGGCGAGCCAGAACGGCAGGCGGCCGACGGCCAGACCGGAGAAGATCAGGCCGGCCACCAGCATCGTCGCGAGCCGGTTGCGGCCGGCGCGCGGCGACTCGAGCACGTAGGCGGGTGCCGCGTGGTCGACCGCGTCCTCCAAGGAGGTCGCCTCGGATGGGGCGGCGGGCGCCCCCGCGGGCGCGGCCGCGCGCAGCCCCAGGGCGGCGCGTACGACCATGATCAGGCCGAGCAGGCCGATGACGCCACCGAGCAGTCCGGGCACGAGGCCCGGCGCGGTGACGGGGTCGGCGCCGATGCTGGCGAAGCGCGGCATGACCAGCGACTCGCGCACGACGACGGCGCCGAAGAGGGCGAGGACGATCCCGATGATGAAGTCGGAGCGATGTTGCATGGGGGAGGAGGGGGGGTGGTTCGCCCCGGGCAGCGACGGCCCGGGGCGAACCACACACTCACGTCAGGGACGCGGGATGCCCACGTCGGCGGGGGAGATGACGGCCTTGCCGCCGTCGAACAGCGTCCACGCCTGGTGGGAGATCGAGGGACCGGCCTCCGCGATCGCCTCGTCGCCGTACATCGGGTTGAACAGCGCGCCGCGCTCGGCGGCGTACGAGCGCAGGGCCTCGGAGTCCATCATCACGTTCTCCCAGACCATGTTCATCGTTTCGACGACCGCTTCGGGGATGCCCACGGGCGCCCAGATGCCGAAGTAGTTCGAGGGGATGACGAGGTCGGGCATCCAGTCGGTGATGGGCGGGATCTCGCCGACGCCGTCGAGTACGAGGGGCTGGTTGGCGTACACGGCCAACGGGCGGAGGCGGCCGGCCCGCAGCATCTCGGCCTGCTCGACCGCCAGCTGGGTGTTGACCTCGGCCTCGCCGGCCACCGTGGCGATGACGGCCGGGTTGCCGCCGTCGTACGGCACGTGCGAGTAGCTCAGGCCCGCGGCCTGGGCGATGTTCTCCATCACCGTGTGGCCCGCCGACGACAGGCCGGCGGTGGAGACCGTGATGCTGCCCGGGTTGGCCTCGAAGGCGGCCAGCAGCTGGTCGAAGGTCTGGTACGGCGTGTTGGGGTTCACGACGACGATGCTGGTGTTGGAGACGGCGAAGTACGGGTGCCAGTCCTCCACCTTGGTGTCGAGCATGCCGAGCACCACGTAGGTGCCGACGTCGCGGATGGCGCCGGCGGCCCAGGTGTAGCCGTCCTTGTCGGCGGCCAGCGCGTTGGCGGTGCCGATCGAGCCGGAGGCGCCCGGCTGGTTGACGACGACGACGGCCACGCCCAGGGCGCCCTCGAGCTCGCTGGCGATGACGCGGGTGACCTGATCGGTCGAGCCGCCCGCCGCCCAGGGCACGATGATCGTGATCGGACGGTCCGGCTGCCAGGGGTAGTCCTGCGCGGCGGCGAGGCCGCCGACCAGGCCGAGCACGACGAGAATGACGATGAGGTTGCGGAAGATTCGCTTCACGATGCTCTCCTCGAGACGCTGGGAGCCGTGCCACGGGACCGCGCCCGCGATCCCGCCCCTTGCGGGTCCACACGCTTCGGTGTGGAGGCGACATGCGGGCCGAACGCGACTGCTCCCTTCCCCGGGGCCCACGACCCGGCACGGATCCGATGCCGATCCGGCATCCACGACCTCGACCGCTTCCACGACCGGCGCCCGTGCGCCCCGCGATCACCCCGACATCGGACCGATGTTGTACCCGATGGTATGACCGCGGCCCGGGACCGTCAACGCTTGCTGTCGCCGCTGAGGTACACCGGCCGGTGTTCGCGCACCGAGTGGTAGATCGCCTCGATCACCTCGATCGCCCGCACGCCCTCGCGGCCGTCGATGGCCGGGGCGCGCCCATCCGCGAGCGCGTCGAACACGTCGCGGTACTGCCGCCGGTGGTTCTCGAAGGAGATCGCGGTGGGGTCGGCCGCCCCGCCGGTCGCCTGGCCGCCGTAGCGCGCCAGCGCGTCGGCGCGCTCGGCCTCGCCACCGGCGCGGGTGCGCCAGTCGACGAGCATGTCGTCCTCGACCACCGCGACGCCGTCCTCGCCGTGGATCTGCAGGAGCTTCGGGCGCCCGGGCCACAGCGAGGTGGCGGCGGCGATGTGCCCGAGCGCGCCGCTCTCGTAGCGGAACACCGCGACCAGGGTGTCCTCCACCTCGAGGCCCTGGTGCGTGAGGGTGTCGGCGTAGGCGAACACCTCGCGCACGGGTCCCATGATCCACAGCAGCAGGTCGAGGTGGTGGATCGCTTGGTTCATCAGCGCGCCGCCGCCGTCGAGGCGGAAGGTGCCGCGCCAGTCCGCGCTGTCGTAGTAGGCCTGGTCGCGGAACCACTTGACGTAGGCATCGCCCTGCACCATGCGCCCGAGGCGCCCCTCGGCCACGGCCCGCCGCACGAACGTGTTGGCGTCCGCGAAGCGACTGTTGAAGATGGTCGACAGCACGACGCCGGCGGCCTCCGCCTCCGTGATCAAGGCCCGCGCCCGCTCGCTGGTGACCTCGAGCGGCTTCTCCACGATGACGTGCTTGCCGGAGCGGATGGCGGCGAGGGCCGGTTCGAGGTGGGC
The DNA here is from genome assembly GCA_964549045.1 of uncultured bacterium. Classification (GTDB taxonomy): domain Bacteria; phylum Deinococcota; class Deinococci; order Deinococcales; family Trueperaceae; genus JAABTL01. Next base: position 7,420 of record CAZJUA010000072.1, on the reverse strand, counting down.
GCCGGAGGGCGTGCAGACGGCGACCAGGTCGACCTCGGGGTCGGCGGCGATCGCCGCGACGTCGGGGTAGTGGCGGATGCCGTGGCGCTCGGCCAGCGCTTGGGCCTGGGCCTGCCGGTCGGCGGTGATGCCGAGGAGACGCGCCCGCGGGTCGGCACCGACGGCGTCGATGTGGGCGGCGGAGATGTTGCCCGCCCCGACGATGGCGACGCCGATGGAACGGGCCGTCATGCCGGCCCCTCCGCCGCCGCGAGCTCGGCACGGGCGGCCTCCACGCAGGTCCGCGCGGCGTCCAGCGGGTCGATCCCGGCAGGCGCGTAATGCGGCTCCAGGACGACGCTGCCGCGGTAGCCGTCGCGCGCGAGGGCGCGGAACTGGCCGCGGTAGTCGATGCGCCCCTGGCCGAGCGGAACGAAGGTCCCGAACGAAGCAGGCTCGTTGCCGAGGTCCTTGAGGTGGACGTGGACGAGCCGGTCGGCGGGGATCGCCGCGTAGCCGTCGGGGAAGGGGGTCGCCTCACCGGCCCCGAGCGCGTTCCCCGGGTCCCACAGGGCGGCGACGTGCGGTCGCAGGTCGGCGGCCAGGAGCGCGTCGAGGAGTCTCATGAAGCGGCCGAGCTCCGATCCCGTCGCCACCACGCAGACCGGCTCGTTCTCGATCGCCAGCACGACGTCGTGCCGTCGCGCGATCTCGGCGGCCTCCGCCACGTGCCGGGTGACCTGCTCGACGACCGCGTCGCTCCAGGGAACGCGGAAGAAGGTGAAGATGCGCACCAGGCGGGTGTCGAAGCGCCGGGCGGCGACGCACGCCCTCTCGAGCAGCGCGAGGTTGTCGGCCACCGTCACCAGCCCGGGAACGGCGAAGTCGGCGGCGGCGCCGCTCGGCCGCTCGTCGAGGGCGGACTTGAAGACGGGCGAGGCGACGGCGCTGACGCGCAGGCCGTGCCGTCGGACCGTCGCCACGGCCGCGTCGAGCGCGGCGTCGTCGAGCAGTGTCACGTTGCGGCCGTCGACGTTGCGCACCTCGACGAGCGGCAGGCCCCAGCCGGCGATGTGCTCGCAGGCGGTGGCGAAGGACCCGTGCACCTCGTCGGCGATGATGCCGAGCTCCATGGGGACACCTCCGGAATCGCGTTCTCGCGTTCCGCACGGTACCACCGGGCCCTGGGCGCGGCCCCCGCGCCGGCCCGTCGCGGGGACACCGCCGCGCGGGTCCGCGTCGGCCCGGCGGGCCCCGCCGCCTACGGCGAGAAGGTGATCGCGCTCGCCTTCATGACGGCGCGGAAGAGCTGGTTGAACGCCAGCGCGTCGTGGGCCGTGAACGCCACCGTGCGCTCGCCGGCGCGCTCGACGCCGGGGATGAAGAGGCACGCCTGGGCGCGGGCCTGGTGGTCGAAGTCGATCTCGGCGCGGGTGTCGGGCGCGAGTCGCCACGGGGTGGCGCCGCCAGTGCGCGCGACCGCCTCCCGTGCGCCCTCGCGGATGAGTTGCTGGGCGCGCCGCGGGTGCAGGTGGAGGGCGGAGAAGGTCGTGAGCCCCTCCTTGACCGCGACGCCGACGACCTGCTCGCCGACCCAGTCGCGCACCTGGGCGACGGCCTTGTCGTCGCCGGTGACCAGCGTCACGGGCACGTCGAAGTGGCCCGCGATGGCCGCGTTGATGCCGAACTCGCCGGTCGAGCGCCCGTTCAGGCGGACGTCGTGCACGTAGCCGTTCCAGGTGTGGGCGAGCGGCGCGTGGGGCGTGCCCGCCTTGGCGTGGTAGCCGACGAAGAAGGCGGCGCCGACGCCGGGCAGGTCGACGCCCTGCATCATGCCCAGCGCCTTGTCGGAGCCGGTGATGAAGCGGACGCTCTCGTGCAGGTCCTCGGCGACGAGGTTGCGCATGCCGTCGTGGGCCTCGTTGACGACGACCTCCTCGGCGCCGCCCGCGAGCGCGCCCTCGACCGCCGCGTTCACCTCGCGCGTCAGCCGCGCGCGGGCGCGCTCGTACTCGACGGTCGAGCGCGGGTGCCCCTCGACCTCCGGGGGCATGACCTGCACCCAGCTCGTCACGCCGCAGATGCCCTCCATGTCGACCGAGATCAGGACCTTCATGCGTGGCTCCCTTCGGGTTCGCGTTGCGGGCATGGTAGCGGGTGGGGGGCGTGCCTCAACTGCTCCTCGCGGTCTCGTTGGCGTGGGCTTCGACCTCGGTGCAGACGCGCATGACCTCATCGAAGTCGGGTGCGGTCGTGAAGAAGAGCCCGGCCAGGCGCATGGCGGCGTAGTCCTCGCGCAGAGCGTCGAGAGCGTCGCCATGAGGTACGACCTGCAGACGCCCTGCGACCGCGTCGGCGTAGTCGACGCCGGGTTCACGGAAGAACAGCGTCTTCCAATCGGCGACCTCGCGAGCAAGCGGGCGGTCGGCGATCGCGCGCGCCGCGACCCCCGTGGCGTGCAGGCGAGCCAGGTCGTACCAGTGGCGCGCGAAGCCTCGGGCACCACGAAAGGCCGTGCGGTGCGTGTAGACGTGTGCGGCCGTGGCCTTCTCCCAGAACGTCCGCTCGGCCGTCAGGACGGACACCGTCGCGGCCGGGAACGTGATCGCCGACAGCGCCGGGACGGCGGCGGCATCCGAGGGGATCGTGTGCTGGGCGTGCGGTTCGCCGGTCCCCCTGGCCCCGAACTCGAGCTTGACGGTGGGCGCCACGTAGGCGCTCGCAGACGGCGCGATGCGTCTGTAGTGGAGCAGCAGGTCGAAGGCGTTGCGGCGGACATCGACCGAGGCTTCCACCCGTACGGGTGCGCCGTCGGCCTCGGCCGTCTGCCGATAGCGCGGGACGGCCTCGGAGATCACCCAGTCGCCCAGCCTCTCCTGGATGGCGGCGGTCCACGCCTTCGCTTGTGAGCGTGACCGCGGCCAGCCGTCGGCCGCGACGTCGGGCGCGAACGTTCGGAGGTCGTAGGTGAGGTCGACGTCCTCGGAGAACCGATCGATCACGCGGTGTGCTTTCGAAAGCGACGTGCCCCCCTTGAACACCACGTGCCGGCCGAAGGGCGCGCGTTCTAGTGCGGCGAGTGCCCATGTCACGTAGACGTCCTTCTCCAGGAGGTCCGTGGGTCGCCCGAGGTGCTGCGATCCAACCTCGAGGGCCTCTTGCTGGTCCGTCACGGGCAGTTCGAAGTAGGTCTCAGCCATGGCCGACCGGTCCGGACCGAGCGGGCTCGGGGTCGAGCAGGGCAGCCGCAAGCCATGTGGGGGCGCCTCCGACGATCCGTTGGAGTTCGGCGCGATCACTCGCCCGAAGCGTCTGAACATGGGGTCGCAGCGCGTCGCGCGCTCGTCCTCTTCCTAGCCACGCACCGGCGCGCAGGAGGTGTCCTGCCGTGGTCTCCGGGGTGGCGACGAGCCACGACGGGGCGTGCCTCAGCTGAACCTTGTGCCTACCCAACGCGAGCTCCCGTGTGCGACCCGTCGTGAGGTACACGTACTGGACGGGGTTCTGGGTGGTGAGCCCCAAGGCGTTGGCAGCCGTGACGGGTGTCGGCATGATTCGCTCGCCGGTGGTGGCCGCCCAGGAACGAACGACCGTATCGGTCGACGGCGCTCGCGGTCCGAAGCGACCCGAGACCGGTCTGACGTAGGCGCCGCGGCCGATCCGCAGCAGTTGGCCCGAGCGGGCCAGGCGCGCGAGCGCTTGGTCGACGGCAGCTCGTGTGCCCAAACCCAGAAGCGCTCGGCTTCGGATGACCGTGCCATCGGGCTGGGCATGGGCTTGGGCGAGGATACGGCTGCGCGTGGAGGTGGTCGAGCGCTTCATAAGTCAGATAATAGCATGAGTTTCTGCCAAATACCATCTCCGAAGCCCCGGCCGCGGTTGCCGCCGTGACGGAGCGCGATGATCGCGAGCAGGGTGCACCGGAGCCGCCGGCGCCGGCAGGCACCATCCCCGGCGTCCAGCCCCCGTGTCGGCCATCGACCCGACGAGTACCGACATGGGCCGTACCCTCACGGCAGGCGTGAGGAGGAACCAGCATGCCCGGACCCCGCGACATCGACGACGCCTTCGTCGCCGCCCGCTTCCAAGCGCATCGCGCGTGTACCGGCTGCCCATCGCCGCACGACGTCGCCGCCTGGCTCGACGACGCCCTCGGGTTCGTGTTCCCCGAGTTGGCCACGCGTCGGTTCGACGATCTCGACGCCTTCCGCGCCTTCGGCGACGCGCTCGGTGAACGGCTCGTGGGCCTCGTCCACGACTGCCCCGACGCGACCGCCTTCGCGGAGAAGGTGGCCGACGGCTTCCTCGGGGGCGTGGCACAACTGCACGCCCGGCTGGAGGAGGACGCGGGCGCCATCGTCGCGGGCGATCCCGCCGCCTGGGGACGCAGCGAGGTGGTCCGCTCCTACCCCGGCTTCTACGCCATCGCGGCGCACCGCGTGGCGCACGAGTTGCTGGGCCTCGGCGCCCGCATGCTCGCGCGGATGATCGCCGCCCACGCCCACCGCGGCACCGGCATCGACATTCACCCCGCCGCCCGCATCGGGCACCGCTGCTGCATCGACCACGGGACCGGCATCGTCATCGGCGAGACCGCCGAGCTCGGCGACGACGTCAAGCTCTACCAGGGCGTCACCCTCGGCGGGCTGAGCGTGCGCAAGGAGGACGCCAAGGTCAAGCGGCACCCGACGATCGGCGACCGGGTCGTGATCTACGCGGGCGCCACCATCCTCGGTGGCGACACCGTGGTCGGCCACGACAGCGTCATCGGCGGCAACGTCTGGCTCACGCGCTCGGTGCCGCCGTTCTCCAAGCTCACCTACCGGGCGCCGGAGGCCGTCGAGGCGACGGCGGCCGAAGCGGTCGGCGGCGACCCGGCCCGGGCCGCGAAGGGCGGCGGCCCGGGGCGCGCGGCGACGGGCACGCGCCGGTGAGCCTGGTCGAGCAGATCGGGCGGACGCCGCTCCTGGAGCTGCCGGGCTTCGCGCCCCGGCCGGGCGTCCGGCTGTTCGCCAAGCTGGAGGGCCAGAACCCCGGCGGCAGCGTCAAGGACCGCGCCGCGTACGGCATGGTCCGGGGCGCGCTGGAGCGCGGCGAGGTGCGCCCCGGGGACCGCCTGGTCGAGGCCACCAGCGGCAACACCGGCATCGCGCTCGCCTGGATCGCCGGCCAGCTCGGGCTCTCGATGACGCTGGTGATGCCGGACGACGCCACCAGCGAGCGGGTGCGCACGATGCGCGCGTACGGTGCCGAGCTGATCCTGACGCCCGCCGCCCGCACGATCGAGCACGCGCGGGAGGTGGCCGAACGCCTGGTGGCCGAGGAGGGCTACGTGCAGCTCGACCAGTTCGCGAACCCCGACAACTGGCGCGCCCACGAGGCGACCACCGGTCCCGAGATCTGGGCGGCGACCGAGGGGCGCGTCACGCACTTCGTCTCCGCCATGGGCACCACGGGGACGATCATGGGCGTCTCGCGCGCCCTCAAGGCGCGCGACCCGGGCGTGACGATCGTCGGCACGCAGCCGGCGGCGGGCGACAGCATCCCGGGCATCCGGCGCTGGTCGCCGGCGTTCGTGCCCGCGATCTTCGAGCCGGCGCGCGTCGACCGGATCGTCGACGTCAGCGCCGACACCGCGCGCGCGTACGCGCGCCGCCTGGCGCGCGAGGCTGGCCTGCTGGCGGGTATGAGCTCCGGCGGCGCGCTGGCGGCGGCGCTGGAGGTGGCCGCTGGCCTCGAGGAGGGGACGATCGTGTTCATCGCCTGCGATCGGGGCGACCGCTACCTCAGCGGGGACCTGTTCGGCTGAGCGCGTTCGGGGAGCCGCCGCCCGCCGCCGGACCGGTGGGGGGACCGCTAGAACACGATGACCTTGTCGGCCTCCGCCGTCCAGGCGCCGAGTTCGGCCATGTCGCTGCGGTGCACGCCGTCGAGCAGCTCCTCGGGCGCGATGCCGCGGGCGTCCATGCAGGTGCCGCAGGCGCCGACCGTGGCGCCCTTCAGGACGATGCCGCGGAACATGCGCTCGAGGTTGTAGTAGCCGTTCGGGGTCGTCTGGCCGCGCTTGGCGGCGCTGGCCGCGTCCGCCATCAGGAAGACGCGGAGCGTGACGCCCTCCAGCTTGACGAGCTGCTGCGCGAGCCGCAGGCCGTTGAAGGTGCGCTCGGTGCCGTAGGGCGGGTCGTTGAGGATGAGCAGGGTGGTCATGGGTTCTCCCGGCGGGTGGGTGAGAAGGTGACCGGGCAGGCTGGCTGGAATCAGACCTCCTTCCACGCGAGGGCCGTGGCGAGCGCCAGCGCCACCCCGACGGCCGCGACGGCGCCCGACGGGTCGACGAGGCCGACCGCGGCGACCACGGCGCCGAGCGCGTAGCCGCCGTCGCGGAAGAAGCGGTAGACGCCGAGCGCGGTGGCGCGGTCGCCGGCGGGGACGCGGTCGGCGACGAGGGCGATCAGCGTGGGGTAGACCATGCCGGTGCCGAGGCCGAGCACGACCGCTGCGGCGAGCAGCCCGGCGAAGCTCGGGGTGGTGGCGAGGAGGAGCAGCCCGCCCGCCTGCAGCAGCATCCCCGGGAGGATCAGGCGTCGGCGGCCGGTGCGGTCCGAGAGCGGCCCGAAGACGATCTGACCGGCGGCCCACACCAGCGGGTAGAGCCCGGCGACGGCGCCGACCTGCGCGAGATCGAAGCCGCGGGCGGCCATCATCAGCGGCAGCGCCAGCCATACGAGGCCGTCCTTGAGGTTGGTGGCGGCGCCCAGCAGGCTGGGGACGCCGACGCCGCGGATCCAGCGCAGCGGGGACGGCTTGGCCGCCGGCGCGGTCTCGGGGACGAGCAGGGCGAGGAGCAGTCCGAGCGCCGAGACGCCGATCCCCAGGTAGAAGGGCTCGGGCCGCAGGCCGTGGGCGGCGGCGACCAGCCCGGTGAGGAAGGCGAGCAGGCTGACGCCGAGGTAGCCGGCGAACTCGTTGACGCCGGCGGCGAAGCCGCGGCGGGCGGCCGGCACCAGGTCGACCATCATGTTGACGGTCATCGACCAGGTGAGCGCCTGGTTGACGCCCAGCAGCACGTTCGCCGCGACGATCCAAGGCCAAGACGGCGCCCAGATCAGCAGCAGCGGGATCGGTAGGCCGAGCGCCCAGCCGACGCGCAGCACCGCGCGGCGCCCGATGCGGTCCGCCCAGGCGCCGGCGACGAGGTTGAACACGGCCTTGGCGACGCCGAAGCTGATGACGAAGGCGGCCAGCGCCCCGCCCAGCGGCAACCCGAACGCATCGCGCCCCAGGAGCGGCACCACGGTGCGCTCGAGGCCGACCATGCCGCCGACCAGGAGGTTGATGAGCGCCAGGAGCCAGAACGCGGCGGGCACGGGGGCCCGCCGAGGGTCGTCAGCCACGCTCGTGCCCGCCCTGGACGGGTCGCCCCGCGGCCCGCCAGTCCGGC
>CAZJUA010000071.1:0-55911 GCA_964549045.1 uncultured bacterium | reverse complement strand
CGAGCGCATCGGGCTGGGCGCCCTTCTGGTCGGGTACCACGAGGGTGGGGCGCTGCGCTACGCGGGCAAGGTGGGCACCGGTTACGACGACGAGACCCTCAGGCGCCTGAGCGCCCGGCTGGAAGCGCTCGAGCGCGACGGCCCGGCCTTCGCGGACGCCGATGATCTCCCCAGGAACGGCGTCCACTGGGCCGAGCCGGAGCTGGTGTGCGAGGTGGGCTTCAGCGAGTGGACGGAGGACGACAAGCTCCGGCACCCGCGGTACCTGGGCCTCCGGGACGACAAGGCGCCGGGCGAGGTCGTGCGCGAGCGGGCCGAGGCGCGGCCGGAGGGGGCGAGATGAAGGTCGGGCGCAGGACCCTCGAGGTGTCGAACCGCGACAAGGTGTTCTTCCCCGACGCCGGGATCACCAAGGGCGACCTGGTGGACTACTACCACCGCGCGGCGGACCTCGTGCTGCCCCACGCTCGCGATCGGCTCGTCGCCATGCACCGCTTCCCGGACGGGATCGACGGCCAGGGCTTCTTCCACAAGGACGTCCCCGACTACTTCCCCGCGTGGATCCGCAGCGAGCGGGTCGAGAAGGCGGACGGCCACCTGCGCCAGCTCGTCATCGACGACGCCGCCACCCTCGTGTACATCGCCAACCAGGGCTGCGTCACCCCCCACGTCTGGCTGAGCCGGGCGGACCGCATCGACTTCCCCGACCGGATGGTCTTCGACCTGGATCCCCCGGGCGACGACGCCGAGGCCACCTTCGACGCCGTGCGCTGGACGGCCCGCCGGCTGCGCGAACTCCTCGACGAGCTCGGCCTCGTCGCCTTCGTCATGACCTCCGGCTCGAAGGGGCTGCACCTGCACGTGCCCCTCGACCGGGAGACCGACTTCGACGGCGTGCGCGCCTTCGCCATCGACGCCGCCGATCTGCTGGTCGAGCGGCACCCCGGGCGCCTGACCCGCGAGCAGCGCAAGGCGAAGCGGGGCGACCGCGTGTACCTCGACGTCATGCGCAACGCGTACGCCCAGACGACGGTGGCGCCGTACGCCGTCAGGGCGCGGCCAGGGGCGCCGGTCGCGACACCCCTGTCCTGGGACGAGCTCGGCCGGGCCGAGCTGGATCCCCGCCGGTACGGGCTGCGGAACCTCTTCCGGCGCATGGCCCAGAAGGACGACCCCTGGAAGGGGCTGGATCGGTATGCCCGGGGGCTGCAGGGACCGGCCCGTGCGCTGGCGCGCCTCCGGGAGGGGGCCGGTTCCGAGCGGTGATACCCCCCCCGGCTTCGGGCATGCGAAGTCTCGCATGGGCTACCATCGAGGCAGCGGGCGAACAACCAGAGCTGTGCGTGAAGGAGGAACCATGCGGAAGCGTGTCCTCGGCGCCGTTCTCGGCGCCCTCGTCCTGTTCGCGGCGTGCGCCCCGACGACCTCGTCAGGACTCCCCTCCGGCCCTTGCGCGACGTTCCCGCCGCCCACCGTGGCGGTGGTGGAGTTCGGCAACACGACGGGCCGTTACGGCATCACCGTCATCGGCGCCGAATCCGCCGCCACCGCACGGATGATCACCCTTCTCCTCGGTACCGGCTGCTACGACGTTCTCGAAGCGAGCCAGGTGCGGAACGTCATGGCCCGGCAGGGGCTGCAACCGACGCAGGCCGAGGAGATCGGCCGCGCGACCGGGGCCGTCTACGTCGTCACCGGCGCCGTCACCAGGGCGACGTTCCGCCAACCGCGGATGGCGGCGTTCCGCGTGCGGCTCGGCGCCAACGAGGCCGAGGTCGAGGTCGACGTGCGGGTGACCGACGTCGCCAGCGGCCGTGTGGTCGTGTCGATGACCGGCTCAGGCAGCGCCGTCGTCCCACAGGTGTCGATCCACGCGATCCCGACCGCGGGCACGATCTCGTTCGAGGACCGCAATCTCGGTCCCGCGCTGGCGGACGCCGCCACGGACGCGCTCATCGACGTCGTAGCCGCGATTCGGCGCACCTTCTGAGCGCCAACGGCGCGACGAAGGTTACAGCCCCAACAGGGCGAGGGCGAGGTGCTCCTCGAGTTCCTCGCGGTACGGCTCGATCCTCGCGCGGTTGGCCTCGGGGACGGGCGTCTGCTGCGGTGGCGCAGACGCCCTCCCCGCCTGTCCGGTGAAGGCAGTCGCGAGGCCATCGACCCCGTACGCGACCCCCGGCGCGCCCACGGTCCGGAGGACCTCCCAGCGGACCCAGCGATACTCCTCCGCCGAGAACCCCTGGGCGTCGAGGGCCGCCGCCTGCACGTCCACGGCCTCCCCGACGAGCCGCAGCACCTCGCCGTACGCCCCCGCCATCCGGATCATGTCGACCAGCTGCGGGCGCTCGCGGTCGACCTCGTCCAGGCGGCGCTCCAGCCGCTCGGCGCGCTCGGCGAGGTCGCGCTGCATCCGACGCTGCACTTCGAGGTAGCGGACGATCTGCTCGTCGCTCAGGAGCCCATCCGCAGGCGTCTGGAAGGGCCCGCGGTTGCTCAGGCGCTGCTCGAGGGGGCCCTGAGCCTCCAGACGCTCGATCCTCTGAACGACCTCAGCGACGGGTCGCCCGACGAACCACCATGCCGCTACGGCGCCCACCAGCAGGAGCACCAGCGCCACGGAGCCGCAGCCGACCGCCCAGCGGGCGCAACCGCCTCCCTGCGGTGGTGGTATCGGGCTGACGTGCCTTGGTTCCGTGGTCATCGTCGACCTCCTTGGGAGCGCGTGCTGCGAGTGGCCCCATGCCCGATGCCGGAGGCGGTCGCGAAGCGAGGGGTTCGGCCCGCCCGTCTAGGCGCGGTGCGGCGAAGAACGCCCGGATCAGCTCGGCGGGTTGTCCGCCGCGGCAGCCTGGGTGAACAGCGGCGTGCTGCGCGCACCGCGCAGGACCACGTGGCAGGCGCGGCAGCGGGGCTCGTACGCCTCGGCTGCGCCGACGAGGATGACAGGGTCGTCCTCGTGCGCCGGCTGACCCGCGATGAGACGCTGGGTGCGCGTGGCGGCCTTGCCGCAGCGACAGATGGCGGTCAGCTTCTCCACGATCTCGGCCTCCGCCAGCAGGGCGGGCATGGGACCGAACGGCACACCGCGGAAGTCGAGGTCGAGGCCGGCGACGATCACGCGTCGGCCGCGGTCGGCGAGTTCCACCACCAACTCGACCAGGCCGCCGCCGAAGAACTGCGCCTCGTCGATCGCCACCACCCGGGTGATGGGATCGATGCGGACCCGCAGATCATCGGCATCGGCAACCGCCTCGGCACGCAGGGTGCGCCCGGCATGCGAAGCCACGGCCACCGCGTCGTAGCGATCGTCGATGAGGGGCTTGAACACCTGCACCGGCTGCCGCGCGATCATCGCGCGGGTGACGCGCCGGATGAGTTCCTCGGACTTGCCGCTGAACATCGGTCCCGCGACGACCTCGATCCAACCTCCACCGAACTCGAATGGCATGGGGCCATGCTACCCAGGTCGGACCGCCTAGGGAGCGAACCGGCGCTGCTGGGCCCCGATGGTCACCGTTCGCCCGCCCGGGTCCGCGTTCCGAGGGCCGGCCAGCCCGCGGTCACAGCGGCCACACCCACAGCAGCATCGGCACCCCCGCGGCGACCACGAGCAGCTCCAGCGGCAGCCCGAGGCGCCAGTAGTCGCCGAAGCGAAACCCGCCCGGTCCCAGGATCAGCGTGTTGTTCTGGTGCCCGATCGGCGTGAGGAAGGCGCACGACCCGCCCACCGCCACCGCCATCAGGAACGCATCTGGGTTGGCGCCGAGCTGGGCGGCCGCACCGATGGCGACCGGGCACATCACTGCGGCGGTCGCCGCGTTGTTCATGAAGTCCGACAGCGTCATGGTGACGACGAGCACCAGCGCCACCGTCAGCACCGGACGACCCTGCGCGACGCCCTCGAGCAACAGACCGGCGAGCAGGTCGGCGGTGCCGGTGGTCGCCATCGCGCCGGCCACCGGCAGCAGCGCGGCCAACAGCACCACCACGGGCCAATCGATCGCTCGGTAGACGTCGCGCGGCGGCACCACCCGCAGCAGCATGAACGCCACCACGCCGCCGGCGAAGGCGATCGCGGCCGGGACCCAACCCAGGGCCGCCACGCCCACGGCGAGCAGCATGCCGGCGCCGGCCAGCCAGGCTCGGCGAGCGTCGGGGACCACGATCTCGCGCTCGGCGAGGGGCGCCACGCCGAACTCGAGGGCGAACCCCGCGAGCGCCTGGCGCGTCCCCTGCAGCAGCAGCACGTCGCCGGCGCGCAAGCGCGCCGAGCGCAGGCGGCGAATCGAGCGCTGGCCCTGGCGCGAGATCGCCAGCAGGTTGATGCCGTGGCGGGTGCGGAACTGGAGGTCGGTCGCGGAGCGCCCGATCAGCTGCGCCTGCGGCATGACGACGTACTCCTGGAGGGCAACGTCGCGGTCGTCTTCTTCGACCTCCTCACCGCCCTCGGCCTCGCCGGCGGCGTCTTCGCCGCGGCCCTCGCCGTCCTCCTCGCCGGCGTCGCCCTCGCCGCCCGCACCCTCCCCGGCACGCTGGTCACCCGCCTCCTCGCCCGCCTCCTCCGCTCGCGCGTCGTCCGCGCCGTCCGCCGCCTCGTCGTCCGCCTCCTCGTCGTCCGCCTCCTCCGCCTCCTCGAGCCGCAGCCCCAGGGTCGACAGGACGGAGCCCAGCGCCTCCGGCTCGGCCTCGAGCACCAGGACGTCGCCCTCGCGCACCACCCGGCCCGGGTTCGGCGGGGTCAGGCGCGTCTCGTCACGCACGAGACCGACCACCTGGGCGTCGTCCTCGTCGATCTCGTCGTCGATCTCGCCCAGCCGCATGCCCACCACGCGGCTGTCGGCGTCGACCCGCACCTCGGTGAGGTAGCGCCCCGTGTCGAACGCCTCGCCGATGGCGCCGCGCCGCACCGGCACCAGCCGCCAGCCGACGAGTCCGATGAACGCGAGCCCCGCCAGCGCCACCGTCGCACCCACCGGGGTGAAGTCGAACATGCCGAAGCTGCCGGCGCCGGTCCCGTCTCGGAAGCCGGCGACGATGAGGTTCGGCGGCGTGCCGATCATCGTGGTCATGCCGCCGAGGATGGTGCCGAACGCCAGCGGCATGAGCACCCGCCCGGGTGGCAGGTCGTGCTTGCGGGCGAGGTTGACGGCCACCGGCATGAGCAGCGCCAGCGCCCCCACGTTGTTCATGAACGCTGACAGCGCCGCGCCGAGGCCGGTGAGCACCACGACGCCGAGCAGCGCACCGCCCGCGCCCGGCATCAACCGCCGCGTGAGGGCGTCGACGGCGCCGCTCACGCGCAGTCCATGGCTCATCACCAGCACGCAGGCGACGGTCACGACGGCGGGGTGGCCGAAGCCCGCGAACGCATCCGCCGCCGGGACCAGCCCGGCCGCCACGCAGACGAGCAGCGCGAGCAGGGCCACCACGTCGTGACGCCAGCGCCCCCACAGGAACAGGGCGACGGTGGCGACCAGGACGGCGAGCAGGACCACCTGGTCCTGGGTCACGGTTCCGGGGACGGCGGCGCGTGCCGCCGCTCCAGGAGGACGCTGGTCATCACCCCCATCATGGCAGCGCGGACGCCGCCGGGGTCCGGATCCGGCCCGCCACCGTCCGACACGGCGCCTTGGGCCCGGTCGCTCGCGACCGGGTGGACGCGGGGCCGCTGATAGGCTGGCGCCGTGAGCCACCGAATGCACGGCACCACCATCGTCGCCGTCCACCGCGACGGTGTGACCGCCCTGGCGGGCGACGGCCAGGTCACCCTGGGCGACACCATCGTCAAGCGCGGGGCCATCAAGGTCCGCACGCTGGCGGACGGCGCGGCCATCGCCGGCTTCGCCGGCGCCGTCTCCGACGCCTTCACCCTGATCGAGAAGTTCGAGGGCTACCTCGAGACCCACAAGGGACACCTGCTGCGCGCCGCCATCGAGACCGTCAAGGAGTGGCGCACGGACCGCATGCTGCGCCACCTCGAGGCGATGCTGATCGTCGCCGACGACGAGCAGATCCTGACCCTGTCGGGCTCCGGCGACGTCGTGCGCCCCGACGACCCGGTCGCCGCGGTCGGCTCCGGCGGCCCCTACGCGCAGGCGGCCGCGTTGGCGCTGCTGCGCCACAGCGACCTCGACGCCGCCACGATCGCGCGCACCGCGCTGCTGATCGCGGCGGAGATCGACCTCTACACCAGCGGCACGGCCACCGTCCTGACCCTCGGTGGGCCCGAAGACGCGGCCGAGGACGGCGAGGACGGCGACGCACCACCCGCCGACGACACGGAGGCCACCTCGTGAGCGACGCCAAGGGCCTGGCCGCGTTCGACATGACGCCGCTCGAGGTGGTCGAGGCGCTCGACCGCCACATCATCGGCCAGCACAAGGCCAAGCGCGCCGTGGCGGTCGCGCTGCGCAACCACCTGCGCCGGCGGCGCCTCCCCGAGGCGTTGCAGGCCGAGGTCAGCCCCAAGAACATCCTCATGATCGGTGCCACCGGCGTCGGCAAGACCGAGATCGCCCGCCGCCTCGCGAAGCTCGCGCGCGCTCCCTTCCTCAAGGTGGAGGCGACGAAGTTCACCGAGGTCGGCTACGTCGGCCGCGACGTCGACTCAATCGTGCGCGACCTCGTCGGCGCCGCCGTCACCATGGTCGAGGAGGAGCGCAAGGCGGGCGTCGCGGCGCAGGCCAAGCGGGCGGCCGAGGTGCGCCTGCTCGAGGCGCTGCTGCCCGGCGGCAGCGAGGAGGGCCGCGCGTCGATGCGGAGCCTGCTCGAGGGCGGCAAGCTCGAGGAGCGGATGGTGGAGATCGAGGTCGAGGAGGCGCCCGCCTCGCCGATGATGGGCCTGCCCGGGATGGAGCAGATGGGTCAGCAGCTGCAGGACGCCTTCTCCCAGTTCATGCCCAAGCGGCGCGCCCGCCGCAAGCTGAGCGTGCGCGAGGCGCGCCGCGTCCTCGCCGCCGAGGAGGCCGACAAACTGATCGACCACGACGAGGTGCAACGCGAGGCCGTGTGGCGCGCGGAGAACGCCGGCATCGTCTTCCTCGACGAGCTCGACAAGATCGCCGGCGGCGGCCACACCCAGGGGCCCGACGTGTCGGGCGAGGGCGTGCAGCGCGACCTGCTGCCGATCGTCGAGGGCACGACCGTCCAGACCCGCTGGGGGCCGGTATCGACCGACCACGTGCTGTTCATCGCCGCCGGCGCCTTCTCGGTGGCCAAGCCGTCCGACCTGATCCCGGAGCTGCAGGGCCGCTTCCCGGTGCGCGTCGAGCTCGAGGACCTGACGGCCGTCGACCTGCAGCGCATCCTGACCCAGCCGGAGCACGCGCTGACGAAGCAGTACCAGGCGCTCCTGGCGGTCGACGGGACCCAGATCGAGTTCACCGAGGGAGGCGTCGAGGCGCTCGCTCGCGCCGCCGAGCGCGTCAACCGCGAGATCGAGGACATCGGTGCCCGCCGCCTGCACACGATCCTCGAGACCGTGCTCGAGGACGTCGCGTTCGGGACCGGCCTCGGCGCGGTGCGCATCGACGAGGTCTACGTGCAGCGCAAGATCGGCGACCTGGTGGAGGACGAGGGCCTGAGCCGCTACGTGCTGTAGCGCGCTCGCTTGCCGGCGCCGCTCCGCGCCATCGCCGGGCGCGCTACCCTGGCGGCATGGCCACGCCCGAACTCCTCAACCTCGTCGGCGGCGAGTGGCGCCGCCCCGAAGGCGCCGAGCGCGCGCCCGTCACCAACCCCGCCACCACGGAGACGCTCGCGTGGGTGCCGCTGTCGCCCGCCGCCGAGGTCGACCTGACGGTGCGCGCCGCCGCCGAGGCCTACCCCGGCTGGCGCGCCACCCCGGTCGGCGACCGCGTCCAGCCGCTCTTCCGCCTCAAGGCCCTCATGGAGCGCGACATCGCCGAACTGTCGCGCACGATCACCCTCGAGTGCGGGAAGACCTACGCGGAGTCCGAGGCCGAGTTGCGCCGCGGCATCGAGAACGTCGAGGTCGCCTGCGGCATGCCCAGCCTCATCCAGGGCTACAACAACGAGGACGTCGCGCGCGGCATCGACGAGCACCTCTTCCGCCAACCGCTCGGCGTCGTCGCCGGCATCACCCCGTTCAACTTCCCCGGCATGATCCCCCTGTGGTTCATGCCGTACGCGCTGGCCGCCGGCAACTGTTTCGTCCTCAAGCCCTCCGAGCGCGTCCCGATGACGACCCAGCACCTCATGCGGCTGTGCCAGGAGGCCGGCTTCCCCAACGGCGTCGTCAGCCTGGTGAACGGCGGCAAGGAGACGGTCGACGCGCTGCTCGACCACCCACGGGTCCGGGCGGTCTCCTTCGTCGGCAGCACGCCGGTCGCGAAGTACATCTACGCCCGCGCCACCGCCAACGGCAAGCGCGCCCAGTGCCAGGGCGGCGCCAAGAACCCGGCCATCGTCCTCCCCGACGCCGACCTGGACATGAGCACCCGCATCCTGGCCGACAGCGCCTTCGGCTGCGCCGGCCAGCGCTGCCTCGCGACCTCGGTGGTCATCACCGTCGGCGAGGCGCGCGACCCGTTCATCGAGCGCATCGTCGACGACGCCCACACCCGCCGCGTCGGCTTCGGCCTCGACGACGGCGTGCAGATGGGGCCGGTGATCAGCGAAGCCAGCCGCGAACGCATCCGCGGCCTCCTGGAGGCCGGACTGCAGGAGGGCGGCAAGCTGCTGACCGACGGCCGCGATGGCAGCGTCGATGGCTTCGCCGACGGCTACTTCCTGCACCCGACCGTCGTGGCCGACGTCGACCCCCGCGGCGCCTTCGCCCACACGGAGATCTTCGGCCCGGTGCTGACGATGCTGCACGCGGACACGCTCGACGACGCCATCGCGCTCGCCAACGACCGCGCCTTCGGCAACCAGGCCTGCCTCTTCACGACCTCGGGCGCCGCCGCCCGTGCCTTCCGCCACGAGGTGAAGGCCGGCAACGTCGGCATCAACCTCGGCGTGGCCGCGCCGATGGCCTACTACCCGTTCAGCGGCTGGGGCGACTCCTTCTTCGGCGACCTGCACGGGCAGGGGCGCCACGCGGTCGAGTTCTTCACGGAGACGAAGGTCGTCATCGAGCGCTGGCCGAGCGCCTGGTCGCGGCGGTTCTAACGCACGGGCGCCCCAGCGGGAACGCGTTCCGACGGACCCGCGTCACGGCGCGCACCCGTGCCCCGGCGCGGTCCGACGCTCGTGCCCGCGTGCCCTAACGCGGACCCGGCGGCGCCACCGGTGGGGTGATGGGCTCGCCCTGCTCCGGCAACTCGCGCAGCTCGTCCTGCGTCATGCCGAGAACGATGCGGGTACCCTCGCCCTCGTCGCGCACCGCGAGGCGATGGGCGGCGACGGCCACGGTGCGTGACCCGATGCCCAGGTAGCCGCCGACCTCCATCACCACCGTCTCGACACGCCCATCGCCGCCGAGCAACACGTCGTCGACGGTACCGACCTCGAGGCCTTGGCGGTCATGCACGGTCGCGCCACGCAGCGCCTCCTCGCTCACCGCGTCCAGAGCGTCGCCCGTCTCGTGCGTGGCACGCACGTCCATCACGTCTCGATCGTTCGTGCCCTTCATGGGTTCTCCTTCCGACGGCATCCGGACCAGACGCGAGGCCAGTTCACGCCAGTCACCGAAGCGTCCCGAACATGGTAGCATGTCCCGCCGACACGGCACAGCATCTACCAGACGCGATTTACGCGGGCCGCCCGCACTTCGGACATCTCTGGCGTGAACACATCTCATCAAGCCGGTGCGGGATCGCGCGGGGGTCGAGGCGCCCGTCCGGCGGCGACCGCGCGCGCCGTCCGCGCCAAGCGGCGGGCCTCCCGCAGCGGGGTCGGCGTCCGCGCGACGCCCGCGATCGCCCGGACGACCGCCAGGGCCGTCGCGGGGTCCGTGCGCCAGGCCGCGTGCGCGACCAGCGGCCGGGCGCCGCCCCGCGTCCTCACGACGTAAGCGACGACCTCGCCTCCGACCGCGAGCGGCCGCGGATCGGCCGCAGCCAGTTCCGGCGCGTCGCCGACGTCGACGGCCACCAGCGGCCGATCCGTCACGCCGACCGTCGGCAGGTCGAGCACCGCACCGAGGTGCAGCGCGAGGCCGGCGCGGCGCGGATGGTCGCGGCCGGTCGCGTCGACCAACAGCACGTCCGGCCGCACCGGTAGGCCCGCGACCGCCCGCTCGAGGAGCAGACCGGCGCGCAGCGCGAGCAGGCCCGGGGCGTAGCCGGCCGCGGTCGTCCCGGCGACCACGTGGGCGGCGACGCGGCGGCCGCCCTCGAAGGTCGCGGCCGCCGCCCACGCCGGCTCGGCCCTGGCCGCGAGCGCGTCGGCATCTTCCGCGAAGCACACGAAACAAGCACCCACGCGCGGCGCGGCCGCGGCCCGAAACGGCGGGGGCGCCATGGCCGCCAATCGCCGCTGCAGCGCCTCGAGCTCGGCGGCATCCCTGGGCCAGGACCCACGCACGGGCGACCGCCGATCGTCAGTCTTCGCCGGCGTCGATCCCGTGGCGGGCGAACAGCAGCGACCGCACCCGTCGCAGCATGGCGTCGATCTCGATGTCGACGCGGCTGCGACGGCCGGCGTCCGAGAGCAGCGTGCGGTCGCGCAGGCCCCCGGTCCACTCGGTGGTCTCGAGGAGCACGCCGCCCATGCCGAAGCTCATCGCGTCGTGGTGCTCCTGGTCGCCGCACAGGACGCTCCAGGCGAGGGCCCATCCGCGCACCGTGTTGTCGACGTGGTAACCGCCGCCGCCCGTGGCCAGGATCGGCTTGCCGAGCCGGCGCACGCGTTCGAGCACGTCGGCGTAGGCGTTGTTGCTCAGGTGAAGGTGCGCGAGCGGATCGCCTGCCAGCGCGTCCATGCCGATCTCGACGACGATGACGTCCGGGTCGAAGGCACGCATGATCGGCAGCGCCCCCTGCTCGAAGACCTTCACCCAGGCGTCGTCGTAGGTCCCGACCGGCAGCGGGAAGTTGGCGGCGTACCCGCGCCCCTCGCCATGGCCGATCTCCTCCTCGAAGCCGGTGCCCGGGAAGAGCGTCCTACCGCTCTCGTGCAGCGACACCGTCATGACGTCGTTGCGGTCGTAGAAGGCGTCCTGGACGCCGTCGCAGTGGTGGGCGTCGACGTCGAGGAAGAGCACCCGCTTGCCGGCCCGCGCCAACGTCTCGCATGCCAGCACGACGTCGTTGACGTAGCAGAAGCCCGAGGCCCGCGTCGGGTGCGCGTGGTGGAAGCCCCCCGACGGGTTGAAGGCGAGGTCGGCCTTGCCCGCGAGGATGAGCTCTGCCGCCGTCACCGAGCCGCCGGCAGCCAGGGCGACGTAGTCGAGCATGTCCGGGAAGATGGGGCAGTCGGGCGTCCCGAGGCCCATCGACAGGGCCTCGAGGTCGTGCTCGCCCATGCCGCCGCGGTGCAGCGCGTCCAGGTAGCCCGGGTCATGGAAGCGCTCGAGCTCCGTGCGCGAGAGCTTGCGAGGCGCCACCAGCTGGCGGTCGCCGCCGTGCATCAGCCCCATGGCGTCGACCGTGCGGTACGTGAGGCCCGCACGCCGCGTGTCGAACGGGCAGGCGGGCGGGTACCCGCCCTCGTCGAGTTCGTCGGTGAAGATGAACGCCTTCATGCGCGCCGCCGCCTTCCTAGCCCGCCGCGCGAGGGGCGCGGCCACGATGCCGGAGGATCCGCCGCAGCCCGCGGCTCGCCACCCCGTCGACCACGCCTCGGCCCGGCGCGATCACGTCAGGATACCGTGCGCGGCCGTCGCGCCGGTCGCCCGTCGGTGCCACCGGCGCCGGACGCTCCACGGCCCACGGCAGGCACGGGCGCGCGGGCCGACCCGAGGCCCGGCCCCCTTCGGGTACGATGTCTCCGCCGCCCCCACCGGGGCGGCATGGAGGCTCCACCCCATGCTCAGCTCCCTGCTCTACCCCGCATCCGTCGCCGTCTTCGGGGCGTCCCGCACCCCGGGCAAGGTCGGCTACGAGGTCGTCGCCAACCTCAAGAAGGCCGGCTTCGAAGGCGCCATCGTGCCGGTCAACCCGACCGCGGACGAGATCCTCGAGTTGCCCTGCTTCCCCAACCTGAAGGCGTACGGCAAGCCGATCGAGCTCGGCGTGATCGCCGTGCCCACCAAGATGGTGCGGTCGGCCGTCGAGGACGCCATCCACGGCGGCGCCAAGGCGATCGTCGTCATCACCGCCGGCTTCAAGGAGGTCGACGAGGAGGGCGCCGAGATGGAACGCGAGATCGAGCGCCTGTGCACCGCGCGCGGCGTCAAGCTCGTCGGCCCCAACTGCCTCGGCGTGATCAACACCGACCACGCGATGAACGCGTCCTTCGCCAGCCACATGCCCAAGGCGGGCGGCATCTCGGTGATCTCGCAGTCGGGCGCGCTGCTCACGGCGATCCTCGACCTCGCGGCCTCCCGCCACCTCGGCCTCGGCAAGCTCGTCAGCATGGGCAACAAGGCGCAGCTCGACGAGACCGACTTCCTGACGGCGCTGGCGACCGACGAGCAGACGAAGGTCATCGTCGGCTACCTGGAGAGCATCGTCTCGGGCGACGAGTTCATCCGTGCGGCGCAGCAGGCGACCACCAAGAAGCCGGTGATCGTGTTCAAGGCGGGCACGACCACGGCAGGCGTCAAGGCCGCGTCGTCGCACACGGGCAGCCTGGCCGGCGCCGACGTCGCCTACGGCGCAGCGTTCGTGCGCTCCGGCGTCATCCGCGCGGACACCTTCGAGTCGATGTTCGACTACGCCACCGCGTTCGCGATGCAGCCGCTGCCCAAGGGCGATCGGGTCGCGATCATCACCAACGCCGGCGGTCCCGGCATCATGGCCGCGGACGCGGTCGAGAACGCCGGGATGAAGGTCAGCCCCCTGGGCGGCGGGGCCGCCACCACGCTGGCCTCCAAGCTGCCGGCGGCCGCCAGCGTCGGCAACCCGATCGACGTGCTGGGCGACGCCGACCCCGAGCGCTACGTCATGGCGGTCGACGCCGCGCAGGACGACCCCGACATCGACGCGATCATCGTGATCCTGACCCCCCAGGCAATGACCCGCCCCGCCGAGACAGCCCGCGCCATCGCGGCCGCCAGCCGCGGCGAGAAGCCGGTCCTGGCCTCCTTCATGGGCGGGGCCGACGTCATGCCCGGCCGCGACGAGCTGGCCGCCGCCAACCTGCCCGACTACCCCTCGCCCGAGCGGGCCGTCGCGGCCCTGCGGGCCATGGTCGACTACGCCAACTGGCTCGATCGCCCGCCGCGGGTCATCACCCGTTTCGGCGTCAACCGGCGGCGCGTGGAGCGCATCATCCGCCGCCACCTCAAGACGGGCCAGCTGCAGGTGGGCGAGGCGCAGGCGAAGGCGATCCTGAGTGCCTACGACTTCAACGTGCCGCCCGGCCAACTGGCGATGTCGGTCGACGAGGCCGTCGACGTCGCCGACCGCATCGGCTACCCGATCGCGATGAAGATCGCCTCCCCGGACGTCATCCACAAGTCGGACCTCGGGGGCGTCAAGCTCAACCTCGGTTCGCCCGACGCCGTGCGCGACGCGTTCGACCTGATGATGATGCGCATCCCGCAGCGCGTGCCGACGGCACGCATCGAGGGCGTGTACCTCGAGTCGATGGTGGGCCGCGGCCGCGAGATCATCCTGGGCATGACGCGCGACCCGCAGTTCGGCCCGATGCTGATGTTCGGCCTCGGCGGCATCTTCGTGGAGGTGATGAAGGACGTGACCTTCCACATCGCGCCGATCACCAAGGAGGAGTCGCTGCAGATGCTGCGCTCGACCAAGTCGTTCGCCCTCCTCAAGGGCGTCCGCGGGCAGGCGTCGGTCGACCTCGACGCCATCGCCGAGGCCCTGCAGCGCATCAGCCAGCTCGTCACGGACTTCCCCCAGATCGTCGAGATGGACATCAACCCCTTCATCGTGGGCACGGTGGGCAGCGAGTCGATCGCCGCCGACGCCCGCATCACGCTCCAGGAACCCGAGGCTTGAGGCATGGCAGCGATGCGACTGAACTGGGTCGACCCCGAGTGGCAGGAGACCTACGCCGACCAGATCGAGACGCCCGAGCAGGCCGTCCGGCGCATCCGGCCCGGCGACCGCGTGTTCGTCGGCACCGGCTGCGGACAGCCGCTGCGGCTGGTGCGCGCCCTGGTCGGCCGGGCCGACGACCTGGCGGACGTCGAGATCGTCCACCTGCTGACCTTCGGTGACGCCCCCTACGCCACCAAGGAGATGTCGGCGACGTTCCGGATCAACAGCTTCTTCATCGGCGAGAACGTCCGCGATCTGATCCAGCAGGGCGTCGGGGCCTACACGCCGATCTTCCTGTCCGACGTGCCACGCCTGTTCAGCAGCGGCCGCCTGCCGCTCGACGCCGCGCTGATCCACGTCACCCCGCCGGACGCCAACGGCTACTGCAGCCTGGGCATCTCCGTCGACATCGTGAAGTCGGCGGCCGAGAACGCCTCGCTGGTGATCGCGCAGGTCAACCCGCGCATGCCGCGCACGCTGGGCAACGCGAGGATCCACGTGCAGGACATCGACGTCCTGGTACCCGTCGAGGAGGAGCTCGTCGAGTACGAGATCCCGCCGCTGAACGAGACGACCGACCGCATCGGCAGCTTCGTCGCCAGCCTGGTGGACGACGGCTCGACCGTCGAGTTCGGCATCGGCAAGATCCCGCAGGCGGTCGTGACGCACCTCAAGGACAAGCGCGACCTCGGCATCCACACCGAGATGGTCAGCGACTCGGTAATCGAGCTGATCGAGTCGGGCGTGGTGAACGGCCGCCGCAAGTCGGTGGACCGTGGCAAGGTGGTCACCACCTTCTGCGTCGGCTCGCGCCGGTTGTACGACTTCGTCGACAACAACGAGGCCTTCGCCTTCCACCCGACCGAGTACGTCAACGACCCCTTCGTCATCGGGCGACAGAACCGGCCGGTGGCCATCAACACCGCCCTCGAGGTCGACCTGACGGGCCAGGTCGGGGCCGACTCGCTCGCCGGCGCCTTCTACTCGGGCATCGGCGGCCAGGTCGACTTCAACCGCGGGGCCGCGCACGCCGACGACGGCAAGGCGATCATCGCCCTGCCCTCGACCGCCAAGGACGGCGAGGTGTCGCGCATCGTGACGCGCCTCTCGGCCGGCGCCGGTGTCGTGACCACGCGCGGCGACGTGCACTACGTGGTGACCGAGTACGGCGTGGCCTACCTCCACGGCAAGAGCGTGGAAGAGCGGGCCATCGCCCTCATCGCCATCGCCCACCCCGACTTCCGCGGTCGACTGCTGAAGGAGGCCGTCGAGGCGCGCTTCCTCCACCCCGAGTTCGCGCGTGTGGAGGGCAAGCTGGTGGTCGGCCCCACCGAGCTGCGCACGACGCGCCTGCTGGGCGACGGCACGCAGGTCACCTTCCGGCCGATCCACCCGACGGACGAGCCGCGCATCACCGACCTCTTCTACGCGCTGTCGCAGGAGACGATCTACTACCGCTACATGTCGCGCTCCAAGACGGTGCCGCGCAGCGAGATCCAGGACTTCGTGTTCATCGACCACCGCAGCGAGCTCGCGATCGTCTGCACCGTGCCGGAGGCGCATGGCGAGGACATCATCGCGGTCGGCCGCTACTACCTCGACGAGAAGACCAACATGGCCGAGGTGGCGTTCGTGGTGCGCGACGATTGGCAGAACAAGGGCATCGGCACCTTGCTGCTGCGCTACCTGGGGCAGATCGCCATCCGCAACGGGATCCGCGGCTTCACCGCCGAGGTCCTGCGCGCCAACCGGGCCATGCAGCGGGTCTTCCACAAGATCGACCACCAGGTGACGAGCGAGCCGCAGGACGACGTCTACAGCTTCGTCATCGAGTTCCAGTAGGCGTCCGGGGCACGGGCACCGGGCCGTCGATCAGCGCGCGGGCGCGCCCACCGGCGCCCGCGCCGAGGCCACCTCGGGCATGCAGGACGAGTGGTGCTCCACGATCCACCAGCGCCCGTCCACCCGCCGGTACACGAAGGTGAAGCGGGCTCGGGCCTCGCGCTCGGGGCCGGCGCCGAAGGCGAACGCGTAGATCCCCGAGTGCAC
The DNA here is from genome assembly GCA_964549045.1 of uncultured bacterium. Taxonomy (GTDB): domain Bacteria; phylum Deinococcota; class Deinococci; order Deinococcales; family Trueperaceae; genus JAABTL01. Next base: position 39,787 of record CAZJUA010000071.1, on the reverse strand, counting down.
CGCGACGTCGCCGAACACGCGCGCATGGCCCTCGACGACGCGCGCCCTGGGGCGGCGCCGCAGGAAGCCGGCGAAGTAGTCGCGGCGGCCCTCCTCCGTGGTGCGGACCCGGTCCGAGAAGGTCGGTAGCAGGACCGCGTCGGGGGCGTACAACGCGACGACCACGTCGGCGTCGGCGGTCTGCAACGCGGTGTCCCACGCGTGGAAGAGTGCGTCGATCTCGTCGTGGCTCGGCATGCTCACGTCCGCTCTGAGGGTGGCCGGTGGCGTCGGCGTCGGCGGGTCCGCCGCGCCGCGTGCCCCTGGATGGTACCGACCGGGCACCGTGACGGCCGTCACGGAACGGCGTTGCCAGGCGCCGGCCGTCAGGTCCCGAGCGCCGCGAGGATCCCGTTGAACGTCGCGCTCGGCCGCATCGCCGCCGCGGCGAGGGCGTCGTCGGGGCGGTAGTAGCCGCCGATGTCGACCGGCGAGCCCTGTGCGGCGAGCAGCTCGCGGGCGATCGAGGTCTCGTTCTCGGTGAGCGCCCGGGCCAGCTCGGCGAAGCGCCCGGCGAGCTCGGGGTCGTCGGCCTGCGAGGCCAGCTCCTGCGCCCAGTACAGCGTCAGGTAGAAGTGGCTGCCGCGGTTGTCGATCTCGTTCACCTTGCGCGACGGCGACTTGTTGCTCTCCAGGAAGCGGGCGTTGGCGCGGTCCAGCGCGTCGGCCAGCACCTGGGCGCGGGCGTTGCCGGTGCGCGTCGCCAGGTGCTCGAGCGAGGCCACCAGCGCCAGGAACTCGCCGAGCGAGTCCCAGCGCAGGTGCCCCTCGGCGACGAACTGCTGCACGTGCTTGGGGGCGGAGCCGCCGGCGCCCGTCTCGAACAGGCCGCCGCCGTTCATCAGCGGCACGATCGACAGCATCTTGGCGCTGGTGCCGACCTCCAGGATCGGGAACAGATCCGTGAGGTAGTCGCGCAGGACGTTGCCGGTGACGGAGATCGTGTCCTCGCCGCGGCGCAGGCGCTGGCACGAGAAGCGCGTCGCCTCGACGGGCGCCATGACGTGCAGGTGCAGCCCGGCCGTGTCGTGGTCGTTGAGGTAGCGGCGCACCTTGGCGATCAGCTGCACGTCGTGCGGGCGGTCCTCGTCGAGCCAGAACACCGCGTGCGCGCCGCTCGCCCGCGCGCGGGTGACGGCGAGCTTGACCCAATCGCGCACGGCGGCGTCGGTGACGCGGCACATGCGCCAGACGTCGCCGGGCTCCACGTCGTGCTCCAGCAGCGTCACGTCCGCGGCCGACACCACCCGCACGCGCCCGGGCGCGCCGATCTCGAAGGTCTTGTCGTGGGAGCCGTACTCCTCGGCCTTCTGGGCCATGAGCCCGACGTTGGGCACGCTCCCCATCGTGCGTGGGTCGAAGGCGCCGTGCGCCTTGCAGTCGTCGATGACCGCCTGGTACACGCCGGCGTAGCTGCCGTCCGGGATGACGAACTTCGTGTCGTGCTCCCGGCCGTCGGGGCCCCACATGCGACCGGAGGCGCGGATGGCGGCGGGCATCGAGGCGTCGATGATGACGTCGGAGGGGACGTGCAGGTTGGTGATGCCCTTGTCGGAGTCGACCATGGCCAGGGCCGGGCGGCGATCGTAGGTCGCGGCGATGTCGGCCTCGATCGCGGCCCGCTCGGCCTCGGGCAGCGTCTGCAGCTTGGCGTGGAGGTCGGCGAGCCCGTCGTTGGGGTTGACGCCGAGCCGCGCGAAGGTCGCGGCGTGCTTCTCGAACACGTCCGCGAAGAACACCGAGACGGCGTGCCCGAAGAAGATCGGGTCGGAGACCTTCATCATGGTCGCCTTGAGGTGCAGCGAGAAGAGCACGTCGCGGTCCTTCGCGTCGTCGATCTGCTCGGCGAGGAACGCGCGCAGGGCGCGGCGGCTCATGAAGCTGCCGTCGATGACGTCCCCCTCCTGCAGCGGGACCCGGGCCTTGAGCAGCGTGACGCGGCCCTCGCCGTCCACGTGCTCGATGCGGGCGTCGCCGGCCTCGCCATCGGTGACGGTGTGCGATACCTCGTTGCTGCGCAGGTCGCCGGCCGTCATGTGCGCCACGTGCGACCTCGAATCGGCGCTCCACGCCCCCATCGGGTGCGGGTGCTTGCGGGCGTACGCCTTGACCGACGCCGGCGCGCGCCGGTCCGAGTTCCCCTCGCGCAGCACCGGGTTGACGGCGCTGCCCTTCACCCGGTCGTAGCGGCCACGGACGTCGCGCTCGGCGTCGCTGGCCGGCTCGTCGGGGTAGTCCGGCAGCGGGTAACCCTTGGCCTGCAGCTCGCGGATGGCGGCCTTGAGCTGCGGCACGGAGGCGCTGATGTTGGGGAGCTTGATGACGTTCGCCTCGGGCGTCTTCGCGAGGTCGCCCAGGTAGGCGAGGTCGTCCGAGACGCGCTGCTCCTCCCCGAGGAGGTCCGGGAACTGGGCGAGGATGCGGCCGGCCAGCGAGATGTCGCGCCGCTCGACGGCGACGCCGGCGGCGCCGGCGAAGGCCTCGACCACGGGCAGCAGCGAGTAGGTCGCCAGCGCCGGGGCCTCGTCGACCTGGGTGTAGACGATCTTGGGGCTCGTGGGTCGATCCATGGGCAGGGCTCCTTCAGTCGAGCATGTAGGCGATGTCGTCCCATGGGTGCCGGTAGAGGCCCTGCTTGAGACGCTTCTGGTCGAGGTGGTGGCCGATGAGGCCGATCGTCCGGCCGAGCACGAACAGCCCGTTCAGCGCGCCGAGGGCGACGTACTGGTCCGCCTCCTCGCGCGGCATCTCCGAGCGGAGCATGTCGGCGAAGGCGATCCCGATGGCGCCGTCGACGTTGAGGATGAGGTTGTTGCGCTTCGCGGTGGTGATCTTCTCCACCTCGAGAGCGTACGTCAGGAGCGCGGACGACCCGAAGTGCTCGAGCGCGTAGGCCTTGATGATGCTCACGCGCAGGTCGGGGTTGTGCACGCTCTTCACGCGGTGGCCGATGCCCTGGATGTTGACGCCCTTGCGCTTCATCTCGTCGACGAACTGCTGCGGCGTCAGGCCGCGGTCGTAGGCGTCCGAGAACATCTGGGCGGCGCCGTCGACCGCGCCGCCGAAGCGCGGGCCGATGGTGAGCATGCCGCTGACGATCGACGACACCAGGTCCTTGCCGGCGCGGGTGGCGACGATCGTGTTGTGGGCGCCGGACACGGCCGGCCCGTGGTCGGCCGTCACCATGAGCGCCATCTCGATGAACTTCGTGGCGTAGGCGGGCAGCAGGCGCTTGAACCACAGCACGCTCAGGACGCCGCCGACGCCGAGCTCGCGCTCGAAGACCTGGGTGATCGGCAGGCTGCCGTACATCAGCTCCTCGCCGCGATCGTCGGAGATCGTGCTGATGAAGCTGGCGGGCTTGCGGATGACGCCTTCCTTGACCGCCTTGGCGTAGTCGAGCGGGATCGACGGCGCGTCGGGCTCCGGCGCGGGCACGATGCTGCCGTCGGCCACCAGTCGCTCGTAGGTCTCGCGGATCTTGTCGCCGTAGTCGTCGTAGGAGTCCGGCACGATCGCGCCCGCGGCGCGCAGGGCGGCGTTCTTGGCGTCGGCGCTCTCGCGGTCACCGCTGACCTTGGCGCCGGCGTGGCCGAACTGCACCTCGGTCTTGAAGGCCTTGGCGCAGGTGCCCGTCACCCACATGACCAGCGGCTTCGTGATGCGGCCCTGCTCGAGGGCCTCCACGACGTCGTACTCGCCGGCGCCCCCGAGCTCGCCGAGGCAGACGAGCATCTTGATCTCGGGGATGCGTTCGTAGCGCAGCAGGTGGTCGAGCAGCGTCGAGCCGGCGAAGGCGTCGCCGCCGATGGCGATACCCTCGTAGAGCCCGTCGGTGTTCATCGCGATCGTGTAGTACGCCTCGTTGCTCAGGCCGCCGGACTTGGAGACGAAGCCGACGGAGCCGGGGCGGTGCAGCTTCGACTCGACGATGTTCTCGATCGTCCCGCCGGTGTTGCCGATCTTGAAGCAGCCGGCCTTGATGCCGCCGACGGTGGCGGGACCGATGATCGTCTTGCCGAGCGCCCTCGCCTTGGCGGCCATGAGCTTCGAGCGGCGCTCGGGGATGCCCTCGGCGATGACGGCCACGGTGCGGATCTGCGGCAGGTCGAGCGCCTCCATCGTCGACGCGGCGGCCGAGCGGAACGACGCGAAGTTGATCATGACGTCGACGCCCGGGTGCCGCTCCGCGGCGCGTTCGAGCTTGCGGTAGACGGGGATCAGGACCTCGCGGCGGCCGAAGAACACCTTGGCGAAGCCGTCGCTGCCCGTCGGGTTGATGATCGCGGCGACCGAGGGCGTGCTGCGCCCCGACACGTAGTCGAAGTCGAGCATGCGCTGCGTGGCGACGGTCTGGTTGTTGTAGATGAACGCCTGGGTGGTGGCGTCGAACAGCTCGCTCGGGTTCTCCTTCACCAGCGCCATCGCTTACCCCGCCTTCAACGCGATCGAGACGATCTTGGTCATGTGGGTCTCGGGGCCATAGACCTCGATCGGGACCCCGAGTTCCACGCCGAGTTGGCGCATCATCCGCAGGCCCTCCCGGTAGTTGGGGCCGCCGCGGCGCACGTAGACGCGCACACCGTACTCCTGGAGGCGCGCCTTGTACTCCCGCAGCGCCCGGATGATGCCCTTGAAGGTCTTGGCGACGTCGGTGAAGTTGGCGATGCCACCGCCGATCAGCAGGACCTTGCCGTCCGGGTGCTGCGTGCGGGTCATCAGGTCGAGGATCGTCTTGGCGTAGAGGTAGGTGAACTCCTCGCTGGGGTCGCCGGAGTACTCGCCATAGTTGGCCATCTCGTCCATGAAGCCGAGGTCGGTGATCGTGTCGGCGAAGATCACCGACGCGCCGCCGCCGGCGACCATCGTCCACACGCGCCCCTCGGGGTTGAGGACCGTCAGCTTGAGGGAGGCGCCGGTCTTGGCGTCGAGCTCCTCGATGTACGCCTCCTCGGGGCTGGGCTCGCGGCCGAAGGGGGTCGGGAACTCGATGTCGCCCCACTTGGCGGCGCTCTCGAAGTCCGCGGTGCTGTCGAGCTTGGCGGCGAGGTCGAGCGGGGTCACCTTGCCGCCGGCGACGACGAGCGGGTTGATCTCGAGGTAGGCGAAGTTCATGTCGACGTAGAGCTTGAACAGGGCCTCGATGAAGCCGGCGGTGCAGGCGCGCTTGCCCTGCGGCGTGTCGACCAGGAGCGCCCGCGCGATCTGGGCGCGGGTCGGGGTCTCGCCGATGGGGACCTGCATGCGGGCGGCCTTGGCGTCGACGTCGCCGACGTCGACGCCGCCCTGGTGGACGTAGAGGATCTCGTCACCGTCTCGGTTCGACACGATGGCGAGGTAGCTCTCGTCGGCGGGGTCGTGGGTCTTGTGGGGCTCGACGAGGAAGTGCCGCAGGTGGCCGGTCACGCCCTCGTCCAGGGGGCGCCCGTCGTCGTCGAAGCGCCCGTGGATGGTGACGGGCCCACGCGTCTTGTCGTCGATCCAGGCGATCGCCTGGTCGACGGTGGCGCCCGTGAGGATGAGCCCGTTCTTGCCACGACGCTTGATGAGCTGGTCGGGCTTGACGACCAGCGGCACCTGCGACAGCCACGGGTGATCGGCGCGCAGGGCGGCGAGCTCCGCGCCCGAGCTCACGCTGAGGAAGCGGTCCTCCAGCTCGCACATGGCGTCGCCGTAGTCGTACAGGCGCGTCGCCAGGATGTGCATCCCGTCGGCTTCTCGGATCGCCTTCTGTGCCATCCCATGGACCTCCTCCGGCCCGGTCGGGCCGCACTACTCATCGTTTGCACACCTCGTATCAGGATAAGGGGTGACCGTCGGGACATCCTTCACGAGAGCCCCGGGGGCACACGCCAAGGCCGCCCGCCGCTCCCCCACATGGAGAGCGGCGCGCGGCACGTTCGTTGGGGGCCGATGCCCCAGACGCAGGTCACGGCGCGATGGCGGCAGGTTCGGCCGGCCTACCGCCCGAAGTGCGCCTCCAGGAACGCCAGCGCCCGCGCCGCGTACTCGGGGTCCTCCAGCGGCCGCAGGAACGCGCCGTCCTCCACGATGAGGTGCAGATCGCCGTCGCGGACCCATGTCTCGACCTGCGGCGGCGCCGCGGCGACCAAGCGCTCGAAGCTGGCGAAGGGCACCTGGGTGTCGCCGCGCGAGTGCACCAGCAGCGCGGGACGGTCCCCCAGGCGGGCGATCTGGGTCGTCGGGACCACGTCACGTAGGTCGAAGCCGTACTTCAGCCCGGTGTAGAGGCGCACGAACGCGCGCTGCAGCGTCGCGAGGGGTTCGGGGACCCCCATGTTGTCGACGAAGACGCCGTCCCACGACGAGAAGGCGGACAGGCTGACCACGGCGGCGATGTCGGCCGTGAGGCCGGCGGCGTTGATGGCCGTCGCGCCACCGAGCGAAACGCCGTAGGCGACGATCGGCACCTCCCGATAGTCGGGGTGCGCGCGGAGGAACGCGACGGCCGCCTGCACGTCGCGGGGCTCCTCGAAGCCGAGCGCGATGCGCGTGCCGCCACTCTCGCCATGCGCCCGCATCTCGAGCAGCAGCGACGCGTAGCCCTGCGCCCGGAGCATCGCGGCGTGGCCGAAGAACGCGGTGACCGACGGGCGGTGCGTCCCGGAGAGGAAGACGACGACCGCCTTGGGGGCCTCGACGGGGACGAGGTCGGCGACGAGGTCGATGCCGTCGGACGTCGTCAGCGTCACCCGCTCCGACGCCACCGCGTAGTCGGCGGCGGTCCAGACCTGGTCGAAGGCGACGCGCCCGTCGACCATCGGGTTGGTGACCAGCGGCGGGATCGCCGCCAGCACGCCGAGGAAGATCGCCAGGGCGACGAGCAGGCCACCGGCGATCCAGGCGACGCGGCGCCTGCGCCGCCGATCGGGTCGTGCGCGCTCCGCGGTCGCGTCCATGTTCCGCTCCATCCCGACCCAGGCGTCGGGTGGCCGTGGTCTACCCTACCCTAGGCCGTGGAGGGCGGGCGGGGTCGACCCACCGACGATCGCGGTGCGCGGCACCCTACCCGTCCCGCGCCGGACGCGCAAGAATGGGGTCGGCAGAACGGAGGTCTCCATCATGCGCATTGGCATCCTCACCGGTGGCGGCGACGTACCCGGCCTGAACCCCTGCATCAAGGCGGTCGTCTACCGGCTCACCGAGGCCGGCCACGAGGTCACCGGCATCCGACGCGGCTGGGGCGGGCTGACGGACACGAACCCGGACGACACCGAGAGCGTCATGACCCACCTGATGCCGCTCACCCGCGGCAACGTGCGCACGATCGACCGCACCGGCGGCACGTTCCTGCACTCGTCGCGCACCAACCCGTCGAAGGTCAAGGGGGACAAGGTCCCCGCGTTCCTCGCCGACCAGTACCCGGGCGAGGGTCCGCACGACCTCACGCCGCACGTCATGCGGCTCTTGGAGAGCCAGGGCATCGAGGTCCTCATCCCCATCGGCGGCGACGACACGCTCTCCTATGGCCTGCACCTGCACAACGCCGGTTTCCCCGTCATCGCCATCCCCAAGACGATGGACAACGACGTCTACGGCACCGATTACGCGCTCGGCTTCTCCACCGCCGTCACCCGTGGGGTGCAGTTCATCCACAACCTGCGCACCTCGGCGGGCTCGCACGAGCGGATCGCCGTCGTCGAGCTGTTCGGCCGCTACAGCGGTGACACCTCGCTCATCACCGCCTACCTCGCCGGCGTGGACCGCGCGATCATCTCCGAGGTCCCCTTCGACGTCGACAAGCTCGCCCGCCTGCTCCTCGCGGACCGGGCCGAGAACCCGTCGAACTACTCGATGGTGACGATCTCCGAGGGCGCCCGCTTCTCCGAGGGCGACATGGTGCTGAGCGGCGAGGCCGACGCCTATGGGCACCGCAAGCTCGGCGGCATCGGCGCGCTCACGGCCGCCCTGATCAAGGAGCGGACCGGCCAGGACATGATCTACCAGCAGGTGGGTTACCTCATGCGCTCGGGCGCGCCGGACTCGCTCGACCTCATGGTGGCCACCAACTACGGCGTCATGGCCGCCGATCTCGCCATCGAGGGCCAGTCGGGGCGGATGGTCGCGCTGCAGGGCGGCAAGTACACCCACGTGCCGATCTCGATCACCGGAGAGGGCCTCAAGCGCGTCGACGTCGACGAGCTCTACGACGTCGAGACCTACCGCCCGAAGGTGCGGGCCATGCTCGGGAGGCCGATGTTCCTGTAGGCGAACACGGCGGGAGCGGCCACAGCGACCGCTGATCCCATTCCAGGCCCCCCCCGGCCCGCCGGCAGGGCGACGGTCAGTGGGGGTCCCGACCGCTGGGCCGCGACGTCGGGGCGAGCACGATCGTGGTGCTCGCGTGGCGGTTCACCGGGTCCGCCTGGACCACGAGCGCCGGGCGCAACCCGCCCTGCTCCGAGCCGATCACGGGGTTCAGGTCGGCCCACACGCCTTCTCCCCGGAGAACGGTCACCTACGCCTCGTCGTCGAGCCAGACGTCGACCGACGCCAAACCCTCCTCGGCTAGCGCCTCTTCCCCGGCCGCGTCCAGCTCGGCGGCATCGGCGGCCAGCCGCTGGTCGCGCGCCTCGCCCAGCCACCGGCTGTAGAACAGCTCCGGATCGCCGGGATCGAGGTCGTCGACCACACCGCTGCGGCGGTAGCCGAGACCCTCCAGCAGGCGCTGCATCGGCAGGTTCGAGCGGTTGGTCGAGGTGAAGATCCGCGGCGTGCGGCACGCCATCTCGGCGTGGCGCATCAGCGCCTGCCCGATGCCTCGGCGCCGGCGCTCGGGGTGCACGCACAGCATCGCCACGAAGCCGCGCCCGAAGAAGCCGTGGTCCTGGACCAGATAGCCCACGATGGCGTCGCCATCGAGAGCGTCGTGACCGACGGCGACGAGGGTCTGCCCCGCCGCAACGCGCTCGGCGATGAACCTCCGCCGGTCGTCGTCATGGGACGCCACCGGGTCGACCGCCGCGATGGCGGCGACGTCGGCGGGGCCGGCGGGGCGGATGGCGACCAGGGAGGCTGGCATCCCGGTCAGTCTATGCCGCCCCGCCGGCCGCGGCTCACTCGTCCAGGTACCACCGCACCTCGTCGATCATCGCCGAGCCCGCGCCGCCGTCGACCTCGAGGGCGAGACCCCACACCTCGCTGCCCGAGAAGGCGCCCTCGGGCGCGCCCTCCGGCTGCGTGGCGGCCCGCTCGAAGGCCGAGAACGGCAACCGCACGAGCGTCCAGCCCTCCGCGTCGTCGCTGAAGCTCGCCTCGAAGCGCGCGGAGGTGTCGGGCGCCTGGTAGACGCGCACGTAGTCGATGACCATCTCCTGCGGGAAGGTGGTCGTGTCGTCGGGGTAGCCCGGCCAGTGGCCGCCGACGGCGACGTTGAGGATGAGGAAGTTCGGGTGGTCGAAGACCCAGCGCGCGCCGCGCGGCAGGTCGGCCGGCGTGACGGTGGAGTACGGCTCGCCGTCGAGCGACCAGACGATGCGGTCGGGGTACCAGTCGATGGCGTAGACGTGGAAGTCGTCGGTGAAGGCGCCGCCACCGGGCAGCGTGGTGCCGCGGCCGATCGCGTTGCCGCCGGAGTAGCCGGGCCCGTGGATGGTGCCGTGCACGCGCTCGGGCTCGCGGCCGACGTTCTCCATGATGTCGATCTCGCCGGACTCGGGCCAGCCGACCTCGGCGAGGTCGTTGCCCAGCGTCCAGAAGGCCGGCCACAGGCCCTGGCCGGTGGGGATCTTGATGCGCGCCTCGATGCGCCCGTAGGTCACCTCGAGCTTGCCGGCGGTGATGATCCGCGCCGAGGTGTACTCGCACGGCGCACCGTAGTAGCACGGCGGCGCGTCGCCGTCCGCCTCGAGGGCCCGGATGACCAGGTTCCCCTCGCCATCGTGCGACACGTTGGCGGGGTCGTCGGTGTAGGCCTGCCGCTCGGCGTTGCCCCAGCCGGGGATGCCGTTGGCGGTGCCGTCACCGATCTCGGGCGTCCACACGCTCGGGTCGGGCAGCGTGCCGGCCGCGCCGTCGAACTCGTCGGACCAGGCGAGCGCCCAGGGCCGCGTGTCGTCGCGCCCGTCGCGAAGCTCCACCCGCACGTCACGCCCGCTGCCGTCGCCGAGGAACCAGAACTCGAGGCCATCGGCGTGGCTGGCGTCCTGGGCCAAGGGGAAGTCGGCGCGCACCTCGCCCGACCCCTCCCAGGCGAAGGAGAGCGCGCCTTCGAAGCGCGCCGGCTGGCCGGGGCGGGCGTCGGCGGCGGTCGAGAGCAGCTCCGCGGTGCGCGCGGTGGTGCCCTCGCCGGCCGCGAAGCCGTCGGGGCCGTCGCCGAAATCGGCGATCAGGTCGGGGTCGAAGGGATCGGCGTCCGCGATGAGGATCACGGCGCGCCGTTGGAAACCGATGACGCCCCCGCGGGCGCCGTCGAGCACCGCCAACGCGCGCTCGTCGCCCTCGTGGCGGCCGTCGGAGAGCGTCCGGAAGGTGACCGTGGCCTCGGTGATCCCGGGCGGGAACACCACCAACTCGTTGGCGGGGACCAGGTCGCGGAACGCCGCGGCCTCGTCCGCCTGGACGAAGACGCGCACCGAGACCGCCTCGTCGCTCGCCTCGGAGAGCACGAGCGTGAGCTCGCCCTCGGCGCCCTCGTCGACCCGCGTGAGGGCATCGGCGAACTGGACGCTGACCACGCCCTCGGCGACGACGCCGGAGTCGCCGTACGCCTCGACCCGTGCGACGTGACTCGTGCCCTCGCCGGGCGGGAACCCGAGCGCCCAGCCGGAGGCCTCGCTCAGGCCGAGGCCGTCGTTGGGGGCACCGCCGGGCTGGAAGTCGGAACGGCGCGCGAACGACGCGAAGGGGATCTCGATGAGGCGCCAATCGGTGGTGTCGTCGACGAAGCGGTGGAACCAGCGTTCGGCGCTGTCGCCGGTCGAGCTGGGGTTGCGGTTGTCGAACAGGTCGACCTGAACCGTGCCGCCGCGGCCGTCGCCGGCGTACCAGAAGCGAAAGCCGACGTAGCCCGAGAGGTCGACCGGGATCCAGCGGGTCATCGCGTCGTCGGCGAAGGCTTGGGTGAAGCCGCCCCACGAGGCGATGCGGTGGTCGACGCGCAGGACGTGCTCGACGGCCTCTTGGTCGGGCAGCGCCAGGGCGTCGCCGGGCTCGATGGCGACGGCGGAGAGCGCCAGCGCGCCGCCGCCGTCCTGCCAGGTGCTGAAACCGATGGGGTTGTCGAAGGCGTCGCGGGCGGCCGGGACGCCGTCGGCGAAGTCGGCGAGGCGCAGGCTGGGCTCCCCCTGCGCGGCGGCGAGCGCGACGAGGGTGCTCAGGGCGATCGCCGTGACGAGGACCAGGGCTCGGGGCATGCGGATGGTCATGGTCGGCTCCCTTCGGGATGGGTGGGCGGGTCGGTCGGTGCGGCGCCCTGCGGGCCGGGAGCGGCACTCGTCTGAGCCAGGTACGTCGCCACCCACACCAGGGGCGCGTTCCAGTTGATGGTCACTTCGTTGGTCGACCAGCTGCCACGCAGGTCGACGTACCGCCGCGCGGGGCCGGCGTCGAGCGTGGCGTGGTCGAGCGCGGTCGGGTCGCTGGGGGTGGCGTTGGGGCCGCCGGCCACGACCCCCGGGGGCGGTGGCGGCCAGTCGCCCTCGTGGGCCCAGAAGCGGTGGTGCGGGTTCGTCATCGAGCGCTCGCCGTAGCCGGAGACGAAGCTGAACGCGAGCGCGTTGCGCCCCAGCAGGTAGTCCATGCTCTCGAGCACGCCGTGGAGGTAGGCCGCATCGCCGGTGAGGTCGTGGGCGTAGGCGAGCACGATGGCGTTGTTGAGCACGGCGCTGTTGGAGCCCCACGGGTAGGTGCGGATCGGCACACGGTAGCCCTCGGTCGCGATGACCTGCAGGTAACCGTCGGCGGTACGCAGGAGCTGCTCGCGCAGGGCGGCGACCTCGTCGAGGTCGGCGTCGTGGAGGATCAGGGAGAGCGCGCCGAGGGCGGCGGTGTCTCCCCAGTACATGGCGGCATCGCCCCCCGACCCGCCGAAGCTGGCCAGGTAGGGCGTGGCCCGCATCGCGTCGACGTAAGCAGGGTCGCCGGTGGCGAGGTAGAGCTCGGCGGCCGCCCAGAAGCGCTCGTCCGTGATCCGGTCGTCGTCGTAGTTGCCGCCGCCGGTGCCCGGCGTGTTGCCCGCCAAGGCGACCGGCTCCTCGACCGCCGCGCGGAACGCCCGCTCCGCGGCCAGGCGGCAGCGCTCGGCGAAGGCCGCGTCGACGTCGCGCCAGACTCGGGCGCATTGGGCGGCCGTGGCGGCGAGGTTGAGCGTCGCCGCCGTCGACGGCGGGTAGAGGTAGCGGCCGCCGTCGCCCGCGGACGTCGGATCGTTGTCGTAGACGGTGGGCGGCAGGAGAGGGAGGCCCTCCCACGCGAGGTCGTGCAACTTGTGGTGCGCCATGCCGGCCTGCGGCTGCCCCTCGGGCACCTGCATCGAGAGCAGCCAAGCCATCTGCCAGCGCGCCTCGTCGAGCAGGTCGCTGACGCCGTTGCCGCTCTCGGGCAGGCCGAGGCTGCCGTCCGGGAAGGCGCCCGGCAGCCGCTCGTGGAGGTTGAGCAGCGTCCAGACGCTGATGCCGCCGTTGACGACGTACTTGCCGTAGTCGCCGGCGTCGTACCAGCCACCGGCCACGTCGAGGGTGTAGTCGCAGCCGGGCCATGTGACGCCGTCGGCGTCGGTGCCGCGGTAGCAGGTGACGGCGTCGTCGCTCAGGTGCCCGGCGGGGCGCGCGTGGTCGGGCCCGGCGTACGCCGGCAGCAGCTCGATGCCGCTGCGGCTCAGGAAGAAGTAGCGCGCCGCGTCGACCGCCAACCGGGTGTATGGCAGCTCGCCGATCGTGAACGGTGAGCTGAGGACGTCGTTGATCAGCAGGCGGTAGGTGCCGGGGACGTCGAACCCGGTGAAGTCAGCCACCTGGATGCTGTCGCCGGAGGCGGCATCCACCAGCGGCGGGCCGGTCGAGCCGGCATAGACCATCCGCCCGGTGGCGTCGTCGATGAGCGCCCAGGAGGTCGCGAACGCGCCGTGGTTGGCCAGCATCCCGAAGTGCGGTGCGCCGGGGAGGTACCCCAGCTGGTTGATGGCGACCTGCGGGCGCGGGGCCACGACCACGGGCTCCGTCCGCTCGCTCACGCTCAGCGGTGCCGGGTTGCCCAGCTCGTAGAAGACGGCGCGGCCGAAGACGGAGGGGTCCTGCCAGCTGGTGTCGCGCGTGTCGGCGGCGGACCAGATGAGCTTGACGTCGCGCGCCCCGCCCGAGGAGCCGTTGGCATGCGCCTGCAGGCCGACCTCGAGGCCGTGGCGCAGGTCGACCCCCGCGGGGATCGGCACGGCGGCCTCGAAACCCCAGCCGTCGGCGGTCTCGAAGACGAAGGCGCGGACGCCGGCCTGGCCGGCGTTGACCCCGGTCAACACCAGGTCCGCGGGATCGGCGTTCCCCACGTTCGTCGGGTTGACGTTGACCTGGAACACGCCCTCCCCGTAGCCGCCGCGCATGAGGTCGTCGCTGAGGTTCAGGTAGAACTCCAGCGAGTCCTCGTTCCAGAAGTCGGTGCCGTGCTGCCCGGTGACGATCGTCGCGTCGGGCATGACCATGTACAGGTACACGTGGGCCTCGTCCGCCGCTAGCGCGAACTGGAAGTGGCCGTTCTCGGCGGGATCCAGCGACACCATCGGGCCCGCATCGACGATCTCGAACGGGATGCCGTTCCAATCGGCGAGGTCCCCGTCGAGGACGATCGGCACCGGGAAGGGGACGAACACGGCCTCCCGCGGCCGGTGCTCGCGAAGGAGCGCGGGGTCGACGAGCGCCGGTCCGTCGGGGTCCGGCAGGGCGACGAAGGGTGCGGGCGCGCCGGCGTGGTCCGCCGCACCTGCCGCGTCACCGTCGGCGCAGGCGGCCGCCAGCGTCAGCCACGGCGTCGCCGCCGGGTCGTCCGCGTAGCTGAGGCCGTAGCCACGGGGGAACAGCGGCGCCTCGCACCCCTCGGTCGGCAGATCGTCGAAGTCGAACGGCAACTGCGCCGCGTCGCGCGGCCAGCTGTACGGTAACCGGCCGACGAAGTCGCGCTCGCCGAAGAGCACGTCGGTGACACCGTCGCCCTCGGTCCCGGGGAGCCAGGCGGCGACCACCGCGTCGGCCACCTCGAGGACGCCGTCGAGCACGACGGGACGGCCGGTCAGCAGCACGACGATCAGCGTGTCGACCTGCGCGCGGAGGTTCGCGACGAGGGCGCGCTCGCGCGACGGCAGCACGAGGTCGGCCGAGTCGCCGAACCACTCGGCGTAAGGAGGCTCCCCCACGACCGCGATGCCGACCTCGGCCCGCAGCGGCTGCCCGTCGGCGCCGGTGAAGCGCCCGCGCGGGCCGTGCAGCAGCGTGGTGTCGGGACCGAAGCCCGCCTCGAGACCCTCCAGGACCGTGGTCCCGGGCGTCAGGGAGGCCGTCGAGCCCTGCCATTCGATCGTCCAACCGCCGGACTGCACGCCGACGCTGTCGGCGCCCGAACCCGTGACGAGCACCGTCTGGGTGCCGTCCGGCCGCAGCGGCAGCGCGCCGTGCTCGTTCTTCAACAGGACGAGCGTCTGGCCGACCGCCTCACGCGCGAGCGCGCGGTGGGTAGCCGATCCCACGGTCGACTGCAGCGTGGGCTCGGCGTGGGGCCGCTCGAACAGGCCCAACTCGAACTTCACCCGCAGGATCGCCGCCGCCGCCTCGTCGATCCGGTCGCGCCCGATGTCGCCGCGGGCGACCGCGTCGAGCACCGCGGCGATGAAGCGCTCGCCGTCGTACGGCACCATGACCATGTCGATGCCGGCGTTGACGGCCGCCACCACGGCGTCGTCGTAGCTCGGGGCGACGGCGTCGACGCCGGCCCAGTCGGACACCACGAAGCCCGTGAAGCCGAGTTCGCCGCGCAGCACGTCGCGGATGAGGTAGGCGTGGGCGTGCATCGGCACACCCTGCCAGCTGGAGAAGGAGACCATGACGCTGCGGGCGCCGTTCGCCAGCGCGTCGAGGTAGGGCGCGAGGTGCACGCGGCGTAGGGTGGCCTCGTCGATCTCGGCGTCGCCACGGTCGAGCAGGCCGTCGGCGAGCGGCGACGTGCCGAAGGCGGTCGCGCCGTCGCCCACGAAGTGCTTGGGGGTGGCGAGCACCGTGTCGGGGGCCGCCAGGTCGTCGCCCTGCAGGCCCCGCAGCGCGGCCGTCGCCAGGCGCGTCACGAGCGCCGGATCCTCGCCGTAACCCTCGTAGGTTCGCCCCCAGCGGACGTCGCGGGGGACGGCGAGGACGGGCGCGTAGTTCCAGTAGATGCCGGTGGCGATCATCTCGCGCGCGGTGACCCGGGCGATCGCCTCCACCAGCTCGGCGTCGCCGGCGGCGCCGAGGCCGACGTTGTGGGGGAAGACGACCGCGCCCGCGAGGTTGGCGTGCCCGTGCACCGCGTCGACGCCGTAGAGCAGCGGGATGCCCAGGCGGGTGGCCAGCGCGGCGTCCTGGTAGGCGCCGACCATGGCCGCCCAGCCGGACACGCTGTTGTCCCCCGTCGGGTAACCGCCGCCGCCGCTGAGGACGCCGCCCAGCGCGAGGCGCGTTGCCTCCGCCGGCGTGACGCTCCCCTTCTCGAGGAGCGTCATCTGGCCGACCTTCTCCTCGAGGGTCATGCGGGCGAGCAGGTCCGCCACGCGCGCCTCGACGTCACGGCCGGCGTCGAGGTAGGCGGGCGTCGACCCCTGGGCGGCGGCAAGGCCCAGCAGCGACGCCAGGAGGACGAGACCCGCGGCCAAGAGGCGCGATGGGCGCCGAACGCGGCTGCGCCCACGGAGCGGGCGCCTCACGCCGCGACCCCGGCGTTGGCCCGCGGCGACGTGGTCAGGCCGTGGCCGATCTCGAACAGGGCGGCAGGGCCAGCTCCCGGCGGACCGAACGGGTGCAGCGGCAGGTCGCCGTCGGCGGCCGGCCAGCGCAGGCGCAGCCGGGCCTCGAACGCGGACGCGCCGACGATGGGTTCGGCGACCGCGGCCCCCTCGCTGCCGGGCAGCCAGGCGCACACGATCGCGTCGGCGAGGTGTACGGCCTCGCCGAGCACCCGCGGGCGGCCGGCGTAGAGGACGAGGACGAGGGTGTCGACACGGGCCCGCACGCGTTCGACGAGCGCCACCTCGTCGGCGCCGAGCGACAGCTCGTGGCGGTCGCCCATGCCCTCGGCGTAGGGCTCCTCGGCCAGCACCACGATGCCCACCGGCGCGCGTGAGTCGCCGCGGCCGTCGGGCTGGAACGCCACGTCGGCGTCCGGCAACAACCGCCTCAGGCCCTGCAGGAGGGTACTTCCCGGCGTGATGGGCCCGGCGGCCCCCATCCAGCTGATGGTCCAGCCGCCGCACTGCAGGCCGACGTCGTCGGCGCCGACGCCGGCGACGAGCAGGGACGGCAGCGACGGCGGCAACGGCAGCGCGCCGCCGCGGTTCTGCAGCAGGACGGGGCTGCGCCGGGCCGCCTCGTGGGCGAGGCGACGGTGGTCCGGGTCGCCCACCACGGAGAGCGGGGGCTCGCGGTCGGCCGCGCCCGCCTCGTCGAACAGGCCGAGGCGGAACTTCACGGTGAGGATGCGCCGGACGGCGTCGTCGATGCGGGCGAGCGGCACGACGCCGCGGTCGACGGCCGCCTCGAGGGCGTCCATGAAGCGGCGCCAGTCGAAGGGCACCATGACCATGTCGATGCCGGCGTCGATCGAGCGCTCGACGCAGACGTCGTGGTCGGGGTGGATCTGATCGATCGCCGCCCAGTCGCTGACGACGAAGCCCTCGAAGCCGAGCTCGCCCTTGAGCACGTCGGTGAGCAGGGTGCGGTGCGCGTGCATCCGCAGGCAGCCCCAACTGCCGTAGGAGGCCATGACGTTGAGCGCGCCGGCGTCGAGCGCCGCGCGGTACGGCGGCAGGAACGCCTCCCGCAGGCTGCGCTCGTCGAACTCGACCACGCCCTGGTCGATCGTCCAGGCGCCCATGTCGAGGACCTTCAGGAACTCGGCCGCCGGTCCGGCGTTGGCGAGGGTCGGGTCGTCGGCGACGCTCTTCACGCTGGCGCGGTCCCAGCGCGTGGAGGTGCCGTGACGGGCGGCGCCGTCGGCCAGGTAGTGCTTCACCGACGGCAGCACCGCGTCGGGGGCGTCCCAGCGTTCGCCGCGCAGCCCCTCCACGTAGGCGGCCGCGAGGCGGCCCACCAGCTCGGGGTCCTGGCCGTAGCCCTCGTAGGTCCGGCCCCAGCGCACGTCGACGGGCACGCTGACCGCCGGCGCGAAGTTCCAGCGCACGCCGGTGGCCGCCACCTCCACCGCGGTGGCGCGACCGATGCGGCGCACGAGGTCGGCGTCGCCGACGGCCCCGAGGCCGACGTTGTGCGGGAAGATCGTGGCGCCCACGACGTTGTTGTGCCCGTGGACGGCGTCGACGCCGTAGATGAGCGGGACGCCGAGGCGGCTCTCGCTCGCGGCGCGCCGGAAGCCGAGGACCATGTCGCGCCAGGCCGCGGGCGTGTTCGGTTCGGGGTTGCCGCCGCCGCCGGAGATGACGGATCCGAGGGCGTGCTCGCGGACCTCGTCGGGCGTGACGCTGTTCTTCTCGGCCTGGGTCATCTGGCCGATCTTCTCGCGCAGCGTCATGCGCGCGAGGAGCGCGTCGGCCCGCGCACGGGCAGGCGCGAGCGCATCGGCTGCTTCGTGTGGGCGGCTCATGACCCCTCCACCTCGCGGCGCTGGAGCGACGCCGCGGGCACCGCCACGTCGATGCGGGCCACCGTGCTGCGGCGCTCGAACACCTCGCGGCTGGTGGCGGCATCGAGGAACGGGCCGTCGAACGCCCGCCGCACGCCATCGCGCCCCGTCACGTCGGCGCGGGCGTCGCCGTCGGTCAGCCGGTAGACGACCGGGACCTGGCAGAAGGTGAACGCCAGCGTGCCCGCGTCGAGGCGCAGCTCCTCGGTCCCGCCGATCGCCCGGACGTTCGCGACGCTCGGCTCCGCCAGGAACTCGGCGCGCTCGAGCAGGGCCGGGGCGAAGCCGAGCCGCCCGTCCCTCACCTCGACGCCGAGCTCGCCCAGGCGCGCGAGCACGTCCTCCTTGACCTGGCCGGTCATGCCCGGCTGCTGCGCGCCCGCGTGGGCCGGCGTGTGTGAGTAGGGATCGGTCGGGAAGGCGCCGAACTCGGCGGGCGTCTTGTGGAAGCCCAGCCCGGCACGCACGTCGTCGTACGCCGCCGCCAGCGCGGCGAGCGTCGCGCTCGGCTCGCCGGCGTCGCGCGCGCGCTGGTAGCCCTCCTGCACCGCCAGCAGCAGCTTGGAGACCATGTGCCAGTAGATGCTGCCGAGCCCCTCGTAGGCGAAGAAGGTGCCGGAGCGACCGGTGAACGAGGCGTGGTCGAAGACCTCCTCGAAGAGGGCCGCGACCTCCTCCCCGTCGCTCGCCACCAGCGCCGCCCAGCGCTCCTCCCCCGCCAAGTCGGCCAACGCCCGCCGCACGCCCTTGGCGTTGCGGAAGTCGCCGTGGAAGTGCGCGTCGCCGTTCTCGTCGCGGACGACGAGGCGTCGGTCGCCCGCCTCGACGAGGGCGGTCAGGAGCGCCGAACCGGCGACGCGCTCGGCCGGGATCGTGTTCTTGGCGAGGAACCCAGGCAGGTCGCGGTCGGGGTACAGAACGTAGCTGTGCTGGTCGGCGCGGTAGAGGCGGCCGCGACGCAGGCTCGCGAGGAGCTCGAGCGCCTCCGCCGACGAGAGGAGGCCGGAAGAGAGCACGGCGACCTGCCCCTCGAGCATCTCGTAGAGGTGGCGCACCCCGGCGGAGCCGTCCGGCGCCAGGGCCAGCACGTTGTACGCGTGGTACAGCGCATCGTCGCGGCGGTTGGCGCGCAGCGTCTGCTCGAGGTACGCGCGGGCGAGGTCCAGGAAGGCCGCCAGCGTCGCCGCGTCGCGCTCGCTCGTGGCGCCCGACACCCCCCGCTCGTACAGTCCACGGCGGTAGGCGCTTCCCGCGCCCCCGAGGGCGTCCATGAAGGCGCGCCGGCGCCGGTCGTCGAACCCGTCCGCGAGCGCCTCCTCGTGGGCCCGAAGCCCGGCGTGCACCGCGTCGAGGAGTTCAGCGACCTCGCGCGACAGCGTCACGCCGCGGCCCGCGAGCAGCCCCTGCAGGAACACGACGCTGCGGTAGAGGTACGCCGTCGTGACGACGGAGAGTCCCTTGCCGACGAGCGCGTTGTTGGCGTCGTTCCACTCGGGCCGTTGGGTGTTCATCCAGATGCCGCCCTCGGGCACCAGGTTGGCGAGCTTGACGAGCAGCAGCAGGAGCAGCTTCTCGGCCATCGTCACGTGGACGATCGCGTCGTCCGACCCCCGCAGCAAGCGCGCGTCGGTGCCCATGGTCGCCACGGCCGCCGAGATGCGGCGGTCGAGCTCGTCGTCGAAGGCGATCGTGTCGTAGGGGTCCTCGAGCATCGCCTCGTAGGGCGCGATGCGGTAGGGGACGTTGGCGTGGGAGAAGAGGCGGCGCTCCAGCAGGCCCTCGAGCGCGCCAGGGTCGAACCGCGCCGAGGCGTCGAGGAGGCGCTGCAGGTAGACGACCTGATGGTCGCTCCAGTAGCCGATGTTGGCCCAGGCGTGGCCCGGCTCCGGTGCCTCCCACTCGATGCCGTCACGGGTGACGCGGTAGGGGTTGTAACCGTCGGCCGTGGTGGCGCCCAAGAAGATACCGATCATCCCGTTGAGGAACCCGGGGAACGCGTGCGCCAGGGCCTCCCAGTTCTGGAAGATGTCGCGCCAGTTGCCCTGGTAGTCGAGCCGCAGCCGGCCGTCGGCGTGGCGGACGTTGATGGTGAAGCGGTTCCACGGCCGGCTCGGGTCGCCGTGGCGACGGCTGAAGGCGAGCGGCAGGTAGGCACGGCAGAGCCGCTCGAGGTCGGGGTCCCCGGTCGTGGCGGCGCGCGCCACCAGGTCGTGGTAGGCCAGGATCGCCGGCAGGGCGTCGAAGAACGCCGCGTGCTCGCGCGCCACCGCGCGGTTGCGTGTGCCGACGAAGGCCCGCAGGTCGGCGCGCTCGACGCGATCGTCGTCGACGAACACGCCGCCGCGCATGACGTTGAAGAGCACGCTGGCCAGGTGGTGATCGGTCGTGGCCCGGTCGCGGGTCCACTGGAACCCGTCCGCGCTGGCGACGATCGCCGCGAGGGCGTCGCCGCTACGCCGCAGGTCGTCCTCGACGCGCGCCGCGAGATCGGACCGGGCGTCGGCGGGCGCGTCGTCGGTCGCCCCCCCGTCGAGACCGTTCACGAGCGCGGCGACCCTGGCGTGGTCCAGGCCGATGTCGGCGACCAGGCGCCAGCGGCGTTGCTCGCTGGGCGCCAGGGTCAGGTGGGCGTGCACGAAGTACGCGCCCCGTCGACCCCGGACGTCGGTCTCGGGCTCCAGGACCTGCCCGCGCCGGAACGCCTCCAGCTGCCTGGAGGTGAGCAGGTGGCGGGCGCCCCCGAGCCCGAGCGCGAAGACCGTGGTGGCCCGCAGCGCCTCGCTCGGCTCCGCCAGGTCGGACATGATCGAACTCAGGGAGAAGAGGCCGAGCCCGGTGGCCGGCTCGAGCTCGCTGCGCTTGTAGGCATCGACCAGGTTGCTCATGCCGCCCTGCATGGCTGCGGTCACGCCGGCCGGAAGGACGTTCTGCAGGCCGTCGAGGACCTCGATCGAGCACGGCTGGCCCGCCGTCTCACCAAGCTCGCTGGTGCGCACGAAGCCATAGGCGGCGCTGCCGCGCCAGCCGTAGCGGAAGGCGAGACCCAGGTCGTGGTTGATCTCCTCGAACAGGACCTCGTCGCCAAGGACGCTCTTGTAGAGGTTGCGCTCGACGCGGTAGGTGCCGCAGCCGCGCGCCGAGAAGGGCTCCCACAGGGAGCGGCGGCCGCCGCGGGTCACCCACAGGAGCGTCTTGGGGCCGGTGTGCTCGGCGCTCTCCATCAGGCGGTCGGAGGTCGTGTACGGGAACAGGGCCGCGTCGGCGTCGACACGGCCGGCCGTGAGGCCGCCGTTGCTGGCCACGAACATCCACAGATCCGAGGCGCCGACGAGGCTCATGAGGAACGGCGGCATCGCATCGACGCGGCGGATGCGGTAGAAGCGCTCGCCGTCGAGGGCGACGTAGTCGCCCTCGACGAGGGCATCGATCGGCCCTTCCGGACGGTGATCGCTGGGGATGGCTCGTTGCGACATGGTTGCGTGAGGTCCTTCGCTGGTTGGGGTAAGGGCCGTGTGACCCGACGACGCCCGGCGCCGGCGTGGATGCGTCACCGGGTGTGACCAACGAGATGCCGTGCGCCGGCGGACGCCGACGCACGGACGCGCTCGCTACTTGTCGACGCCGGTGATCACCACGCCCTGCATGAAGAAGCGCTGGGCGAAGAAGAAGATCGTCAGCGGGATGAGCATCGTCATGATCGAGGCGGCCTGGATGAGTTGCGGCTCGGAGCTGTAGAGGCCGTTGAAGCGGAACAGGCCGACCGAGATGGGCTGCAGGTCCTGGTTGCCGGCGAGGTAGATCAGCGGGCCGAAGAAGTCGTTCCAGGCGAAGAAGAAGTGGAACAGCGACACGGCGATCAGGGCGGGCACGGCCTGCGGCAGGATCACCGAGACGAAGGTGCGGATGGGGCCGGCGCCGTCGACGCGGGCGGCCTCCTCGAGCTCGGTGGGGATCGTCAAGAAGTACTGCCGCAGCAGGAAGACGTTGTAGGCGTTGGAGAAGAACGTGGGGATGATCAGCGGCAGCCAGGTGCCCACCCAACCTAGGTTGAAGAACACGGCGTACTGGGGCACCAGCGTCGCCTGCGGCGGCAGGATGATCGTCGAGATCAGCAGCATGAACAGCACGCCCCGGAATGGGAATCGGAAGCGGGCGAAGCCGTAGGCGACGATGGCGGCCGAGAAGGTGGCGGCGAACGTCGTGATGATCGCGTACATCAGCGTGTTGCGCAGCAGCTGCACGAAGTTGATGAACCGGAACGCTCGGGGGTAGTTGTCCCAGGCGAAGTCGAGCTCGTATACCGGTGACAAGGTACGCCACGCGCCCGCCCACTCGATCTCGCCCGCCGCCGGGTCGGCCGGGTCGACGAACGTGCTGGTGGCACGCCCACGGCTCACCAGGGCGAGCTCGCGGATCTCGCCGTCGATGGGCACCTCCACGACGTCGAACGTCTGACCCTGGTACTCGAACTGCGCCCTGGACGAGGGGAGCAGCGGCGCCTGCACGTCGGAGACCTGACCCTTGGTCATCAGCGAGGTGACGATCGAGTAGCCGAGCGGCATGAGGTAGAGGAACAGCAGCACGAGCACCACCGAGGTGATCAGCGTCTTGACGATCAGGCTGCGGGTGGCGGCGTCGCGGCGGGCGCGTTGAGCACGTTGGGCGGCCCCGGCTTCACGTTGCGCGAGGGATGCATCGCCGTAGACGGGCATCGCAGCGTTCGGGCGGGCCATCAGCGGCGCTCCCCGGCGTAGTACACCCAGTGCCTGGCCGTCGCGAACAGCGTCGCGGTGATGGCGAGGGCGATGACGAACAGCAGCCAGGCGATCGCCGAGCCGTACCCCATGTCGAGGAACTGGAACGACTGGCGGTAGAAGTGGATCAGGTAGAAGAAGGTCGTTCCCTCGGGGTAGCCGTCGCCGCCGTTCAGCACGTACGGCACCTGGAAGAACTGCATCAACCCGACGAAGGAGAGGACGAGGTTGTAGAAGATCACGGGCGAGATCATCGGGAGCATGATGGCCCGGAGCCGGCGGAACCACGAGGCGCCGTCGATCTTGGCGGCCTCGTAGAGTTCGCTGGGGACTCCCTGGAGCGCGGCCAGGTTGTAGAGGATGGCGTTGCCGATGCCCCAGATGCCGATCATGGTGTACGAGAGATAGATGATGCGGGCGTCGTCGAGCCAGCGAATGCCGTTGGGGTTGGCGACCTGGAGCCCCGTCACCCACTGGATCAGCTCGTTGACCCATCCGGTCGTGGGGTTCAGGACGCCTTGCCAGATGAGGATGCCGGCCACCACGGGGACCATGGTGGGGGCGTAGAAGAGCGTGCGGAGCACGTTCCTACCGATCAGGTCTGCGCTGTTGAGCAGGATCGCCAGGATCAACGCGGAGACCATGCCGATCGGCAGCGAGATGGCGGCGAAGACGAAGGTCACGCGCAGCGACTGCCATACGCGCGGGTCCTCGAACAGCAGGCGGCGCCAGTTCTCCAGACCCACGAAGCGGGACTGGCTGGGATCGAGCAGGTCGAGGTCGAGGAAGGAGAAGACCAGCGAGGCCGCCATCGGCAGCAGATAGAAGGCGAGGAAGCCGATGAGCCATAGCCCGATGAAGGCGTAGCCCCAGCGCGCCTCGCGCAGCTCGGCGCGGCTGAGCCGCTTGCGCTGCCCCCGCTCGCTCGCGAGCGAACTCTGGATCTCGGTGACGTAGTCCACGGGTGGCTCCGATCATGTGCCTCTGGGGGCGTGCCCCTAGGGGCGCGCCCCCAGAGGCCCCGCGTTCGGATCCGGCAGGTCGCCGGATCCGAACGCGGATGACGGTCCAGCTGCTCAGCGAGCGCTATCGAAGAGCAGCTGCAGCTCGGCCTGCAGGATCGCGAGCTCGCCGGCGACGTCGAAGTCGGCCGTGTTCTCGAGCCGCTGCCAGAAGGCGTTGTACAGGGCCTGGGCCTCGCGGTTCGACGGCATCCCCTCCTCGTGGTTGGGGTTGTCGGGGTACGACTGGCTGGCGGAGATGACCGTGGTGTCGACGTCGCGGTCTGGGTACGTCTGGGCGAAGAGGATGTCGAGGGCGTCGTCCTGCAGGCTCAGACGGGCGGGGACCCCACCGTAGATGTTGACCAGCTGCTGCGAGACCTCGGGCGAGAACAGGTACGTGAGTACTTCGAAGGCCGCCTCGGGGACCTTGCTCGCCTTGGTGATGGCGAAGGTGTCGGCGTGCAGCTTGGCGGTGACGGTGCCATCGGGAGCGGCGGGCATGGCGGCCAGGGCCCACTCGTCTTCCAGTTCGAGCATGCAGCAGGTCTGGTACCACAGGTGGGTATGCCCCATGGCCAGGTTGCCCGACTGGAACGGGCTCCAGGTCAGGATGTCCGAGGTCACGTAGGGGCCGTTCGGGTAGAAGTAATCCTTCCACATCGCGTCGTGGTACCACTGCACGCCGACCGCCCAATGCTCGGGGATCACGGCGTTGCCGTCCTCGTCGACGAAGTTGCCGGCGCCGAACAGCGCGAGGTGGCCGCGCATGTCGGTGAAGATGTTGCTGTAGCCGAACTGCACGATCTGCTCCGGGTCGAAGGCGTCCATGGTGGCGTCGTTGCCGTTGGCGTCGACGGTCATGAACATCGCGAGGTCACGCAGCGTATCGGTGTTCCACGGCAGCTCTTCGCCATCCGCGTTGACGTAGGGCTCGCCGTACTCGCTGGGCGGGTAGGCGGCACCGGCCTCGTCGAACAGGTCGACGTTGTAGGTGAGGTAGCTGGGGAACACGGCGAAGGGCAGGCCGATCTGGCCCTCGCCCTCGATATCGTAGAACTCCACCAGAGCGGGGTCGAAGTCGCTCAGGTCGTAGTCGGTGGCCGCGATGAGGTCGCTGAGGTCGAGCCACGCACCGGGGAAGTCGGCGCGGCCACGAATGCCCACCGGCCCCACGATGTCGGGCGCGTTGCCGGCCGCGATCTGGGTGGCGAGGATGTCGTAGGCCTGGTCGTTGTCGACGATCTCGAGGACCAACAGGATCTCGTTCTGGGACGCGTTGAAGGCGTCGACGAGCGCCTGCTGGGGGGGATCACGGCCTCGTCGGTGCCGGCGCCGAGACCGACGAACCAACGGACCTCGGTCTGGGCGGCGGCGAGGCCGACGACCAGCGTGAGGGCGAGGACGAGCGCGAGCTTGCGCATGCTGTTCCCTTCTCGGCACCCTGCTCGCCCCGTGCTGCACGCCATCGCGCGCTGAAGTGGGCCGGAGGTGGTGCCCGTGGTCCCGCCTGCTCGGCGGAACCTGGTGGCGATCGGCGTCGCCGGGGCCCCGCGGGACCTGCGACGCACGAACGTGCGGTTCGGAACCTTTGCCCGGGGTCGATCGTCGCTGCGATCGGCGGCGCCCTGGCGGGCTCGGGCTCGGTCTCGACGGCTGGGTCAGCGCGCAACGTGCGCGACCGACTGCCGCTCGACCAGTTCCGGGTCGAAGCGGTGCACCACCCCCCTTCCTTCATGACCGAGTTGGGCAAGCAGCAGGTGGGCGGCCGCGCGTCCCATGTCGACGAGCGGCTGCCGCACCGTGGTGAGGGTCGGCGTGAGGTACTGGGCCAGGAAGACGTCGTCGAAGCCGACGACGGAGACGTCGCGTGGGACGTCGCGGCCGCAATCGCGCAGCGTGCGCATGCCGCCGGCGGCCATCTGGTCGTTGGCGAAGAAGATCGCGGTCAGTTCCGGGACCCGCTCGAGCAGGCGTGCCGTGGCCCTGGCGCCGCCCTCCTCCAGAAAGGTCGACTCGACGACGTAGCGCTCGTCGTACTCGAGGCCTGCGGCCTCGAGGGCTCGGCGGTAGCCGTGCAGGCGCTCGCGGGCGTCCGGGAAGGAGAGGGGTCCAGAGACGTGAGCGATTCGGCGGTGACCATGCGCCAGCAGGTGCTCGGTAGCGAGGGCGCCACCCGGCTCGTTCTTCATGACGATGCACACGTCCTCGATCTCGGCGACGCTGCGACCGAACACGACGACGGGTGTCGGCCCGCCGCGCACCAGCTCGATGAGGTCCTCGTCGGGGAGTCCCTCCGCCTGGACGACCAGGCCATCGCAGCGGCGTCCGAGCAGGAACTCGATCGAGCCGTGCTCGGTCTCGGCCTGGGCGAAGCCGCTGGACACCATGAGGTGGAGGTCATGCTCGCGGGCGACCTGCTCGACGCCGGCGATGAAGGCGCCGAAGTACGGGCTCGAGACCTCGTTCACGGTCAGGCCGATGCCGCCGGAGCGGTTGGTGGCGAGGCCGCGGGCGAAGGCGTTCGGCGTGTAATCGAGGGCGGCGACCGCCTGCAGCACGCGTTCACGCGTGGGAGGCGCGACGGGCGTGGTGCCGTTGAGGACGCGTGAGACGGTGGCGGGCGAGACGCGCGCCAGGCGCGAGACCTCTCGGATGGTCGCCATCTCCCCCTCCTCGTCGCGATCCAGCTTCGCCTCGTCCGGCCACGCCAGCTAGCGTGAGACAGCGTCTGAAATCGCTTTCATGCCAAGAGAGCAGACGGCCGACGGGTCGTCAAGCGGCGTGACAGGACGACGGTCATCATCACGTCAGAGACGTTCGCGGCTCGCTCGAGGGGTTCGCAGCTCGCCCGATTCGCCAGCGGCGCCGACGTCAGAGCGGCAGCTCGAGCACGACCTCGTCGCCCTCCGTGCGGCCGGTGGGCAGGAAGCCGAGCCCCCGGTAGAACGGCTCGGGGCATCCCGGGCCCGGTACGTACGACACCCACAGCGAGCGGCACGCGCCCTTGCCGCGCACGTGCGCGACCACCTGGCGCATGGCCTCCCGACCGACGCCGCGCCCCTGAAACCGCTCGGCGACCATGAGGCGCCACACGCCGACCTCCGGGTCGGGCTTCGGCGGATCGAGCAACGATTCGTCGTGCAGCATGACGAAGCCGGCGGGTTCGTCGCCGAGGTAGACGGCGCGGTACCACGCGGCCCGGGAGAAGAGTGCCTGCGCCAGCGACACGGCGTTGGGCGCCACGAAGCCCCTCTGACCCTCGGCCACGGAGAGCTTGATGACGGGGATGACGGTGTCCTCGGTGATCTCCCGCAGCGAAACGTCACTGGGTTCGACGGGCGATGACGGCATGTGGGCTCCTCGCTTCGGGTGCGGCGTCGGCGCGCCGCATCCATCCTGCACCGAACGAGCCGGCGACCGCCAGCGATCCGCAGCGCGGTGGGTTCAGGTGCCCGTGAGACGCAGCACGAGCGCCACCACCTCGGTGAGCGGCACGTCGGTGTCGACCTCGTGACCGGCCGCCGCCCGCAGCCGCGGCTCGACGTCGCGCAGGTTCGCCAACACGGCGGCGATCTCATCGGGGCGCCTCCCATAGGGGTTGTCGGTCCGGGCGGCCAGCCGCGCGAGCATGACGTCGGCGGGCGCCCGCAGCAACACGACGTCGTCGAAACGGTCCAGGAAGCGCCCCATGTTGGGGGCGCAGCCTGCGACGAACAGCACGCCCGCACCGTCGGTGGCGAGCAGGTCGCGGACGCGATCCTCTCGCCAGAGCCAGTCCTGGCCGGGCCGGGCACCGGTCGGGTCGCCGTCGGCGTCGACCCAGGCCGACCAGGCCGCGTCGTCGAGGTCGACGGCACCGTGCCCGAGCGCGGTGAGCGCGCGGACCACGCTCGACTTGCCGGTGC
The DNA here is from genome assembly GCA_964549045.1 of uncultured bacterium. GTDB lineage: Bacteria > Deinococcota > Deinococci > Deinococcales > Trueperaceae > JAABTL01. Next base: position 12,256 of record CAZJUA010000071.1, on the reverse strand, counting down.
CCGACATGCCCGTCAGCAGGACCCGCCTCATGCGCCCACCGTATCGTGGGCGTGGAGACGCCGCCTTGCCGCCGTCCCGAGGAGCGACCACCCGTGCGCCCACGCCGAACCCCGCGCGCCTCCGTGACCATGGTCCGAGGCGACCTCGAGGACCTCCCACGTCACGCCGTCCCCGACGGCTTCGCCATCCGGCCCTACGCACCCGGTGACGAACTGGCCTGGGTCCGGATCCAGTCGGCGGCGGACGCCTACAACGTCATCGTCGCGGACCTCTTCCGCGCCCAGTTCGGTGACGACACCCGCGAGCTCGGGCGCCGGCTCTTCATGCTGGAGGACCCGGTCGGCACGGCGATCGGCACCGCCGCGGCGTGGAGCGGCGGCGCCCGCCGCGGCCCGACGGTCGGCCGCGTGCATTGGGTCGCGATCCACCCGGCCCACCAGGGCCGCGGGTTGGCCAAGCCGCTGCTGAGCCGGGTCTGCCTCGCCCTGCGGGCCCTGGGCCACGAGAGCGCCTTCCTCACGACCTCGACCAACAGGATTCCCGCCATCGGGCTCTACCTCGGCTTCGGCTTCGTGCCCGAGATCGCCGGCCCCCAGGACGCGGCAGCCTGGGCGGCGCTGCAGCGGAGCGCGCCGGGCCTGGGGCTGAGGCTCGACGGTGGTCCGGCGTAGTCCTGGACGACCCCGACGTCAACCGTCGGCGGCCCTGGCGCGCTTCAGCGTCTCCTCCGCCGTCCAGCCCGCGCCCTCGGCCAGCAGGGCGTCGGCCCGGGCGCCGCCCAAGCGCTCGCGCGCCCGGGCTTCCTGGGCGTCGAGCTCGGCGCGCACGGCGGCCGGCCGGGCGATGCCCAGGCGGTCGTGCTGGGCGCGCGTCGCGCCCGCCCAACGCAGCGCCGCGGGCCAATCCTCCTCCGCGACCGCCAGGTCGACCAGGCTGCCGGCCACCTCCGCCACGCCGCGCCCGTCGCCGAGGTCGAAGAACCGCATCATCGCGTGGGCGTACCCCGACCGCGCGGCCGCCAGGTCGCCGGCGAACAGCGCCACGTCGGCCAGCTGTTGGGCGTTGACCGCCAGCCCGACGCGGTACCCCAGACGCTCGAACACCGCGCCCGCCTCGGCGTGGCGCGCGCGGGCCTCGTCCGCGTCGCCGCGCGCCAACGCCGCCGCGCCGAGGTTGCCGAGCGCCAGCCCCGCCACCAGCTCCTCGCCGGCCGCCTGGGCCACCTCGAGACCCTCGCGGTAGCGCGTCTCCGCCGCCGCGCCGTTTCCCCGCACCTCTTCCACGGCCCCGAGGTTGACGAGCGTGTTGGCCACCCGGGCGCCATCGCCGGCCGAGCGGTACAGTTCCAGCGCCTCCTCCAGATGCCGCTCGCCGCCGTCGAGGTCGCCGAGCAGACGCAGCAGGTTGCCGAGGTTGCCGAGGGTCGCGGCCGTCGACGTCGGCTCGTTCAGCTCGCGCTTCAGCGCCAGGCTCGCCTGGTAGAGGTCGCGCGCGGCCGCGAAGTCCTCGCACAGCCGAGCGAACGCGCCCGCGTGACCCAAGGCGGTGGCCCGCAGCGCGACCGGCAGGGGTTGCTCCAGGCGCAGCAGGGCGTCGATCGTCGCGCGGGCCTCGCGGTAGTGGCCGCGCAGCCACCAGTACTGGAAGAGCGCGCCCGCGAGGCGCAACCCTGGCTCCGCCTCCCCGCTGGCGATCAGCCGTTCGAACGCCGCTCGGAGGTTGTCGTGCTCGGCCGCGACCCGCTCCAGCCAGACGGCCCGCTCCCCGCCGACGAGCTCGGGACCGGCACCCAGCCCGAAGGCCAGGAAGTGCTCGGCGTGGGCGGCGACCACCGCCTCGCGCCGCGCCGGGTCCTCGGCGAGCCACTCGAGGCCGTAGCGGCGCACGACGTCCAGCGCCTCGAAGCGCCCGTCGGCCGTGCGACGCAGCAGCGACTTGTTCACGAGCGCGAGGAGCGTCCGCAGCGTTGCGCTGGCCACTGCCTCGGCCGCCTCGCGCCGGAAGCCGCCGCGGAAGACGGCCACGGCCGCGAGCGCGGCGCGCTCGTCGTCGGTCAGCAGCGACCAGGCGTGGTCGAGCATGGCGCGCAGGCTGCGGTGCCTCCGGGGCACGTCGCGGTGGCCGGCGGCCAGGGCATCGAGGTTGGCCTCGAGCGCGTCGGCGATCTCCGCCGGGCGCAGCAGCCGCACCCACGCGGCCGCCAGCTCCAACCCGAGCGGCAGTCCCTCGAGCAGCCCGCAGAGCCGAACGATCGCGGCGTGGTCGGCCTCGGTCGCCACGAAGTGCGGGTGTGCCCGCCGCGCGCTCCGCAGGAAGAGCGTCACCGCATCGAAGTCCTCGAACCGCGCGTCGGCCTCCGTGGGGTAGGCCATCCCGCGGACCTCGAAATGGACCTCGCCCTGGAAGTCGAGCGGCGCCTGTGACGTCAGCAGCACGCTCGAGCCGGCGGAGGCCGCCAGCAGCTCGGCCACGAGGCCGGCGCCGTCGAGCAGGTGCTCGAGGTTGTCGAGCACCAGCAGCAGCGAACGGCGCGACACGGCCTCGAGCAGCAGCGCCTCGTCGTCGCCCGCGCCGGCCTCGAGGCCGAGCGCGGCGGCGATCTCGCGGGCCAGATAGGCGGGGTCGTCGAGGTTGGCGAGCGGCACGAACGCCGCGCCGTCGGTGAACGCGCCCGCCGCCCGCCGGCCGGCCTCGATCGCCAGGCGCGTCTTGCCGACGCCCCCGGGACCGACCAGCGTCACGAGCCGCTCGCCGTCCGCGGTCAGGAGTCCGTGGAGACGATCGCGCTCCGCCTCGCGCCCGACGAAGGGGGTGACGGGTGCCGGGAATCCGCGGAGGACCACCGGCGCCGCGTCGGACGGCGGCGGCGCAGGCTCGGGTCCCGCCGTCTCGACGACGGCGTCATCGGCCGGCGCGACGCGCAGCGCCTCCGCGAGCGCCGTCGTGGCCTCGAGCGGGGCCAGCTCGAGCTCGTCGCGCAGGGTCGCTCGGAAGGCCTCATAGGCCCGCAGCGCAGCCGCACGCAGCGAGCCGGCGCCGCGGGCGCAGCGGAGGTAGGCCTGCAGGGCGTCCTCGGCGAGCGGATCGCGCTCGAGCACGGCGGTGAGGTGCGCGCTGGCCTCCCCCCAGCGGCGCTCGCGCTCCAGCGCCCCGGCGACCTGCAGCACCGCCTCGCGCCAGGCGACCTGCAGCGACTCGCGCTCGGACTCGAGCCACTCCTCGAACCCCGCGGCGACGCCCGCCGGCAGGCCCTCGAGCAGCGTCCCGCGGTAGAGCTCCAGGGCGTCGTGCCAGGCGCCCGCGCCGATCGCCGCGCGGAAGAGCTGCAGGTCGGACGCCACCCGCCAGCGGAGCCGCGTTCGCTCGGCCTCGAGGCCGTCGAACCAGGGCTGCCGGCGGCAGTGGTACACCAGCTGGCTCAGGTTGTGGCGGGCGGTCGACTCGGCCTCGTCGGGCCAGAAGAGGGTCAGCAGCTCGTCGCGCCCCACCCAATCGTCGCGGTGGGCGAGGTAGGCACCGAGCAGCAACGATTGTCGCAGCGGCAGGTCCATCCACCCCTCCCCTCGCCGCAGGCGAGGCACCCCCAGGAGCCGCAACGATGGCTGCATGGGGCACCTTAGTCCATCGCGCGCCGCCGGACCGTGGCGGGCGCACGGTGGGTCGGGGCGCCTGCGGGCGCAGTTTGGGCCGGGGCGCCCGACGTAGGCGCCCCGGCACGGGAATCAGGCCGGCATCAGGGCTCGTAGAGCTCGAAGTTCTGGTACATCCCCAGCACCTCGTCGGCCGTGAGCGCGCGGTCGAACACCATCAGCTCGTCGATCGAGCCGTTGAACGGGAAGCGGCGGAAGGAGATGCCGGTGGTGCTGACGGACAGCTCGCTCGACGCGACGCGCATCATCGTGAGGTCGGTGTCCGGCCGCGGCTGAGGTGGGGTGTAGTTGCTTCCGTACACGCCGCCTCCCACCGGGTTCCCGTTGACGTAGACCTGCAGGGCACCGCCGCCGGTGCTGCCGTAGACGGCCACCACGTGCGACCACGTGTTCTTCGGCACGATGAGCCCCGACTGGACGACGTCGACCGCAGACGAGCCGCCGCTGGGACGCCGCCAGATCTGCAGGCGGCCGTTCGGATCTCCGCCGTAGACCCGCATCGCGAAGTCGCCGGCCCGGAGCTGGCCGCCCACCTGGCTGACGATCGTGTGGAGGTCCCGCGTGGAGCGCGGGTTGATCCAGGCGCTGAGGGTGAAGGGGCCGTCGGTCGGGACCACCAGGAGCTCGGGGTAGCTGTTGAGGTACTCGCCCTGGCCGTCGAAGACCCAGGAGCGCTGGTCGGGGTCCGAGCCGTCCCAGCCGGCGCCGTACACGCCCCGCATGGGGTCCAGGTCGATGCCGCCGATCACGTCGTCGGTGTCGCCGTCCGCGGGCCACCAGTGCTGGGGCTGCGGCAGGCCGCCACCAAAGGGGAGGCAGGTGCGCACCTCGTAGCTGGTCGTGTCCCCCACCTTCGCGAGCGTGTTGTCGCCGAGGTTGCGGAGGGTGAAGGAGATCGGCTCCACCTGATTGATCGCCAGCGGCGCCTCGAAGTACGACGCCAGGCTGCCGTCGCGGATCAGGTTCTGCACGCCCGTGTTCGGGCCGCCCAGGGCGAAGACCTCGATGCGCGCCTCCGAGAGGGTCTCCTGGAGGTCGGCCTCGGCGAAGCCGTCGACGCCGCCGACGGGCGAGTTGTACGAGAACTCGAGCGCCGCCTCGATGCGCTCGCGCGAGTCGCTCGAGGTGAACGAGTACATGAGGATGCGGCCGTACGAGACGCTGTCGATGTAGAGCGGCAGGTTGGACCCGCTGATCCCCAACGCCTGCAGGTCGGCGCCGGCGACGCCGTCGGCGAAGACCGACGAGGGCCGCTCGGGGAGATCGACGGCGATCGTGAAGAGCCGCTGGACGAAGTAGGCGGTGTAGGTGCGCTCGCTGGCGTTCTTGCTGTAGTCGAGGCGCGCGGAGGCCTCCGCGCCCAGGTAGCGCGCATCGAGCCCCAGGCTCAGGAGCGTCTGGCTGGTGGAGTGGCTCTCGACCGAGGTGAAGGTGCTGGCCCCGGCGCCGACCGCGACGTCCGAATCCAGGGCGTTGACGACCAACTGGTTGATGCCCTCACGGACCGTGCTGCCGACGGGCTGGTCGACGGTCGTGCTGACGCCGCCGGGGATGCCGAGCACGCCGCCGCCCTGGATCGAGATCCCCAGCGGCGCGCGCCGCTCGCGGCTCACGGCCAGGAGCTCGAGGGCGCCGACGCTCAGGTGCGACCCGCCGCGGATGAGCGCGCCGGGCCACAGCACCGAGGCGTCCGGGTTGAAGAGCGCCATCTCGGTGGGGTTCTTGGCGATGCTGTAGGGCGTGGTCGAGCAGGTGTAGACGGTGCCGTCGACCGTCTCCTGGTCGATGACGGGGGCCTCCCCGGTCGGCTCGCCGGCGTTCTCGACCACCGGCGGGGCGACCTCGTCCCAAGCGGGCAGCGCCGCCACGAAGGCGTCGACGCTGCCGACGGGTCCGGTCGGCTGGCCCCCGCAGGCGACGAGCGCGAGCAGGGCGGCGAGGGCAAGCGACGCTCGCCAGGTGGTGACGGTCTTCGAGCGGGGGTGATGGCGGTTCGGATGGGTCATCGGCAGCGCCTCCTCGAACGGGATGCGCGCACCGTAGCCGCTGGGGTATCAGCGGGGAATCAGCGGGGTGGCTGCGTGCCTCGCTCCGGGCGGAGGCGGAACGCCCGGAGGAACTCCACCGGCGCGAGGACCGCCATGCCAGCCCGAGCCGCCGACGGGTAGTGCGCCAAGCTGCCGGTCACGAGGCACGCCGCGTCGCCCGCCAGGGCGACCTCGAGGAACGGCTCGTCGTCGCGGTCGGGAAGGCGGGTCGAGAGCGGGGTCGCCGCCACCACGAGTCCGTCGGCGGCGATGAGGTCGAGGAGCGCGTGGACGGGACCAGGCGGGAAGGCGAACCTGGGTCGCGCCAACACCTCCGCGTACTCGAGAAGGATCCGCGCGTCGACGCAGAGCGTCACGCTGCCGGACACCACCATACGTACGACGTCGGCGGGTGTGCCAAAGGGGTTCAGGAGGCCCGACACGAGGACGTTCGTGTCCAGGACGATCCTCACCGCGGTCGATCCCTCCGGACGGCATCGATCTCGGCCTCGATCTCGGTGGGATCCAGCGCGTCGTGACCGTGGCCGACCGAGTCGCGCTGGAGCGTGCCAAGGGCGTCCATCGCGCGACCCCGTCGGAACGCCCGCAGCGAGGCCTCCAGGCTCCCTTCGTCGACGGCTGCAAGGATGGCGACGGGTCGGCCGTTGCTCGTGATGACCATCTCGCGCTCGCGTTCGAGGTCGCGCCAGACCTCCGCAGACTTGGCGCGCAGATCCCGTACGCTGACGAAACGCATGTGTGTGCCTCCAATCGTGTACGTATTGTGTACACGATCGGAACGCGCGTCAAGCGCCGCCTCGAGCGTCGATGGCGCCGAACCACCGGGTTCCATGACGGATTCTGGCGCAAGCCGCGGCGGTCCGGCCGCATGGGCTAGGCACCCACCCAACGGCCCACGGCTGCTTCTCGCGGCCCCCGGCCGCCGCGACGACCCTCCCCTCCCCCACCCCCGGGTATCCTCCATGTGTGAACCCCACACCAGAGGCGCGACCCGCCGGCGATCCTGCGCCGGAACCCCGTTTCGACGTCATCGCCGACCACGGCTTCGACGCCTTCCCGACGCTCGCCAACGACCCGGTCGTCACCCCCTTCGTCGTGCAGATCGGCGACGAGACGCACCGCTCCACGGAGATCCTGCTGTCCGATCTCATCGGGCGCCTCGAGGATGGTGGACCCCACCCGAGCACGAGCCAACCGGCGCCCGAGGTCTACGCGGCCGGCTACCGCCAGGCGACGCGGCCGGTGCTGGCGATCACCGTGTCGTCGGCCCTGTCCGGCAGCATGAACGCCGCGGACCAGGCGCGTGCGCTCGTGCCGGAGGCCGAGGTGACGCTGCACGACTCCGGCACGATCTGCGGGGCGCAATCGTTCCAGGTGCACGCCGCGATGACCGCGCGGGCGTTGGGTCACGGCATCGACACCGCGGTGGCATGGATGCGCGCCGTCCACGCCGAGACCGAGCTCTACTTCACCCTCGCCACCCTGAAGTACCTGCTGCGCGGCGGCCGGATCGGCCGCGTGCAGGCGGCGCTCGGCACGATGCTCGACATGAAGCCGGTCATCACCGTCGACAAGTCGGTGGGCGCCTACGTCACCGCCGCGCGGGCCCGGACCTGGAAGCGCGCGGTCGCGGCCATCGCCGATCAGGTCACCACCCGCTTCGGTGAGGGGACGCCGCTGCGCGTCGGTCTCGTGCACGGCCTCGACATCGACGACGCCGAGACGGTCCTGGCAAGCCTCCGCGAGCGGCATCCGATCCTCTGGTCCGGCCTCACGCCGACGGGCCCCGCCCTCGCCGTGCACGTGGGACCGATCGCGGTCGCTCTGGCCGCGGCGCCCGGGCCATGGCCGTGGGAGCGAGAGGACGCGGGTTAGGCGACCCCGCGGTCGCCGTGCGCGGCGGTCTCGGGCGCTTCCGCACGCCGTCGCGAGCGCGCACCGCCGCCGATCGTCGCGTGGCTCCCGTCAGGCCGCCCGATACCTTCCCCGTACGAGCAGGTGCCCGAGCAGGCCCGCCGGCCCCAGCATCAGCGTCAGGAAGAGCAGCGGCGAGGTCAGCCACGGCGTCATGCGGCGCGCGCGGGCGTCGAGGTAGACCCAGCGCCCGACGAACAGGTCGAAGGCGAGAAAGTGCACCCACGCGACCGTCGCCCCCTCGGGCGTGCCGAGCATGGGGGCGATCGCCTCGAGCGACGGGCTCGACACCGCGCCCAGCACCCCGGGCAGGCCCGGGAGCACCAGCGCCAGGTACAGCGCGGCCGCCGGCGCCGCGATCCACGGCAAGGCGATCACCCGGCCGGTGACGCGCCAGCCGGGCAGCGCGATCATGAGCAGCCAGAAGGGGGCGACGAGCAGGAAGCTGGCGTCGAACAGGGTGGCCATCATGGGGGCATGGTGGCACCTGCGGGCACCACGCGTACGGGTGCAAGGGCGACGGGCCATGAGAACCGCAGGGCCGCCGCGGACTCGGCAACCATCCATTGCGCACATGGGTCGGTACGACCTAGAGTCATACCAGGAGGGTGTCGCATGAAGACGAAGGTGGCCGTCAGTATCGACGACCGGTTGATCCGAGAGGTCGACCTGCTGGTGCGGGACGAGCGCTACGCGAGCCGCAGCCAGGCCATCGAGGCTGCGGTGGCCGAACACCTGCGCCGCGTTCAACGGCGCCGTCTCGCCGAGGCCTGCGCGGTGCTCGACCCCGCCGAGGAGGTCGCCCTCGCCGAGGAGGGACTGGGCGCCGACGTGCGAGCATGGCCGCCGTACTGAGGGGCGACGTCCGCTGGGCCACGCTCGATCCCGTTCGCGGATCCGAGCAGGGCGGCCGACGGCCCGTCTTGATCCTCAGCGACGACCTGTTCAACGAGCGCTCGCAGACGGTGATCGCGATGGTCGTGACCAGCCAGCCACCGAGGGCTGGCTACCCGCTGAACTACGAACTCGTGGGGATCGACCTGCCCAAGCGCTCCTGGGTCAAGATCACGCAGGTCCGGACGCTGGCGGTCGAGCGCCTCGGCGGTCTGCTGGGCCGAGCCACCGCACGCCAGATGGTCGAGATCGTTGACGGTCTGAACGAGATCATCGCCGCCTGAGAGCGCTTCGAGTCGGCAGCACGGACATGGTCTTCCTCATGCCCAGGCGGTAACGTCGGTCATGGACGCCCGGATGCTGCGCCTCGTGTTCGCCGGCGCGCTGATGGCAGCGCTGCTCACCGCGTGCGGCCGGTTCGTCCTGCCGCCGGATGCGTTCGTCGTGGGCGGCGAGGAGCGACCGGCGGTGGTGCTGCTGCCGCCCGACCACGACACCGCCGAGCCGACGCCGCTGCTGGTGGTGCTCCACGGCTACATGTCGAGCGCGGCCGAGGTCGAACGGCTCTTCCCCCTCGGCAGCGGCGCAGCCGTCGCCAACATCATCATCGTGCGTCCGCAGGGCACCACCGACACGGCGCGGCAGCGCTTCTGGAATGCCGCCGAGGCCTGCTGCGACCTGCTCGACCGCGGGGTCGACGACGAGGGCTACCTGCTCGCCGTCATCGACGAGATCGAGGACCGCGTCGCCGTCTCGGACGTCGCCGTGTTCGGTTTCTCGAACGGCGGCTTCATGGCCTACACGCTGGCCTGCAACCACCCCGAACGCTTCGCGGCGGTGGTCGCCCTCGCCGGCGCCCTCGACGACCCGCCCCCCGACTGCGGCGCCGAAGGCCCGCCCCGCGTGCTGCACATCCACGGCACCGACGATCCGATCATCGATTACGCGGGGGGCGCGCTGTTCCAGCAGCCGCCGTACACGGACGCCGAGACCACCGTGCGCACCTTCGCCGACGGCGCCGGCTGCGGAGACCTCGTAGCGGGCGCGCCCTTCGACCGCGACGCCGACGGCGAGGGGAACGAGACGGTGCCGCTCGAGGCCGCCTGCCCCGACGGCCGCCGCGTCACCCTGTGGCGGATCGAGGGCGGCCGCCACGAGCCCGCGGTCGGCGCGGCCTTCGCCGCGCGCGTGCTGCGGTTCGCGTTCGGGGAGTGAGCCGACCGCCGCTCAGCCGATCGTCAGCTTCATACCGACGTGGGTCGCCACGAACCCGAGACGCTCGTAGAAGCGGTGGGCGTCGGCGCGCGAGGCATCCGACGTCAGCTGGACGAGGCCACAGCCCGCCGCGCGGGCGCGCTCGACGGCCGCCTCCACCAACCGCTCGCCGATGCGGCGGCCACGGTGGGCGGTGGCCACCCGCACGCCCTCGATCTGCCCGCGCAGCATCCCCGCCCGCGACAGCCCCGGGATGACGATCAGCTGCAGGCAACCGACGACCTCGGAGCCCGCGGTGGCGACCAGCAGGACGTTCCCACACTGGGCGGCCATCGCGTCGAACGCCGCCGCGTAGGCAGGATCGAGCGGCTCGCCCGGCAGCTCACGGCCCGCGCCGAGGGGGTCGTCGGCCAGGAGGGCGACGACGCGCGGAAGGTCGTCGCGTCGGGCGTCGCGGATGGCGATGGGCGTGTCCATGTCGGTGCAGGGTACGTCGGCCCCGCGTGCGCTGCCACGGGATCGAGGCCATCGCCGCGACCCCGCCGTCCCCCACATCGCGCCCCACATCGTGGTGTGGCGCGCCGCCGCCGTCGGCCCCCCTAGGCTGCCACACGAGAAGGAGGCAGCAGCATGAAGCACGCGACCGGAGTGGTGAGCATGGACGGAAGCGCCGGAGACGTGCCGCGCGGACGCACGCGGACGGCGCCCGAGACCCCGCGCGGGTTCGTCGCGGTCTCCGCCCTCCTCTTCGCGCTCGTGGCGTTGGCGGCGGGCGCCGGCGTCTTCGTCGAGGGCGTGGTCCGCGACAACCTGCTCGTGCGGGCCGGGTGGCTCGGCAACGACCTGGTGACGCTGGTCGCCGCCCTGCCCCTCCTGGCGATCGCCACCGTGGGGGCCCGGCGCGGGTTGCCGCGGGCCGCCCTCGCCTGGTCCGGCGTCGCGGCCTTCACGCTGTACGATTACGCGTTCTACGCGTTCGGCGCGGCCTTCAACGCCCTGTTCCTGGTGTACGTCGGCATCCTGGTGGCCTCGACGTTCGGGCTGATCCTGGTGCTCGGCTCGCCGCTGGTCCGACGGGCGGCCCACGAGGTCGAGCTGGACGGCCGGGTGCGATGGGTGGGCATCCTCGTCATCGCTGTGTCGCTGGCGCTCGGTGGGTTCTGGGTGGCGACGTCCGCCGGGTACCTGTGGACGGGCGAGGCGCCGCCGATGGTCGCCGCGGTCGAGCACCCGACGAACGTCACGGGCGCGCTCGACCTCTGGCTCGTCGTGTCCTTCGGCCTGCTCGGCGGTGCCTGGCTGTGGCAGGGGCGCGGCTGGGGCTACGTCATCGCCACCGTCTGGAGCGTCAAGGGCCTCCTCTACATGCCCGCGCTCTCCGCCGCCGCCGTCGTGCAGTTCGTCTGGGGCGCGACGGACGACCTCACGCAGCTGGCGCTGTGGCTGCCGATCGGCGTGATCTGCCTGGCCAGCACCTGGCTGCTGCTGCGGGCCCGGCTCCGCTGAGCGGGCTGCGGCCGAGCTAACGCTCGCCGAGCCAACCCAGCTGACGCGCCCGGTCCACCGCCTCCAACCGCGTGCCCACGCCGAGCTTGGCGTAGACGTTCTTGACGTGGAAGCGGACGGTGTTGACGCTCACGCCCAGCTCGTCCGCGACCCGCCGGTAGGTGCCGGCCGAGGCGAGGGCGCGCAGGATGTCGCGCTCGCGCTCGGTCAGGCCGGCCGCTGCCGTTCCGGGGTCCGCCGCGACGACGCCCGCGTGCGACTCGGCCGGGCCGGTCCGCGCTCGGTCCTCGGGCGGGAAGGCCGCCAGCAGGCGAGCGGCGTACGGGTGCCCCACGCCCGCGAGGAGCGCCGCGCACGTCGGGCCCGCCTCGAGGAAGGTGCGCACGAAGCCCTCCCGCTCGGCCCGCCGCACGGCCCGCGCGAGCGTCGCTTGCGCCGGGCGCGTCTCACCCTGGGCGGCCTGCGCCAGCGCCAGCAGCACCAGCGCGGCGATGCGCACGCCCTCGCCGGGGTCGGCGTCGCCCTCGGCGTCGACGAGCGAGCTGGCGGCGGCGAACGCGGCGTCGAGGTCTTCCGGCGTGCCGCGCCGCAGGTGGAGGCGCCCGCGGGCCAGAACCAGGGCCGAAGCCGCCGGGCCGCGCGCGCGTAGCGCCTCCGCCGCGCGGAGATGCACCCCCGCCGTCTCGACGTCGCCGTCGACCAGGCTCGCCTCGGCCGCCCGGACCGCGACCAGCGCGCGGAGCCAGGTGGGCACGCCGCGTTCCGCCTGCGCCAGCGCCGCCTCGAGTGCTTCGCGGGCGAGCGCGGCGTCGCCGTCGGCGCGGTGCAGACGGCTCCACACCAGGTGCACGTTCGCCAGCACCGCTGGCTGGCCGGCGCGCTCGGCCAACGCCGTCACCTCGGGGAGCACCCGGCGCACGGCCTCGCGGTCGTCCTGCTCGAGGAGGGCGGAGCAGCGGGAGGCGAGCGCGGCGGCGGCGGCCGGATGCCCGGCGGCGCCCGCGAGGGGCACCGTCACGCTCGTCGCC
>CAZJUA010000070.1:0-6496 GCA_964549045.1 uncultured bacterium | reverse complement strand
CGATCGCCCGGTCCCGACCTTCGACGACGACGCCGGCGCCGCCCGCAAGCTCTGCATCATCTGTTCCAAGGGCTCGCTCGACATGGCGTACCCCGGCCTGATCCTCGCCAACGCCGCGCTCGGCGAGGGCATCGAGACGCATCTGTTCTTCACCTTCTGGGGCTACGAGATCATCCGCAAGAAGACGATGGGGAACCTCCAGTTCACCGCCGTCGGCAACCCTGCCAGCCACATGCCCGCCCTGGCGGCCGCGCTGCCCGGGATGCAGGCGCTCGCGACGCGCATGATGCGCCGGCAGATCGCCGACCTCGAGGTGCCCACTGTGCCGGAGATGCTCGACCACATCGTCGACGCCGGCGGGCACCTGTGGGCCTGCCGCATGTCGGCCGACATGCTGAAGCTGAAGCTCGAGGACCTCCATGACGGCGTCGAGGGCGTCATCGGCGCGACCGAGTTCATGGAGCTCTCGGCGGGCGCGCAGACGCTGTTCGTGTGAGCCGACCCGCGCGCGTCGCGGTCGTCGGCGCCGGGCTCGGGGGGCTGACGGCCGCCCACGCCATCCGCCGCCTGGCGGACGAGCGCGGTCAACCGCTCGAGCTCGAGGTGTGGGACGCCGGCGACCGGCCCGGCGGGCAGCTGCACACCGTTCACGAGGACGGCTTCGTCGTCGAGTGGGCCGCGAACGCCTTCCGCACCGGCGTCGGCCCCACCGCCGACCTGCTCGCCCGCCTCGGCCTGCAGGCCGAGCAGGTGCACGCCGACCCCGCCGCCAACCGGCGCTACGTGTTCCACGGCGGCCGGTTGCACCTGCTGCCGAGCGACCCCATCTCCCTCCTGAACTTCGCGCCCATGTCGCCCGAGGGCCGCCTGCGGGTGCTGGCCGAGCCCTTCCTGACGTACCGGGCGAGCGACGAGGAGTCGGTGTTCGATTACGCCGCCCGCCACCTGGGGCCCGAGGCCGCGGAAGTCCTGCTCGGCACGATGGTGCGCGGCGTCTACGGCGGCGACGCCCACGAGCTCTCCGTCGACGCCGCCTTCCCGATCATGCGCGAGATGGAGCGCGACCACGGCTCGCTGGTCGTCGCCGGCCTGGCCGGCATGCCCAAGCGGATGCGCGAGCGCAAGACGACCTGGAGCTTCCGCGGCGGCATGCGCACGATCGTGGACCGGCTCGCCGAGGACCTCGGCGACGCGCTGCGGCTGGGGACCCCCGCGACCGCCCTGGCGGCGGAGGCCGGCGGCGGCTTCCGGCTGCGCGCGGCCGGGGGCGACGAGCGCCCCTTCGACGCCGTGGTCCTGGCCGTGCATCCGGCCGCGGCCGCCAGCTTGCTGGCGCCCCTCGACGCCGAGGCCGCGCGCGAGCTCGACGGCATCCCCAACGCGCCGATCGGCATGGTGGCGATGGCGTTCGCGCCCGACGCGCTGCGCACGCCGCCCGACGGCTTCGGCTTCCTCGTGGCCCCCACCGAGGACCTGCGCGTCCTGGGCACCCTCGTCGAGTCCAACGTGTTCCCCGGGCGGGCGCCGGACGGCATCGTGCTCGTCCGCGCGATCATGGGCGGCGTCGACGACCCGGGCTTCGACGAGCGCAGCGACGCCGACGTCGAGGCGATCGCACTCGACGCCGTCGACCGCGCCTGGGGCCTCGCCGGCGAACCGCTGCGGACGTGGGTGGGTCGCCAGGCGCGCGGCATCCCGCAGTACGTCATCGGGCACCACGCGCGCCTCGCGCGCATCGAGGCCCGCCTCGCCCCCTTCGGCGGCCTGCACCTCGCCGGCAACGCCTACCGCGGCATCGCCGTCGGCAAGCTGGTGGACGACGCCGACGTCGTGGCGAGCGCCGTGTGGGACGCGGCGGCGGCCGGCTGAGCCATTCCCGCGGCGGGGCGGATCTCGCGCGCGTCTTCGCGCCATCGACGATAATGGCGTGAAGGCGAGGTGGTTCCATGACCCCCGACCCCGCCGCCGGCGGGCCGGCGTTCGACGTCGTCACCGACGGCGGTCTCGACGCCTACGGCGAACTGCTGAACGACGTCCCGTACGCGCCCTTCACCCTCAACTTCGGGCCCGAGAGCTTCCTCGCGAACGAGTTGCCGCGGGACGAGTTCTTCGCGCGGCTGCGCGCGGGGGATCCGCACCCCACCACCAGCCAGCCCGCCCCGGAGCAGTTCGCGGCGCTGTACCGCGAGGCGACCCGGCCGCTGTTGGTGATCACGATCTCCAGTGGGCTCTCCGGCAGCCTGAACGCCGCCGACCAGGCGCGGGCGCTGGTGCCCGACGCGCCCATCACCCTGCACGACTGCCGCACCCTGTCGGCCGCCCAGGCCTTCCAGGTGCACGCCGCGATGACCGCGCGCGATCGCGGCCGCGACCTGGACACGGCGCTCGACTGGATGCGCCGCGTGCACGCCGAGACCGAGCTGTTCTTCACGATCGACACGCTGGAGTACCTGCGCCGCGGCGGCCGCATCGGCCGGGTGCAGGCCGCGCTGGGCGGCCTGATGAACCTCAAGCCCATCGTCAACGTCGACAAGACCACCGGCACCTACGTCAACGCGGCCCGCGCCCGATCGTGGTCCAAGGCGATCGACGAGATCGCCGCGCAGACGACCACCCGTTACGGCCCGGGCACCCCGCTGCGGGTCGCGCTCGTGTACGGCGAGGCGGAGGACGACGCCGAGCACCTCCTCCAGGCGCTGCGGCGCGAGCACCCGGTGCCCTGGAGCGCCGCCGCGCCCGTCGGCGCCGCGCTGGCCGTGCACACCGGGCCGAAGGCGGTCGGGTTGGCGGTCGCGCCGACGGCGTGGCCGTGGGAGCAGGACTGACGGTGATGGTGGGCATGGTGGCGAGCCGGCGCACGGCGACCGGCAACACCGCCGACGCACCGGGACGCCACCGGCGTAGCGGGTAGGGTACCGGCGTTGGCCGCGCGCCGCGACGCGTGGCCGCCGGCCGCGCCCCTGCCGACCTGGGCGCGCGCACCCTTGGAGGCCGCCATGTCCCGTCCAGACCGCCCCCGTCACCGCGCCACGGACGCCGTCTGGGCCGGCGAGGACCGTCCCTTCATGGACCGCGCCACCCAGGTGCCCGTGGTGCACTCGGTCTCCTTCGGCTACCACGACCTCGACACTTGGCGCGCCGTCGCCCTCGGCGAGGCCGAAGGCCACATCTACGGCCGCAACACCAACCCCACGGTGGCCGTGTTCGAGGAGAAGGTGCGCGTGTTGGAGCGCGCAGAGGCCGCGACGAGCTTCGCGACCGGGATGGCCGCCATCTCGGACACGCTGCTCACCTTGCTCGCGCCCGGCGATCGCGTGGTCTCGCTGAAGGACACCTACGGCGGGACGAACCGCCTGTTCGCCGAGTTCCTGCCCGCGCTCGGCATCGACGCCGAGTTGTGCACCACGGAAGACCGAGGCGCGATCGAAGCGGCCATCGACCAAGGGCTGTCCGTGCTGTACCTGGAGAGCCCGACCAACCCCACCTGCAAGGTGGTCGACATCGCGCGGCTGGCCCAGCGCGCCAGGGCCCGCGGCGCCACGGTCGTGGTCGACAACACCTTCGCGACACCCATCAACCAGCACCCGCTAGAGCTCGGCGCCGACCTCGTGGTGCACTCCGCGACCAAGTTCCTCGGCGGTCACGCCGACGCGCTCGGCGGCGTCCTGGTCGGGAACGCCGAGCTGGTGAGGCGGGTGTTCCGACGGCGCGAGATCCACGGTGCCACGCTCGGCCCGGAGGCCGCCTACCTCCTCCTGCGGGGCATGAAGACGCTGGCGTTGCGCGTCGAGCGGCAGAACGCCACGGCCCTGCGGATCGCCCGCCACCTGGAGGCCCACCCGGCCGTCGCGCGCGTGCACTACCCGGGCCTCCCCAGCCATCCGGGTCACGACGTGGCCGCGCGACAGATGCCGGGCGGCTTCGGCGGGTTGCTGTCCTTCGAGCTCGACGGTGACTTCGAGCTCCTGCGCCGCTTCCTGCCGCGGCTGCGGCTGGCGCACCGTGCGGCCAACCTCGGAGCGGTCGAGACGGTCGTGGCGCCACCCGCGACCGGTTCGCACGTGGAGCTCACGGCCGCGCAGCGCGCCGCCCTGGGTATCCCCGAGACGCTGGTCCGCTACTCGTGCGGCATCGAGGACCCCGACGACCTGATCGCCGATCTCGACGACGCGCTGGACGGGGCCTTGCAAGGCGACGCCGCCCACTGACGCCGATGCGGCCCGGGCGATGCCACCTCGGGCGCCGGCCGTGATGCAATGCCCCATGCCGACCTTCGACGCCCTGCGGGGCTACCCCGACCTCGACGACGCCGAGCGCGTGCGCCGCGCCGAGGCCTTCGAGGCCACGATGCGGACGCGCCGCACGGTGCGCCAGTTCGCCGACACGCCCGTCCCTCGCGCGGTGATCGAGAGCGCGATCCGCACGGCCGGGCGTGCCCCGTGCGGCGCGAACCAGCAGCCGTGGACCTTCGTCGCGGTGTCGGACCCCGGCGTCAAGCGCCGCATCCGCGAGGCCGCCGAGGCCGAGGAGCGCGCGTTCTACGGCGGCCGTGCGCCGCGCGAGTGGCTCGACGCGCTGCAGCCGTTCGGCACCGATGCCGACAAGCCCTTCCTGGAGACCGCCCCGTGGCTGATCGCCGTGTTCGGCCGGGCCCACGGCGTGCGCGCCGACGGCGGCCAGGTGAAGCACTACTACGTCAAGGAGTCCGTCGGCCTCGCCACCGGCTTCCTGCTGGCCGCCCTGCACCACGCGGGCCTCGCGACGCTGACCCACACGCCAAGCCCGATGGGCTTCCTGCGCGAGGTGCTGGGCCGGCCGGCGAACGAGCAGGCGTTCGTGCTGGTGGTGACCGGCGTGGCGGCCGCGGGCGCGACGGTGCCCAGGATCGACAAGAAGCCGCTCGCGGAGATCGCGCGCTTCGTGACCGGCACGGAACCCGCGGGCGACCCGGGACGCGACACGCCCACGGGCGGCGGACCCACGGGCGGCGGGCCCACGGGCGGCGGGCCCCCGGCCGGCTGAAGCGAGCACCCCCATGACCCTCCGCGTCGGCATCATCGGCAGCGGCTTCGCCCGCGCCGCCTACCTGCCCGCCCTGCGCCACGTGCCCGAGGCGCGGGTGGTGGCGATCGCCAGCGCCCGGCTCGAGCGCGCCCGCGCCGCGGCGGCCGCGTTCGGCGTGCCCCACGCGACCGACGACTGGCGCGCGTTGCTGCGCGACCACGAGCTCGACCTCGTGTGCATCGCGACGCCCACCGACCTGCACGCCCCCATGACGCTGGCGGCACTCGACGCCGGTGCCCACGTGCTGTGCGAGAAGCCGACCGCGATGGACGCGGCCGAGGCGAAGGCGATGCGCGACCGCGCGGCCGAGGTCGGGCGGGTCGGGCTCGTCGGCCATGAGCTGCGCTTCGACCCCAACCGCCGCCGCGTGGCCGAGTGGATCGCCGCAGGTGCCGTCGGCGAGGTGCTCCACGCGCACGTCACCCACGCCACGCCCGGCTGGGCCGCACGCGACGGGCGGCGCACCGGCGATTGGAAGGCCCTCGCCGAGCGCGGCGGCGGCTTGCTGGGCGCGCACGGGTCGCACCAGGTCGACCTGCTGCGCTGGTGGTTCGGCCCCGCCGTGGCGACCTTCGCCCGGCTCGAGACGCTGACGCCCGCCCGCGTCGACCCGGACACCGGTGCCGCCTGGACCGCCACCGCCGACGACTTCGTGCACCTGCTGACCGCGCACGAGCGCTGCCCACACGCCGACGTGCGACTCTCCGCCGTCGCCACCGTCGCCCACGAGAACGCCACCGTGGTGCACGGGCGCGAGGGCACGCTGCTGCTGCGCCACGACGACGAGACCCTGCACGTCGCCCGACCCGGCGGCGCGTTCGAGGACGTGACCCTGCGCGACCCGAACGCCGATCTGCCGGGCGTCGGACCCGGCGTGTGGAACGTCGCCACCGTCGGCCTGCTGCGGGAGCTCTGCGCCGCCATCGGCGAGGGCCGCGCGCCCGCCGCCGGCGCCACCCTCGACGACGGCTGGCGCAACCAGCGCGCGCTCGACGCGGCACGCCAGGCGCACGCGGAGCGGCGTTGGGTGCGCGTCGAAGCCTGAGCCGAGGGCGGTCCACATGCAGCGCACGCCCCTCGAACGCGTGGCGGGTGACCCCGTCGGGCGCGGACCGGGCTGACGCGGCGGCGCGAACGGCGCGCCCGGCCCGGACGGAAGCACCTGGTCGCACCTCGCCATCCCGTCTACCGTCGGGACGGCCGCCAGCCGCCGAGACGCGCGCTGGAGACCGGAGGAGGCCCCCATGTGGCGTCCCGCGATGCTCCTGATCCTGTGGGTCCTGGCGCTCGTCGCGCCGGCCGCCCGCGCCGCGCCGGACCCCACCGCCGGCCCCGACCTCGCCGCCATGGACGCGTTCGTCGAGGACCGGATGCGGCGGCACGGCATCCCGGGCATCGCCCTCGCGGTGGTGCGCGGCGGCGAGGGCATCCA
>CAZJUA010000069.1:0-2018 GCA_964549045.1 uncultured bacterium | reverse complement strand
CCCGGCGCGGCTGCGGGACCAGCGGGCGCACGTCTGGGAGCGCCACGCGACCCGCGAGCTGCGCGGCCTGACCGCGACCGTGGTGGGCCTCGGCGCCGTCGGCCTCGAGGTCGCCCGCACGCTGCGGTCCGTCGGCGTGCACGTCATCGGGGTCCGACGCTCGCCCCTCGCCGCCGACGAGGCGGGACGGGTCGACGAGGCCGCCACGCCCGAGCGCCTGCGTGAGGTCCTCCCGCGGAGTGGCGCGCTGGTGCTCATCGCCCCGCACACCCGCGAAACGGAGGGCATGATCGGCGCGACCGAGCTGGCGCTGCTGCCCCCCGGCGCGATCGTGGTCAACATCGCCCGCGGCGCGCTGATCGACGAGGGCGCGCTGATCGACGCCCTGCGGCGCGGGCACCTCGGTGGCGCCGCCCTCGACGTGGCCGCGGTCGAGCCGCTACCGGCCGAGAGCCCATTGTGGGACCTGCCCAACGTGCTGATCACGCCGCACTCGGCGGCCACGGTGGCGCGCGAGAACGAGCGCCTCACCGACCTGTTCCTCGAGAACCTGCGCCGCTACCGCGCGGGCGAGCCGCTGCTGAACCTGCTGCGTCTCTGAGGCGCGGCCCCCTCACCGCTCCTGCGCGCGCCGGTACGCCCCGACCGTCCCGCCAGCCGCCAGCGCGGCCTGGATGGCGCGGTCCCGCGCGAGCGCCTCGGGCACGGCCGCCATGACGTCCACGAGCCGCTCCGCCGGCACGACCACCACGCCGTTCTCGTCGCCGAGCAGCGCGTCGCCCGGGCGCACCACCATGCCGCCCACCGACACCGGCACCTGCGTCTCGCCGCGGGTGCCGAAGACGCCCGCGCGCGGCGTGGCGCCGGTGGCGAAGACCGGGAAGCCGAGCCGCGCGTGCGCGGCCACGTCGCGGCAGGGGGCGCCGAGCACGGCACCGGCGGCGCCGCGGTTGCGTGCCGAGAGCGAGGTGTTCTCGCCCCAGAAGGCGACCGAGGCCGCGCCCGGCCCCTCGACGACGACCACGTCCCCCGGCTCCACGAGGTCGATCGCGTCGAAGACGGCGGCGAGTTCGGTGCCGGCGGGCCGCGCGGGCACGGCCCGCCCGACCAGACGGGCGCCCGGCCACATCGGCCGCACGTCGCACCCCATCGCGTTGCTGCGCCCCATGGCGTCGGCGAGGATGCAGCTGAAGCCCTCCTCCTCGAGCGCGTACCTGCGCAGGGCCGCCCAGGCGGCGGCGACCGCGTCGACCGCCTCACCCATGGGCGATCTCCCCCGGCAGGCGCGCCAGCAGGTCCGCCCACGCGCGGCGGCCCTCGACGAAGCGGTGCAGGCGGAAGAACTCGTTGGGCGCGTGGATGTCCTCGTCGCCGACGGCGAAGCTGAAGAACACCGTGTCCATCCCGAGGTGCCGCTGGAACGCCTCGCAGATCGGCACCGAGCCGCCCATGCCGATCACCCACGGCTCGACGCCGTAGACGGCGCGCAGCGAGCCCACCACGGCGCGCAACCCCGGGTGCCCGTCCGGCAGCCGGTAGGCCGTGGCGCCCTCCGTCCCCGGATCGATCTCGAGCGTGACGCCCGAGGGCAGGTGCTCGCGCAGGTGCCGTTCGATCTTGGCCCGCAGGTCGGCGGGATCCTGGTCGGCGACCAGGCGGCAGGTGAGCTTGGCGTGGGCCTCGCTCGGCAGCACCGTCTTGCTGCCCTCCCCCTGGTAGCCGCCCCACAGGCCGTTGAGCTCCAGCGTCGGGCGGTACCACTGGCGCTCGAGGGTGGAGAAGCCCGCCTCGCCGAAGGTCGCGGGCGCGCCGACCTCGGCGAGGTAGGCCGCGTCGTCGAAGGGGAGCGAGCGGGCCGCGGCGCTCCAGGCCTCGGGGATCGGTCGTACGTCATCGTAGAAGCCCGCCACCGCCACGCCGCCGTCGGCGTCGTGCAGGCTGGCGACCAGCTCGGCCAGCGCGTGCAGCGGGTTGGCGATGCCACCGCCGTGGCGCCCGGAGTGCAGGTCCTTGGCGGC
>CAZJUA010000068.1:0-13183 GCA_964549045.1 uncultured bacterium | reverse complement strand
GTGTTCATCACCGTGCGGACCCGGCCCGCCGACCGCACGATTCCGTGAGCAGAGTCCCTGCGACCGCGACGACGTCGGGGCGGACTCCCGAAACCGGTCCCAGTCTGCTAAGATGCGGGACGTGATGGAGTCGTCGCGATTCGAACGAACCCCGACGAACCACCCCCAACCCCACCACCGCCCGCTAGCGTGAACGCCGTCGCCATCGGGGTCGGCTCGTGCCGTCCCGACGACGGCCTTGCGCCCGCCGGCGGAAGGGAGCCCCAGCCTTGAAAGACAGCCCCAAGAGCTTCAAGAGCGGCGACCAAGTCGTCCTTCCTCCGTACGGCGTCGGCATCGTCTCGGGAACCACGACCAAGACGGTCGCCGGCGCCGATCTCAAGTACTACGAGGTGCAGTTTCCCAATGGCACGTCGCGGGCCTACGTGCCGGTGCACGCGCCGCTCGAAGCGGGCCTGCGCCCGGCGCTGACCCGCGAGGAAGTGCAGTCGGTGCTCGAGCGCCTGGCGCACGGCCGCATCACGCTGCCGAAGCAGTGGGCCGCGCGGCACCGCAAGGTCACCGACATCCTCACCAGCGGTGACCCCTACCAGATCGCCACGCTGGCCTCCGAGCTTCGCCGGTGGGACCTCGAGCGCGGCCTGCCCGACCTCGACCGCCAGGCCTACCGGCGCGCCCTGCGGCTGCTCGCGGGCGAGATCAGCGCCGTCCTGGACATCACGGCCCAGGAAGCGCGCCAGATGATGGACGCCGGCGAAGAAGACGACTTGAACTGACTGGCGATGAGGCGCGCTCGCGCGCTGACGCGTGAACGCACACGGCCGCCGGGCGGGAAACCGCTCGGCGGCCTATCCTTGGGCTCGTGGCGCCGTAGGGGGGTCCGCCGTGGCCGCGAGCCAGCGCAGCGCGATGGCGTACGCGGCGTAGGCGTCGATCGCCGCCGGGGGCGGCCGGAGACCGACCGGCACCCACCGCTGCCAGCCCCGCGCCGGCTGGCACCGCCAGTACAGGCGGCGGCCCTCCTCCGTGGTGGCGCGCTCGTCGACGATCGCGACGACGTGGCCCGCCGCCTCGAGGCGCACGCGCGCCGCGCGGGAGCCGGTGCCGGACCCCAGGGCGACCGCCACCCCGTCCGCCACCTCGAGCCGGGCGAGATCCCCTTCCTCGACGACCTCGGCGCGCAGTAGGGCGCCGCCGGCGTCCACCCACGCCAGGCCGACGTGGCGCCCCGGGTCGACGCCGATCACGACGGCGGCGGCGACGTCGCCGGCCGACGGGGCGGGCGGTGGGCGGTCGTCGGACGGCGTCACGTCACGAGCCTACCAAGCAGGGCTTCCCCCGAACCCGGAGGACCGGATTCGGGGGAAGCATGTCGTTCGCTCGTCGAGCGGAAGGGCCGTCGACGGTGCGGGTCAGGCCTCGGGCTGGTTCGACGGCGTCGCCGCACCGGCCCGTACCGCGGGAGCGGCGCCGGCGTCGGCGGCGGCCGTGCGCTGCTTCGCGAGCGTCCGCTCGTCGGCGACCCGCGTCGTGCGGATGACGTCGAGGCCCGTCCCGGCGGGGATCAGGCGCCCGAGGATCACGTTCTCCTTGAGGCCCACCAGGTCGTCGACCTTGCCGGCGACCGCGGCCTCCGTCAGGACGTGGGTGGTGTGCTGGAAGCTGGCGGCCGAGAGCCACGACTTGGTCGTCAGGCTTGCCTTGGTGATCCCGAGCAGCACCGGCTTCCAGCTCGCCGGGGTCTTGCCCTCCTCCAGCAGGCGGTCGTTGGTCTCTTCGACCTCGAAGCGCTCGACGGTCTGGCCCTCGAGCAGGTCGCTGTCGCCGGGGTCGAGGACCTCGACGTACTTCAGCATCTGCTTGACGATCGTCTCGATGTGCTTGTCGTGCACGCTGACGCCCTGGCCGCGGTAGACGCGCTGGATCTCGTCGACCAGGTACGCCTGGACGGCCGAGGGGCCGCGGGTCTCGAGCAGGTCGTGCGGGTTGATCGCACCACGGGTCAGCTGATGGCCGGCCTCGACGCGGTCGCCGTCGCGCACCAGGATGCGCGTGGTCTTGTCGATCTTGTACGACTTGCTGAACTCCTCGTCGTCCGAGGTCACGCTGAGGCGGTAGCGGTCGTCCTCCTCGACGATGGACACGGTGCCGTCGAGGTCCGCGACCACGGCCTTGACCTTGGGCTTGCGCGCCTCGACGAGTTCGATGACGCGCGGCAGGCCCTGGGTGATGTCCCCGCCGGTGGCGACCCCGCCCGTGTGGAAGGTGCGCATCGTCAGCTGGGTGCCGGGCTCGCCGATCGACTCGGCGGCGATGACGCCGACGGCCTCGCCGAGCGACACCGGACGCATCGTCGACATGTCGAGCCCGTAGCAGACGCGGCACACGCCGGCCCGGGTCTGGCAGGTCAGCGGGCTGCGCACCGCGATGGCCCGCAGGTCGGGGTGATCGGCGAAGCGCGCCACGATCGCCGCGACGTCCTCGCGCATGAGGGTGGCACCGGCCGAGTAGCTCAGGTCACCGAGCTCCAGGTCGAGCGCGAGCGCCCGGCCGTAGAGGCTCATCTCGAGTTGCGCGCGCGGGCGCGGGCGTCCCTCGGGGCTGTACAGCTGCACCTCGAGGAAGTCGGCGGTGCCGCAGTCGTCCTCGCGCACGACGAGCTCGTGGGCTACGTCGACCAGCTTGCGGGTCAGGTAGCCCGAGTCCGCGGTGCGCAGCGCGGTGTCCGCCCCGCCCTTGCGGGCGCCGTGGGTGGAGATGAAGTACTCGAGCACGTCGAGGCCCTCGCGGAAGTTCGCGCGGATCGGCAGCTCGATCGTGTCGCCCGACGGCTTCGCCATCAGGCCGCGCATGCCCGCGAGCTGGCGGATCTGCTGCGGGTTGCCACGCGCGCCCGATTGCGCCATGACGTAGAGCGGGTTGAAGGGCATGTTCTTCTCGAAGTTCTCGAACACCGCCTGCTTGACCTGCTCGGTCGTGTCGTTCCACAGGCGGACGACCTGCTGGAAGCGCTCCTGCTCGGTGACGAAGCCCATCTCGGCGAACTGCTGGATCTTCTCCAGCTTCGCCTGGGCGTCGGCCAGCAGGCCCTTCTTCGCCGGCGGGATCGCGACGTCGTCGATGCCGATGGTGATGCCCGAGGTGGTGCTCAGCTGGAAGCCCGCCTGCTTGAGGCCGTCGAGCAGCTTCGCCGTGCGCTCGACCCCGAGCAGCTTGAAGCTGTCGACGACGAGGTCGCGGAGCGCGCCCTTCTCGTAGGCCGTGTCGTACCGGATCATCGACGCCGGCACCTCGCCGCCGTCCTCGGCCAGCGTCTCGCGCACCAGGCGCGCGAAGAACACGCGGCCCGGGCTGGTCTCGACCAGGCGGCCATCGAGCTTGACGGTGACGACGTCCTGCATGTCGATCTCGCCGCGCTCGGCCGCCAACAGCGCCTCGTCGGCGTTGGCGAAGCGGTACTTCAGCCGGCCGATGGAGGTCGGTCGCCCCCCCACCTCGATGGCGGCGTTCAGGCTCACGTCGCCGGCCCGGAACGCCTCGAGCGCCGCCATCTCGTCGACGAACTCGGCGCCGATGCCCTTGCGCCCGGTGTGCACCTGGGTCAGGACGAACAGCCCCAGGATGATGTCGCGGGCGGCGCCGACGTTCGGGTGACCGTGGGCCGGCGACAGCAGGTTGTGCGACGAGAGCATCTGCAACCTCGCCTCGGCCTGGGCGTAGACCGACAGCGGCACGTGGATGGCCATCTGGTCGCCGTCGAAGTCGGCGTTGAAGGCCTCGCATACGAGCGGATGCAGCTGGATCGCCTGGCCCTCGACGAGGACCGGCTCGAACGCCTGGATGCCGAGGCGGTGCAGCGTCGGCGCCCGGTTGAGCAGGACGACGCGGTCGGCGATGACCTCCTCGAGCGCATCCCAGATCTCGTCGCGGGTGTCGCGGTAGCGCTCGAGCAGCTTGCGCGCGCTCTTGATGTTGCTGACGATGCCGCGCTCCTCGAGCTTCTTGAACAGGAACGGCTTGAACAGCTCGAGGGCCATGCGCTTCGGCACGCCGCACTGGTGCAGCTGCAGCTGTGGGCCGACGACGATGACCGAGCGCCCGGAGTAGTCGACGCGCTTGCCGAGCAGGTTCTGGCGGAAGCGGCCCTGCTTGCCGCCGAGCAGGTCGGTCAGCGAGCGGAGCGGCCGGTCGGAGCCCGGGTGCACGACGGCGCTGCCGCGGCGGCCGTTGTCGATCAACGCGTCGACCGCCTCCTGCAGCATGCGCTTCTCGTTGCGCACGATCATCTCGGGCGCCCCCTGCTGCATGAGCTTCTTGAGGCGGTTGTTGCGGTTGATGAGCCGCCGGTAGAGGTCGTTGAGGTCGGAGGTCGCGAACCGTCCGCCCTCGACCTGGACCATCGGCCGCAGGTCGGGGGGCATGATCGGCACGGCCTCGAGGATCATCCACGCGGGGTCGTTACCGCTCTTGAGGAAGCTGCGGGTGATCTCGAGGCGCTTGCGCGCCTTGGCCCGCTTGTGCCGGCTCGGCGAGTTCATCTCCTCGACGAGCTCGGCCTCGAGCTTCTCGAGGTCGATCGACTCGAGCAGCTCGCGCACCGCGTCGGCGCCCATGCGCGCCTCGAAGTCGTAGGACTCGATGACGCGCACCTGCCGCCGCACGAGGTCGATCTCCACCCGGCCGGAGATGTCGCTGCGGACGTTGCCCTCGTCGGCGAGCTCGTCGCCGGGCTTGACGCGGTCGCCGTTCACGACGATGGGTTCGTCCTGGTACGGGTAGACGCGCGCCCGCGAGACGATGATGCTGGCGGGTTCGGCGAGCTGCACCGTGCCGTCGGCAGCCGCGACGATCTCCTGCGCGGCGTCGATCGCGCCGACGACCTTCTCGCCGGCCACCACGGTCGCGCCATCCCCGACCAGCACGTGCATGGTGGGGTTGATCTCGTGGACCTCGCGGCGCGCCCAGCGCACCTCGAGGGTCATGGTGACCTGCTTGTCCTTCGTCTTGCTGGCGCGCAGCGAGGCACTCGCCTCGCGCGGCAGCGTGAGCTGGGCGCCGCTGGCCGCCTTGGCCAACACGTCACCCTGCTCGACGAACTCGCCGCTGCCGGCGACGATCTCCATGCCGCTCGCGATGAGGTACGCGAAGCGGATCTCCTCGTCGTCGACGTCACGTAGGAGCAGGATGCCGCCGTCGTTGCCGATCGGCAGCAGCTCGACGACGCCCTCCTCCTCGGCACGCAGTTCGAGGTCGGCGTCGAGCTCGGCGATCGGCTGACCGCCGGCGTACTTCTCCTCCTCGACCCAGCTCGTCTTGGGCACGATGAGGCGCGCGTCGCGCAGTTCGCGGTAGTCGAGGGTGATGCGGCGCGGGAAGCGGTACTGGGCGATGCCGGCGAGCTTGCTCTTCACGCCCTTCGCCAGCGGCTGGCCCTGCTCGACGGCCTCGCCGTCGCCGACGAGCGCCTGCTCGCCGAGGGCCACCGAGTAGGTCTCCTGCTGGCCGAAGCGCAGCTGGCGGTACTCGTCGTCCGTCAGCAGGTCGGCCCGGCGCAGCGGCCGTCCACCGAGCTTGGCCTCCTGCGGGTCCGTGACGATGTAGCGCCCGAAGTACAGGACCTGCTCGAGGTGGCTCGTCGAGAGGTTGAGCAGCGCGCCGATCTTGCTGGGGACGTCCTTGACGTACCAGATGTGGGCGCACGGGGTCGCGAGCTCGATGTGGCCCATGCGGTAGCGGCGCACGGTCGACTTGGTGACCTCGACGCCGCAGCGCTCACAGACCTTGCCCGAGAAGCGCTGGCCACGGTACTTGCCGCAGGCGCACTCCCAGTCCTTCTCGGGGCCGAAGATCTTCTCGTCGAACAGGCCGTCGCGCTCGGGCTTGAGCGTGCGGTAGTTGATCGTCTCGGGCTTGGTGACCTCGCCGTAGCTCCAGTCGCGGATGCTCTTGGGCGAGGCGATGGCGATCTGCACGCGGGTGAACTCGCGCGCGTCGCGCATCGGCGCGTCGAGACGCAGCGGTCCTTCGGCTCGGAGGGCGCTCACCAGTGCCGCCCCGACTCGTCGAAGATGCCGACGGACTTGTCGTTGACGTCGAGCACCCGCACGTCGAGCGCGAGCGAGTGCAGCTCCTTCACCAGGACCTTGAACGATTCCGGGATGGTGGGTTCCAGCACGTCGTCACCCTTCACGATCGCCTCGTAGGCGGCATTGCGCCCGTCGATGTCGTCGGACTTGATCGTCAGCATCTCCTGCAGCGTGTACGCCGCGCCGTGGGCCTGGAGCGCCCAGCACTCCATCTCGCCGAGGCGCTGGCCACCGAACTGCGCCTTGCCGCCCAGCGGCTGCTGCGTGATGAGCGAGTAGGGTCCGGTGGAGCGGGCGTGCATCTTGTCCTCGACCATGTGGTAGAGCTTCATGACGTACATGACGCCGACCACGATCGGGGCGTCGATCGCCTCGCCCGTGCGACCGTCGAACAGCACCGCCTTGCCGGCCTTGGCCAGCGCCACGAGCGCCTCCTCGGTCGACAGGTCCTCGGGGATGATCCCGAGCTTGGCGGCGCGCCGCACGACGTCGAGCTCGCGCTGATCGGGGGCGAAGCCCGCCGTGGCGCGCCGCGCGTTCTCGACCACGGCCGCCTCCTCGAGCAGCTGCTTGATCTCCTCCTCGCGCGCGCCGTCGAACACGGGCGTGACGAAGGACACGCCGTGGCGGTAGGCGGCCAATCCCAGGTGGGTCTCGAGGATCTGGCCGAGGTTCATGCGCGAGGGGACCCCGAGGGGGTTGAACACCAGGTCGACCGGGGTGCCGTCCTCGAGGTAGGGCATGTCCTCGGGCGGCAGGATCTTGGCGACCACGCCCTTGTTGCCGTGGCGGTTGGCGAGCTTGTCGCCCTCGACGAGACGCCGCTTCTGGGCGACGTACACGCGCACCATCTCCTGCACGCCGGGCTTGAGCTCGACGCCGGGGTCGCCGCGGCGGAAGCGCACGGTCCGCAGCACCACGCCGCCGTCGCCCGGGGGCACGCGCAGCGAGGTGTCCTTGACCTCGCGGGCCTTCTCGCCGAAGATCGAGCGCAGCAGGCGCTCCTCGGGGGTCGGGTCCTTCTCCCCCTTGAAGCTGGTGTGGCCGACCAGGATGTCGCCCTGCTTCACCTCGGCGCCGATGCGCACCACGCCGTCCTCGTCGAGGTCGCGCAGCGCCGCCTCGGAGAGCCCGGGGATGTCGCGCGTGATCTTCTCGGGGCCGAGCTTGGTGTCGCGCGCCTCCTTCTCGAACTTCTCGATGTGCACCGACGTGTAGGCGTCGTTGCGCACGAGCCGCTCGGAGAGCACGATGGCGTCCTCGAAGTTGTAGCCGTCGAACGGCATGACGGCGATGAGGATGTTCTGGCCGAGCGCCAGGCGCCCGTTCTGCGAGGCGGGGCCGTCGGCCAAGACGTCGCCGATCCCGACCCGCTGACCCAACCGCACGATGGGGCGCTGATCGAGGTTGGTGTTCTGGTTCGAGCGCTGGAAGCGCGTCATGACGAAGTCGTGCTCGATGCCCTTGGCGTCGGCGATGACGACGCGGTTGGCGTCGACGAAGGTCACCTCGCCCGCCACGGTGGACAGCACGACGGTACCGGAGTCGCGCGACACGCGCTCCTCGACGCCGGTGCCGACGTAGGGGGCATCGGCCCGTAGGAGCGGCACCGCCTGCGACTGCATGTTCGAACCCATCAGCGCGCGGTTGGCGTCGTCGTGCTCGAGGAAGGGGATCAGCGAGGTCGGCACCGAGATGATCTGCTTCGGCGACACGTCCATGAAGTCGACCTCGGCCTCGCTGACGAACACCGGGTCGCCCAGCTTGCGGGCGACGATCGATTCGGTCGCGAAGGCGCCGTCGTCGCCGAGCGGCGTGTTCGCCTGGGCGATGACGTAGCGGTCCTCCTCGTGGGCGGTCATGTAGACCACCTCGTCGGTGACCCGCCCGTCGACGACCCGCCGGTACGGCGCCTCGATGAAGCCGAGGTCGTTGACCCGCGAGAAGCTGGCCAACGAGGTGATGAGGCCGATGTTGGCGCCCTCGGGGGTCTCGATCGGGCAGATGCGCCCGTAGTGGGTGCGGTGCACGTCGCGCACGTCGAAGCCGGCGCGCTCGCGCGTCAGTCCGCCCGGTCCCAGCGCCGAGATGCGTCGCTTGTGGCGCAGTTCCGAGAGCGGGTTGACCTGGTCCTTGAACTGCGACAGCTGACTGCGCCCGAAGAACTCGCGCAGCGCGGCCACGATCGGCCGGTTGTTGACCAGCTTCTGTGGCGTGGCGGCGTCGGGGTTGCCGAGCAGCATGCGCTCGCGCACGCCGCGGGCCATGCGGCCGAGGCCGACGCGGATCTGGTCGGCGACCAGCTCGCCGACCGTCCGGATGCGGCGGTTGCCGAGGTGGTCGATGTCGTCCTCGGAGACGCCCTCGTCACCGGCCTGCAGGGCGACGAGGTACTTGAGCGTGGGCAGCAGCCCGTAGTCCACGAAGCGGCCGTCGACGAAGCCCAGCAGCGTCTTCTCCGCGACCTCGAGGCCGAGCTTGGCGTTCATCTTGTAGCGGCCGGCGTCCCCGAGGTCGTAGCGTCGCGGGTCCGCGAGCAGACTGTGCAGGTAGGTCGTGGCCTTGTCGACCTTGGGGGGGTCGCCGGGCCGCAGCACGGTGAAGAGGCGCAGCAGCGCCTCGTCGGGCGTGATGCCGGTCGCCTCCTCGGCGTCGAAGGTCGGGTCGAGGAAGGCGTCGTAGCCGGCGAACATCTCGCGGATGCGCTCGTCGCCGTAGCCGAGCACGCGCAGCATGAGCGTGAACGGGAACTTGCGCTTGTTGACCTTCATCCACAGCGCGTCGGCGTTGTCGAACTCCAACTCGATCCAGGGCCCGCGCTTCGGCATCGGGATGATGCTCGCGGTGTGGCGGCGGCCGCCCGTCGGCAGCGGCGCCGCCGTGAAGTAGACGCCGGGCGAGCGGTGGATCTGGGAGACGATGACCCGGTCGGCGCCGTT
This sequence comes from uncultured bacterium, assembly GCA_964549045.1. Lineage (GTDB taxonomy): Bacteria > Deinococcota > Deinococci > Deinococcales > Trueperaceae > JAABTL01. The sequence goes on along the minus strand of CAZJUA010000068.1, from coordinate 4,158 downwards.
GATGACGAACGAGCCGTCCTCGGTCATGAGCGGCAGGTCGCCGAGGAAGACCTGGTCCTCCTTGATGAGGCCGGTGTCCTTGTGGACCAGCTGCAGCTTGGCGAAGAGGCCCGCGTGGAAGGTGAGGTCCTTCTCGCGGCACTCGTCGGCGGTGAACTCCGGGGGCTCCAGCGTGTACTCGAGGAAGTCGAGCACCAGCCCGGTCTGGCGACCGCGCTCGGTCTCGTCGATCGGGAAGACCTCGCGGAAGGCGGCCTGGAGGCCGGTGTTCTCGCGCAGCGTGGGCGCGACCTCCCGCTGCAAGAAGGCGTCGTACGACGTGATCTGGATGTTCGTGAGGTTCGGCAGCTCGATGACCTCGGTGATCGTGCCGAAGCTTCGGATCTCGCGCATCTTCACCCCTTACGTGAGGGAACGGGAGCGGACGTGCCGGCGGGCGCGGTCGTGATCGGTGACAAGATACCTTCCATGTTGAAGGCGTCTGTTCGGCGTGACCATTCGGTCACGCCGAACAGACGCGGTCGACGCGCTGGTCGACCCGGGTTCCTTCCACCCGTGCATCCGGTGCGTTCGATGGCTTACTTGACCTCGATGACGGCGCCCGCGGCCTCGAGCTTGGTCCTGATCTCGTCGGCCTCGTCCTTCGAGATCGACTCCTTCACGACGCCGCCGCCCTCCACCAGGTCCTTCGCCTCCTTGAGGCCCAGGCTGGTGATGGCGCGCACTTCCTTGATCACCTGGAGCTTCTTGTCGCCGGCCGACTTGATCGACACGGTGAACTCGGTCTGCTCCTCCTCGGCGGCGGCGGCGGGGGCGCCGGCGGCGGCCATCATCATGCCGGCCGGCATCGCGGCCGCGGCCTCGACGCCCCAGGTCTCCTTGAGGGCGTCCACGAGTTCGACGAGCTCGAGCACGGTCAGGCCCGAGAGTTGTTCCACCATCGCGGTCTTGTCGAAAGCCATCAGCTTTCCTCCTTGCGCTTGTTGACGTAGTTGTCGATCACCGAGACCAGGTTCTGCGGGGGGGCTTGCAGCACGCCCACGAGCTGCGACATCGGCGCCTGGAGCACGCCGACGAGCTGCGCGTAGAGCTGCTCGCGGGTCGGCAGCGTGGCGATCTTCGCCAACGCCTCCGGACCGACGAAGCTGCCCTGGAGCCTGCCGCCCTTGGCGGCGGGCAGGTCCTTGGGGTGGTCCTTGGCGAAGTCGGTGAGCGCCTTGGCGGGCGCCACCGGGTCCTCGCCGACCAGCACGAGCGCGGTCGGGCCCTGCAGGGTGGCCTCGAAGCCCTCGACGCCGTGCTCCTTGAGCACGACGTGGATGAGGGTGTTCTTGGTCACCAGCAGCCGACCACCGGCCGCGCGCACCTTGGCGCGCAGCCTGTGCATGTCCCCCGCGGAGAGACCCTGGTAGTCCACCAGGAAGAACGTCGAGGCCTCCGCGAGGAGCTCGCGGAGCTGCGCCACCGACGTCTGGTTCCTTGGGTTGGCCATATGTGCCTCTCTCGAGTGGGTGGGTTTGGGCCGAGCATCGCTCGGCCGCGGCCGCGAAGCGTAGCGTGCGTCTCGTGCGACCTTCGGTCGCGGTCGACACCTTGCGCCTCGGCAGGATCTTTAAGCCTGGCAGGCCCCTGCGGTCTCCAACGCCAGAGGTGGGTAGCCTCCGCTACGCACCGGGATGCCGAATCAGATGACCACCCGCACGCTCGGACCCATGGTCGAGGTGACGTACATCGTGCGCAGGTAGGTGCCGCGGGCGGCGTCGGGCTTGGCCGCCTCGACCGCGTGGCGCACCGCGGAGAGGTTCTCCGCCAGCTTCTCGGCGTCGAAGCTGGCCTTGCCGATCGGCGCGTGGACCACGCCGGTCTTGTCGGAGCGGAACTCGATCTGGCCGGCCTTCAGCGCGCGCACGATCTCGGCGATGTTGAAGCCGACCGTGCCCGACTTGGGGTTCGGAAGCAGGCCCCGGGGACCGAGGACGCGGCCGAGCTTCGAGCCGACGGCGCCCATCATGTCGGGCGTCGCGACGACGGCGTCGAACTCGAGCCAGCCGCCCTGGATGCGCTCGATGACGTCCTGGGCACCGACCACGTCCGCGCCGGCCGCCTCGGCCTCCTGCGCCTTGTCGCCCTGCGCGAACGCCAGGACGCGCACCGTGCGGCCCGTGCCGTGCGGCAGCGACACGGTGCCGCGGACGTTCTGGTCCGACTTGCGCGGATCGATGCCGAGGCGCAGGTGCACCTCGATCGTCTCGTCGAACTTCGCGGTGGCGAGCTCCTTGACCAGGACGGCGGCCTCGTCGACGGGGTAGGTGCGGGTCCGGTCGACCTTGACCTGGACGTTGCGGTAGCGCTTCCCGTGCTTAGGCATCGGCGGGCCCCCCCTCGACCTTGACGCCCATCGACCGGGCGGTCCCGGCGATGATGTGGGCGGCGGCGACCTCGTCGTTCGCGTTGAGGTCGACCATCTTCACCTTGCCGATCTCGATGCACTGGTCCCAGCTCAACGTGCCGACCTTCGCCTTGTTCGGCACCCCAGAGCCCTTGTCGATGCCGGCGGCCTTCTTGATGAGGTAGGACGCCGGGGACGTCTTGGTGACGAAGGTGAACGAGCGGTCGGCGTAGATCGTGATCTCGACCGGCACGATGGCGCCCGCCTGCGAGGCGGTCGCCGCGTTGTACTCCTTGACGAAGCCCATGATGTTGGCGCCGTACTGTCCGAGCGCCGGGCCCACGGGCGGGGCGGGCGTGGCTGCGCCGGCCGACAGCTGCAGCTTCACGATCCCTGCGATCTTCTTCGCCATGATGCCTCCTCAGCTCCCCCGGTGCGTGGCGTTCGCGCCGGGGTCCGAACGCTTCCCGATCGGCGCCGCATGCGCGGCGCGGGCGGGCGATGGGGCGGCCCGGAGGCCGCGGCGGTGGCGACCCGGAGGGGCCGCCGAACGGACGTCAGTCGAATGCCTGCGCGGGACGCGGACGGCGGCTCACGCGCGGACGACCTGGGCGAAGTCGAGCTCCACCGGCGTCTCGCGACCGAAGATCGAGACGAGGACCTTGAGCTTGCCCCGGTCCGGGTTGACCTCGGACACGACACCCGTGAAGTCGGCGAAGGGGCCGGCGGTCACCTGCACGGTGTCGCCGACGCCGAAGGTCACCTTGATCTTGGGGACTTCCCGCGATCCGGTGATGCCCAGCGTGCCGAGCATGCGCGACTCCTCGTCCCGGGACAGTGGCACGGCGCGCGTCGAGGTGCCGACGAAGCCGGTGACGCCGGGCGTGTAGCGCACGACCTCCCACGCCTCGTTCGGCTCTTCCTCGTCGCCGAGGTCCATCTGGACGAAGATGTAGCCGGGGAAGAGCTTCCGCCGCACCACTTCCTTCTTGCCACCGCCCGCGTGTTCGACGGTCTCCTCCGTCGGCACCACGACCTGGTAGATGCGGTCGGTCGCCCCCAGGGAGCGGGCGCGGTTCAGGATGTTCTCCTTGACCTTCTCCTCGTGGCCGACATAGGTGTGGATCGCGTACCACTCGATGCTCATGCTCAGGATCCTGCGCAGGCCATCAGGTCAGCAGCCCGATGAGGTTGCCGAGCGTGGTGTCGGCGAACAACAGGAACAGCGCGGTGATGATGACGAACACGAGCGTCGCCTGCGTGGACTGCACCACCTCGTCGCGGGTGGGCCAGGTGACGCGGGCGAGTTCGGCGCGCGAGTTGCGGAGGTACTGCACGATGCGCTTGAACACCGGCTAGACCTTGACCTCACGATGACTCGTGTGCTTGCGGTCCCACGGGCAGTACTTGCGCAACTCGAGCTTCGCCGAGGTGTTGCGCCGGTTCTTGTGGGTGGTGTAGTTGCGGCGCTTGCACTCGGTGCACTCGAGCAACAGCTTGATGCGGACGTCACTGGCCATCGTGGCCTCCCGAACTACGAAGGATATCAGAACCGAAGGTGCGGTGTGCGCGGATGCGCGACCAACACCGCGAGGATCCGGCGACGCGCTCGCGCCGGATCCTCACCGACCGCCAGGGGGCGTCGAGCCACCCCGGTGGGTGATGGTTATTCGGTGACCGCGGTGACGACGCCCGCCCCCACCGTACGACCACCCTCACGAATCGCGAACCTAAGCCCCTCCTCCATCGCAATCGGCTTGATCAACGAC